>JARRJI010000032.1:0-19649 GCA_037379595.1 Acidobacteriota bacterium | reverse complement strand
GCCGTTAAACCCGGGGTTCGGCGGCTGAAGGCCCGCGTTCGACATGTGGAAGTATCGATACTCGAAAACCACGGCCCGCCCGGGCGCGAAGAAGCATTGCAGGCCTGCGCCGCCTTGCGAGAGGAATTGCGTGCTGCCGGTGAGTTCGGACGCCCTTGTGTCGATCGTAGTATGGACAGGTCCGGAGCCTGCATCGATATACGGCACAAACCGGCCCATGGGCTTCAGCCCAAAGCGAAATAAGAGGGAAGTCCCGAACAACTCACCTCCGGGATGAGTCGAGCCACCCAGAATCCCTTCACTGACCAGCTCAAAGCGCTTGATCGGAAGCCGCGAGTGCGGAGAGTTCCAGACGATCATTCCGATCTGCGGCTGCGCAATAATCATGTTGATATGTGAAAGGTCGCGGGGGATGCTGTTCTCAAGAGCAAGGCCCAATTGAAAGCCGAATGTCAGACGCCCGTGTTCGGCCCAATACGGCCCTGCCGTGCTTTGATAGGGTTGAGCTGCAACCGGGGAAGGCCCGGAAGGCAGATTGGCGGCGCCCCGGCAATAAGCCGGCGTCACAAGGGAGGTCCAAATGGCGAAAACGAACACAAGGAATTGAACAGTCGAAACTCTATTCATCTCGAGTTGGTGGTTGTGCTCTTTCCGTTCCGGGCAGCGAAGCGTTATTTGAACCGGGTAACACGCGGGTCAAATGAAATCAATCGTAGACTTGGCGTTCCGATGTGCCCGCGACCCGCAGCCTTCCTTCCTTTCGACCAGACAGAGCGGCAAATCAATTCAGGAACCCTATGTAGAGGACGCCAAGGGCGCAAGGCAACAGCGCAGGATCGTCCAGAGTATTTTGGTTCCGGCACGTAGGCTTCCGAGGACCGACCCGGAAATTTTCGAACGGCCACGCAAACGCCGCCGATAATCCACGGGGATCTCGCGCACTCTCAGACCCAATTGTGCGGCCCGGGCCTGCATTTCTACGTTCCAGCCGAATGAGCGGTCCCGAAGGCTGAGACCATCAAGAGACTCGCGACGGAGAATGCGCATGGGTCCAAGATCAGTAAATTTAACATGCCAGATCAGGGCAATCAGGCTGGTGGAAAGCCAGTTGCCGAAACGTTGCATGGGCGTCAGCGAACCCGGCTCAGGGTTCCCGAGCACGCGCGATCCCAGCACCATGTCCCACGCGTCGTCATCAAAACATTTCACCATCGGCTTAAGGTCCCCGGGATTGTCCGAAAGATCCGCATCCATAAAACCAACGGCCGTAATGGAGCGCTGAAGCTTTTGAATGCCACTGGCGCAAGCTTGCCCGTAGCCACGTCTGGGCTCATAGACAACTTCGGCCCCAGCCGCGGCAGCCACCGCCGAGGTCGAGTCTCGGCTGCCGTTGTCCACCACGATAATCTGGGAAAACAGGCCATAAGGAATCTGATGAAGCAGGTCGGCAAGAGTTTCAGCTTCGTTCAAGGCGGGAATGATCAGGGCGTAGATGTGGCGCATGCGCGTTGAGCTTCCGGAACCCGTATTCTAACAGCACGGGGTCACACGGAGCAGGCCCGCGCTGCGATGTCTGGAATCAGCTAACAGTTTTATGGTATATAATTTATCTACCGAGCGATGCAGGAAAGAAATATTCTCGACGATTGCTTTCCCTCCGTGCCCCGGGCGCATTCCAGCAGATGGACCAGTTTTTTTGAAAGCCGCTATTGGCTGAGAGACACGGTCCTCTCGGTCCTGCTGGTCTTCACGGCCTTTTTCTTCCTCTATCAACCGGTGCAGGTGGAAGGGACCAGCATGTTGCCGCTGCTGCAGAATCATGAACGGATTGTGGTCAACAGAATCGTGTACCATGTTGAGTCGATCCATCGCGGAGATATTATCGTCTTTCACTTCCCGTTGAACCCGGCGGAGTCGTTTATCAAGCGGGTCATTGGTCTGCCCGGCGATTGGGTCAGCATAAAGAACGGGCAGGTTTATGTAAACGGCAAGCTGCTGAAGGAGTCTTATGTTCCTTCGGCTTACCTTGGCGACCAGACGTGCACTCCGGTTCACGTGGCGCCGAACCACTACTACGTCCTGGGGGACCATCGTGTTTTTTCGAACGACAGCCGGGATTGGGGAACGGTTGATCGGAAGTACATTTACGGGAAGGCGGTTTTTGCCTATTGGCCTCTCAGCGATTTAGGTTCTCTACAGTAATCAGCTTTTTCGTGCAGGCTGGTTGAAAAAATCTTCGTGGCTCTGGCTTAATCACCCAGATATAGTATTGGGCAACCTTTGAACAGCAGCACCCGGACGCTCCAGGGTGTTTGAGGTGCAGCGGATAGAGAGCGTCAGGCAGCGTCCGGTCGGAGAAGAAATGCAGGCAATTCTTGTACTGGAAGACGGAAAGGTTTTTCGCGGCCGCGGTTACGGCGCTGCCGGCGAACGCTTTGGCGAAATTGTTTTCAACACGTCTCTTTCCGGGTACCAGGAGATTCTCACGGATCCTTCCTACGCGGGCCAGATCGTCTGCCTGACCTACCCGCACATCGGTAACTACGGCACCAATCCGCTGGATTCCGAGGCATCGTCCCCTTTTGCGGAAGGGTTGGTGGTTCGCGAGCTCGCTGAGCTTGCCAGCAACTGGCGGTCGGTTGAATCCGTCTCCGAGTTTCTTGCGGATTTCGGGCTGCCGGTTATCTCCGATATCGATACGCGTGCACTGGTGCGGCACATCCGAACACACGGAAGCATGCGCGCCGTATTGTCTACGGCGGATTTCGATGAGCAGAGCCTGTTGCGCAAGGTAAAGGCCTCGCCCAGCATCGTCGGATTAGACCTTGCCAGCCGGGTGACAACCGGAGCGCGCTACGATTGGAGCGAGCCATCCGCGGACATCTACCAGCCGGAAGCCCCGGCGGAAGGCGAGCTTCGCCGTCACGTTGTGGCTTACGACTTCGGCATCAAGCACAATATCTTGCGGCGCCTCGTCGATACAGGTTGCAGGGTGACGGTTGTTCCGGCTGCCACTTCGGCCGCAGATGTCCTGGCGCTTGAGCCGGATGGCGTCTTCCTATCCAACGGACCGGGCGATCCTGAACCCGTCGAGTATGCGGTGCGAAACATCCGGGACCTGATGGGCCGGGTGCCGATTTTCGGGATCTGCCTTGGCCATCAGCTTACCGGGCTGGCACTGGGCGGTAAGACTTACAAAATGAAGTTCGGGCACCACGGCGGCAACCATCCGGTGTTGAACCTTGAGACCAACAAGGTGGAAATCACCGCGCACAATCACGGCTTCGCGGTCGACCCGGATTCGCTGAAGGCGAGCGAAGTTATCCTGACGCACCGCAACCTGAATGACAACACGCTTGAGGGTCTGCGCCACCGCTCGTTGCCCTTGTTCAGCGTGCAATATCACCCGGAAGCATCGCCCGGCCCGCATGACTCGGCGTACCTGTTCGAAGAGTTTGTGAAAATGATGGAAGAGTTCAAGAAGGTGAAACGATAGAGGGGGCGGCGGGATCGCCAGGGCACGGCCTCATGCGTGCCAAGACAAAGCAATTAATTCGGAGTTCGCAATTCATAATTCATAATTGACTAAATGCCCAAACGTACTGACATCCACAAAGTTTTGATTATCGGCTCGGGGCCGATTGTAATTGGCCAGGCGTGCGAGTTTGACTATTCCGGCACACAGGCCTGCAAGGCACTCAAAGCCGACGGCTATGAAGTGGTGCTGGTGAACTCAAATCCCGCAACCATCATGACCGACCCGGAATTTGCCGACCGCACCTATGTCGAACCTTTGACAGCCGAGTATCTCGAGGCCATCATTGCCCGCGAACGTCCCGACGCTGTGCTGCCAACGGTGGGCGGGCAGACCGCGTTGAACCTTGCCGTCGAGTTGGCTGAGAAGGGAATCCTGGACCGTTACCAGGTCAAGCTGATGGGTGCCTCGCCCAAAGCCATCAAGATTGCCGAGGACCGCCTCTGGTTCAAGGACGCAATGCGGAAGATCGGGCTGGACGTTCCGCGCAGCGTGCTGGTGAACTCGGTTGAGGCGGCGATGAAAGCCTCCTCCGGCATTGCGTACAACCGTGAAGAACTTGCAGAACGTATCCGGTTCGGACTTGATCTGAGTCCGGTCCATGAAGTTCTGGTCGAGGAATCCGTCCTGGGCTGGAAAGAGTTTGAGCTCGAGGTGATGCGCGATCACGCAGACAACGCCGTTGTGATTTGCAGCATTGAAAACGTTGATCCCATGGGAGTCCACACGGGCGATTCCATCACCGTCGCCCCGGCGCAGACGCTGACCGACAAAGAGTATCAGCAGATGCGCGATGCCGCCTTCAAGGTGATCCGCACCGTGGGTGTAGAGACCGGCGGCTCCAACATCCAGTTTGCCGTCGAGCCCGGCTCGGGCCGCATGGTCGTGATTGAAATGAACCCGCGCGTCTCCCGCAGCTCGGCGCTGGCTTCGAAGGCTACCGGGTTCCCCATCGCGAAAATAGCGGCGCGGCTTGCCATGGGCTACCGCCTGGACGAAATTCCGAACGACATCACCAAGAAAACACCTTCGTGTTTTGAGCCCACCCTCGATTACGTCGTCGTGAAAATTCCCAAGTGGGCGCAGGAAAAGTTCCCCGAATCCGATCCGAGGCTTGGAACGCAGATGAAATCGGTTGGGGAAGCGATGGCGATCGGCAGAACGTTCAAGGAAGCTTTTATGAAAGGCGTGCGCTCTCTCGAAACGGGCCGCAAGCCTCCCAAGCCTCCGGCCGACCGCGATGAGCTGTTCCGCCGTTTATCCACGCCGAATCCGGAACGGCTGTGGGATGTGTTGTACGCCTTCAACGCCGGTGAGAGCGTTGAGACGCTCAACGAGATCACTCAGATCGATCCGTGGTTCCTCGACCAGGTCCGGCAGATGGTGGTAATGCAGAATGAACTCAAGCGATTCGACGCTCAGTCCGCGCCGGCATCAGTGCTGCGTGAAGCAAAACGCCTGGGCTTCTCAGACCTGCATCTTGGCGAGTTGTGGGGGGTGAGCGGTGAGGAGATCCGGCGCAAGAGGCTGGAGGGCAGCGTTCGGCCGGTCTTCAAGCGCGTGGATACCTGCTCGGCGGAGTTTGAATCGTTCACGCCGTACCTCTACTCAACCTACGAGGACGAGGATGAGGCCGAACCGACCGATCGCAAGAAGATCATGATTCTGGGCAGCGGGCCCAACCGCATCGGGCAGGGAATTGAGTTTGATTATTGCTGCGTCCATGCGTCGTATGCGCTGAAGGAGCAAGGCTACGAGACGATCATGGTGAATTGCAATCCTGAGACCGTCTCGACCGATTACGACACCTCAGACCGGCTGTACTTTGAACCTCTGACCTTTGAAGACGTCATGTCGATTGTCGAGGAGGAACATCCAGCCGGCGTCATCGTTCAGTTCGGCGGCCAGACTCCGCTCAACCTGGCGCGACAACTCAAGGCGGCCGGTGTCCCCATCATTGGGACTTCGCCCGAATCGATCAACCTGGCTGAAGACCGGAAACACTTTGGGAAGCTCCTCAAGGATTTGGGCATTCCGCAGCCGGAAAACGGCACGGCCATGAGCGTGGATGAGGCGCTCGAAGTTGCTGAGCGGATCGGCTACCCGGTTCTGCTTCGCCCCTCGTATGTGCTGGGTGGGCGGGCCATGGTGATTGCCTACGATAAGACGATGCTGGCGAATTACGTGCGCCGCGCTGAAGAACTTGAAGGCGCCTTTCCAATCCTGATTGACCGCTTTCTTGAAAACGCCACCGAGGTGGATGTTGACGCGTTGTCCGACGGCACGGACGTGGTGATAGCAGGAATCATGGAACATATTGAGGAAGCGGGCATCCACTCTGGCGACAGCTCCTGCGTGCTCCCGTCTGTCAACATCCGTGACGAGACCCGCCACACGCTCATAAGCTACACAACACGCCTGGCGCGCGAACTGAACGTTGTCGGGTTGATGAACACGCAATATGCAATCCAGAACGGAAACGTTTACGTGCTTGAAGTTAATCCCCGAGCCTCGCGCACGATACCGTACGTCAGCAAATCAACCGGCGTGCCTCTGGCCAAGGTTGCGGCGCGTTTGATGGTTGGGGAAAAACTGAGCTCTTTCGGGCTGGAACCCGAACTTCCCGTCCGCTATTTTTATGTCAAGTCACCGGTCTTTCCGTTCCAGAAGTTTCCCGGCGTCGATACAGTGCTGGGGCCGGAGATGAAATCGACCGGCGAAGTGATGGGGGTGGCAGAGCGTTTCGGATTGGCATTTGCCAAAGCCCAGCTCGCCGCTGGGCAGAGGATCCCGCTGAAGGGCACCGTCTTTATTTCAGTCAACAACCACGACAAGCCGCAGGCCGCTACCCTGGCGCACGAACTGGCTGCGCTTGGGTTCAAGCTGATGGCGACCCGGGGTACGGCGGCTGCCCTGCGGGCGGCAAAAATCAAAGTCGAACGAGTCTATAAAGTCGAAGAGGGGCGCCCGAACGTGGTCGACCACATCAAAAACGCTTCCATCGACCTTATTATCAACACGCCGCTCGGCCGAGAATCAAGATACGATGAGAAAGCGATACGGCGCGCAGCCGTCCAGCACGGCGTAACCTGTATTACGACAATTTCTGCCGCCACTGCCGCTGTGAACGGCATCCGCGCTCAACGCGATCGCGGAATTGAAGTGGCCTGCCTGCAGGAACTTCATTCGGCGGATCGAGTGATGGCCCAAAGTTCCGGTTCGACCCAAGTGCTCAATTCAGGTGACTGACTCAATGACAAGCAAAGAGATCGTTTCCAATCTTAAGGGCGTATTCCTTCCAATTATGACGCCGTACAATCGTCGCGGCGACATTGATGAAGGAGCCTTTCGCTCGAACTTGCGCCGTTACGTTAAAGGAGGCTTTGACGGTGTTGTTGTGGCCGGTTCCACAGGCGAGGGCCCCTATCTGAACGAGACCGAGCGTTTGCGGCTGGTCGAATTGGCGAGGCCTCTGATCCGGACACCGCAGCTTCTGCTGGTGGGAACTGGTGTTGAAACCACACGCCAGACGATCCACTTGAGCAAGGAGGCAATTGCCCGCGGCGCCGATGCCGTGCTGGTGCTGACGCCCAGTTACTTCAAGAACCGGATGGACTCTGCCGCTCTTACGGCGCACTTCTCAACGATCGCCGATACCCTGCGGCGTCCCCTCATGATTTATTCGATACCTCAATTTACCGGGATTCATATGGACCCGGCGACGATCGGCCGGCTTTCCCGGCACGGGAACATTGCCGGGCTCAAGGAGAGTTCGGGGAACCTCGACTTCTTGCGCAAGGTGTTGAAAAAGGCGGACCCCGGATTTCGCGTCCTTGTCGGGTCGGCCCTGATCATGATCGAGGCCCTGCAGGCAGGAGCGGCGGGGGCGATCCTTGGTCCCGCAAACTACATCCCGGACGTTTGTGTCGAACTTTACAGGCTCTACTGCCAGGGTGAAGCTGAGACGGCCCTGAAAATTCAACACCGCTTTGTCCCTATGGTGCAGGAAGTGAATGTTCGCTGCGGGATTCCTGGGGTCAAGTGCGCGGCGGACTTCTGCGGGTACAAAGGCGGAAAGCCTCGAGGGCCACTTCTGCCGTTACGTCCCACCGAGGAACGCAGAGTACGAGCAGCCCTCAGGAAGGCCGGGATCCACCTGAACCGTCGCGCCGCTTCCTGATTTCTTAATCCCGACTAGAATCGTAAACCAACTTCGCGGCATCGATTAAAGGGTTGCCGCAATTCCCCTGGGGCGTTGTTGCGTTTCAATCAACAGTGTAGCATGGAGACTTTATGGACTGCGTGTCGCTCCCTTATTCTCGAGTTCCGGGTTCCAGCAGGCTGCTGGTGGATTATCTCGAGCACAACGAGCGTGTCGAGCGATTCTATAACGGGCGGCCCTTTCATCCCGAAACATACAGCCGGCTGACGCAAGAGCTTCGCGATTTAAGCACGGACCGCAAGGCGCTCGGAGAGATCCTTCTTCGGCAAAACCAGGCTTTCGGAGCAAGCGATCAGACGATCGAGAATATCCGTGCTCTCAGCGATCCTGGCACTTTTGCGGTTGTCACCGGCCAGCAGGTGGGCTTGCTTTCCGGCCCGGCATTCACACTCTACAAAGCCCTGACAGCGGTACGAGTGTCACAGTCTCTTTCAGCCCGGGGTGTGAAAAATGTACCCATCTTCTGGCTCGCAACAGAGGACCATGATCTGGAAGAAGTCTCTCAGGCCTATACGCTAAATGACGACTACGAGCGGATTCATTTGCACGACAGGGGCGAGCGGCCGGCGCCACAATCCCCGGTTGGACGCATCAAGCTGACTGCGGCCATCACTGAGCAACTTGACCGTCTCGAATCAGTCCTGCCCGCCGGCGATGATCGCAATCGATTGCTTGAAGACCTTCGTTCGACTTACCAGCCTGGGGCAACGTGGACGCAGGCATTCGCGAAGTTTTTTACCCGCCTGTTCGGCCAGTGGGGTGTCGTGCTGCTCGATCCGCTGGACGAGGCTGTCCACCGTTTGAGTGCTCCCATCTATCAAAAGGCTCTGCGGCAAGCCGGCGACTTGAGATCATTGCTGGAGCAGCGTTCGGGTGAGCTGACCAGATCCGGTTATCATGCACAAGTCCATATAGCGCAGGAGTCGACACTGCTTTTTGCTCAGCGGGAAGGCAACCGCTTGCCGGTGCATGCCTCAACCGCAGATGGCAAGCAGTTTTCCATCGGCGATGCCCAGACGGCCTCTCATGAAGAACTCGAGTCTGAAATCAAGGAGCGTCCGCTCAATTTCTCCGCAAACGTTCTGCTCCGTCCACTTGTTCAGGACACCATCCTGCCGACCATCGCCTACATTGCAGGACCGTCCGAGCTGGCCTATCTTGGCCAGGCGCAGGTGCTTTATTCCGCTTTCGGCAGGCCCATGCCTGCCGTGTTCCCTCGAAGTGGCTTTACGCTGGTTGACCGGCGCATAGAACGCTGGATGGAAAAATATCGAGTATCGGTTGACGACATCTGGCAGGGCAAAGAGCACCTGGGCCGGCGTATCGGGTCCACTGCTTTTGCTGAAGGCTGGTCCGAACGATTCGATCAGGCTGAGCGGGACCTGGCGAGCCTGCTGGCCCGGCTGAGAAAAGATATTGAGGTTCTCGATCCGACTTTAATCGATGCCCTGAGCCACGTGGAAGAGAAGATTCAATATCAGGTCGAGAGGCTGAAAGGGAAAATGACGCGGGCTGCGCTTAGCCGGTCGGATATTCTGGCACGCCACGAACGCGCTCTCCTCCAGGCGATTATGCCCGAAAAGCAATTGCAGGAACGGATGGTGGGAGGAGTCTACTTTCTGGGACGTGCGGGCTACGGGTTGCTTCCCAGGCTGCTTGAGCAGGTTCCTGCCGATTCTTCAGATCACCGGATCATGAATCTCTAATTGACCGGCAATAGCCCGGCTGCGACTGAATGCGGTGACTCCACCAAAGAGGGAATCGCGAAATCCTTTTGCTATAATGAATCAGCCATTCTTTCTGATCTTGAGAATTGCCTGAAAATGCAAGAAGGAGGGAACGATGTCTGAACAAGCTGCCAAAGCTCCGATTCCGGAAAGGGCGAAAAACCAGCACCACGCGCTTCAGATTGAAACTCACGCCCGCGTGGAGTTCAAGGACATAACCAGCCAGATCGAACGACTAATCGAGAAATCGGGGATTCAGAGCGGGCAATGCCACGTCTTCGTTCCTCACACGACCGCGGCCATTTTGATCAACGAAAACTACGACCCGGCGTTGCGTCAGGACATTACGGATTTCCTCAAGAAGCTTGCCCCTCCGAACGCCGATTATCAGCACAACGACGGCAACTGCGACTCCCATCTGAAAGCGGCGGTCATCGGCGCTTCCAAGACCTTGTTGATTGAAAACCACCGCCTGGTGCTGGGACGCTGGCAGGGCGTCTATTTCTGCGAGTTTGATGGACCGCGCCGCCGCGATTTGCATGTCAAGCTTGTCTCGGATTAGCCATGGAAACGCTGGGTATTTACATTCAGGTTCCGTTCTGTGCCTCAAAGTGCAGCTTTTGTAACTTCAGTTCCCGCGTGGTCCGCCAGGACGTATACGATCGCTATTGTCAAACCCTGGGCGAGGAAATTAAACACCTTTCCGAGTTTTACAGACCTGCCGGCATCGATACGAATTTATTAAACGCTCCCGTTGACTCGGTTTATATCGGCGGAGGAACGCCGTCGCTCATGGGTGGTGATCGGCTGGCAGAGATCGTCGAGAGCTTGCAGCGGCGATTCCAGTTCGTTCCGCGCGTCGAGTTTACCCTTGAGGTCACGCCAGGTTCTGCGAATAGCGACTGCCTGAAACAGGCGCTTGCGTTTGGTGTGAACCGGCTCAGCATTGGCGCCCAGTCCTTTGCAGATGCCGAGCTTCGGTCCGTGGGAAGGCTGCACTCGGCCGAAGACACGCGGGCATTGATTCAAGATGCGCGGGACCATGGTTTTTCAAATATCAGCCTGGATCTGATCGCCGGCCTTCCTTGCCAGTCCGCAGACACGTGGCAGTCGACATTGGAATCGGCAATTGGACTACGGCCTGAGCACTTCTCGGTTTATCTTTTCGAAATTGACAAGAAAAGCCGTCTTGGCCGCGAAGTGCTGCGGCACGGCGACCGATACCATGCTGATGAAGTGCCTGACGAAGATTTCATGGCGGATGCGTACGATCACGCCCGTCGCCTGCTTGGCGGGCAGGGCTACATTCAGTACGAAATCTCGAATTTTGCACTTCCGGGCTTTGAGTCAATTCACAATCGCAAATACTGGCAACTGAGGCCCTACCTGGGTTTGGGGGCAGGCGCCCATTCCTGCGACGGGCAACATCGTTGGGCAAACGCGACGACGGTGGAGGAGTATGAAGGCCAGGTGCTGCGAGGTAAATCGCCTATTTGTGAGCAGCAGACGCTATCTTCTGACGCCCAGGTGGAGGAGTTCTTCTTCCTGGGATTGCGCCAAAGAGAAGGTATCAATCTGGCAGAAGCCGGGGAGCGCTGGGGCCGCGAGCGCGTCGAGCGCTGGGCGCAGAAGATCGAGTCGCTTGAAAATGGCGGCCAGCTTGAACGGATCGGCGGCCGAATCCGCCTGGCCGATAGCGCTTTGCTCGTCTCAAACGAAGTCTTCCAGGAGTTTATCAGTTCGTAGCGAGGTCTCCAGAAAACAGGGGGTGGAAATATTCTTATGGATCAGTCGGTGATTGATCTCCGCAGTGACACGGTTACCCGGCCAACTCCGGCAATGCGCCGTGCGATGGCTGAGGCTGAGGTGGGCGATGATGTTTACCGCGAAGACCCGAGTATCAACAAACTCGAAGCTCACGCCGCGGAGATTTTTGAGCGGAAAGCGGCTCTCTTTGTTCCCTCCGGGACCATGGGGAACCAGACGGCCATCAAGGTGCATACCCGGCACGGCCAGGACGTTATTTGCGAAGAGCGGGCTCACATCTACGTGCACGAGATGGGAACGATGTCCGCTTTTTCCGGGTGCGTGGCACGCACGATCTATGCACCTGACGGAATCCTGAACTGGAACAAGATCGAACCTCTTGTCTATACCGGCAGCGGATTCCACTGCCGGACGGGCCTGGTTGAAATTGAGAACACCTCAAATCTTGCCGGAGGCTCGGTGTACCCGTTTGATGTGGCAAACGAGATCTGCGATCGAGCACATCAGCGTGGTGTTCCGGTACACCTGGATGGGGCTCGAATCTTCAACGCCAGCGTGGCGCTGGGGCGCGCCGTGGCCGATTTGACGAGAAAGTTTGACTCAGTAATGTTTTGTTTGTCGAAGGGTCTTGGGGCGCCGGTAGGTTCACTACTTCTGGGGAGCAGGCAATTTATCGATGAAGCCCGCAGGGTGAGGAAGATGCTCGGTGGGGGTATGCGTCAGGCCGGGATTCTTGCGGCGGCTGGCCTGGTGGCGCTTGAAGAGAGTCCGAAGCGATTGCACATCGATCATGAGAATGCAAAGTTCCTTGCGGAAGGCCTTGCGCAAATTCCCGGAGTGAAAATTGATCCCGCCAAGGTCATGACCAACATCCTGTTCTTCGATGTTTCAGCCAGCGGATTTTCCGCTCAGGAAGTCTCAAAACGCCTTGCTGATCGCGGGGTGCTCGCCAATGGAACAAGCCCCACAGAAATTCGCATGGTAACGCATTGCGATGTTGACCGCGCCGGATGCGAACTCGCCCTCAGTGCACTGCGCGATATTCTTACAGTGGCGCAAGGCGCCGCGAAAGGCTGAACTGGAAGGGCACTTACTGCAAGACAGTACGGCCACGTGTTGGGGTATACAGAGTCGCGGCCCGAGTACTTAGACTTCAGTGTTTCTTCTGCTTCTGCTGGGTGTAAAGCAAGCCCAGAACTTCAACGTAGTGGTCTCGATACGAAGTGTCGTGCGGGTCCATTTTGGTGCAGAGCCGATACTCCTTAAGCGCGCCGTTGAGGTCTCCCAGCTTCTCAAGTGCATAGGCCAGGCCACTGTGCGCGTCGACGTTGCCCGGGTCGTGGCGGATGGCTTCCAACATTTCTACTCGCGCCCGTTCCCAGTCATGAATCATGAGGAAAGTAATTCCCAGTTCGCGGTGTAAATCGCTGTTTCTCGGGTCAAGCACGGTTGCCTTCCGAAGCGCCTCAATGGCTTCTTTAAATCGCCCGCTTGCTCTCAGCTGACTAGCCTGTGAAACCATGTGGCGCAGTTCCATCTCTGACGCCGCGAAATCGAGCGGGCTGACTTCCGGGGCATGCGAACTTGTCGCCGCGGATTGAGCATCCATCTGCATTTTCTGCCCCGGCTGCGGAGATATGAAATAGGACACCTCCCGCTGCTTGGGGCACTGGACATGGAGGTAATGGTCTCCTGCTTCCACACCTTCAATCAGCAAGGTTCCTTTGCTGTCGGTTATTCCAGCCCCCACTCCATCAATGTCCACTTTGCAACCGGCGAGTCCTGAATCAACGATAAGGACGGATGTTGAACCCTGCTTATCTGATTTCTTCGACTTGCCGTGGAACCACTTGGCGAAACCAGAAGCGTTGGCGGCTATCACCAGAGAAACTGCGAGAATAAGGTATCCGCGAGTCTTCATTGATCGTTGAAATGAATGTTAGCACAGAAACTCGTGATACGAACTGCTCAATCCCGCTGGTATATGCAGCTGTCCAACGCCCCGTGCGACATGCCTATCCATGTTAGAATAGCCGTGAATTGAACGTGCGAAGAGATCGGCAGGGGGTGCGCGCTGGATTTCGAGTTGACCGATGAAGAGCGTGAAATTCGAAGTTCGATTCGAGAATTTGCTGAAGAAGAGTTGCGTCCTCACGTCCGTGAGTGGGATGATGCCGAGCACTTTCCACTCGAGCTCTTGCCGAAGCTGGCCCAACTGGGACTGATGGGCGTAACAATCCCTTCCGAATACGGAGGGGCAGGCTTCGGCTACATCCCTTACGCCATTGCTATCGAAGAGCTTGCCAGGGTGGACGCTTCCGTTGCGCTTGTCGTGGCTGCGCACAATTCACTGTGCGTCAATCACATCTTCCTTGCGGGAACCGAGGAGCAAAAAAGGAAGTACCTTTTTCCTTTGGCGCAGGGTGCGAAGTTGGGTTGCTGGAGCCTGACGGAGCCCGGAGCCGGCTCGGATGCGGGCGGAACCAGAACGACTGCTCAACTTCAAGGTAATACATGGATTCTCAACGGTGCGAAAACATTTACAACCAACAGTCATTACGCCGATATCTGTGTGGCGATGGCCGTCACTGACAAGGATAAAGGCAAGCACGGTATCTCAGCCTTTATCGTTGAAAAGGGAACGCAGGGTTTCCGGCCCGGGAAAATGGAAAGCAAGCTCGGCATGCGGGCCAGCAATACCGGGGAAGTGATTTTTGAAGATTGCCGGATCCCCAAAGAAAACTGTCTCGGTGAAAGAGGCCACGGATTTATTGACAGCTTAAGGGTCCTCGATGGAGGACGAATCTCCATCGCTGCCTTATCTCTGGGCATGGCTCAAGGCGCGTTTGAAGCGTCGCTGAATTACTCCAGGCAGCGGCAACAATTCGGCCAGCCCATCGCCAAGTTTCAAGCGGTTCGATTCAAACTTGCCGACATGGCAACCGAAATTGAAGCCGCGCGGCTGCTGACGTGGCATGCCGCCGCCCTGGCAACACAAGGCAAGCGGGTGACACGTGAAAGTTCCATCGCCAAATTGTTTGCCAGCGAAATCGCAGTCAGGATTGCCGGCGAAGCAGTTCAGATCCACGGCGGGTACGGATTTATCAAAGATTATCCCGTGGAAAAGATTTACAGAGACGTTAAGCTGTGTACGATCGGAGAGGGAACCAGCGAGATTCAGCGGCTGATCATCGCTCGCGAATCGCTTGGCGAACCGATGTAGCGGCACCTTATTGAGACTGGTCTTTGCGTACCCCGCTTGATAATTTGATGGGAATATCGTTCGAACAATGGATTGGGAAAATCTGCGCAGGCGAGCGCCGCTCAATTGCACAGGCCATTTCGCTGATTGAAAGAAAAGACCCGTCGAGCGTTGCTTTGCTGCGCGCGCTTTTTCACAAGGCAGGCGGGGCCTACGTGATTGGCATTACCGGGGCGCCGGGGGCAGGGAAGAGCACGCTGCTCGAAAAACTTGCCGTTGACTACCGGCGAAACGGGAAACGCGTGGGGATCATCGCAGTCGATCCTACCAGTCCATTTTCCGGCGGAGCAATTTTGGGCGACCGGATTCGCATGCAGGCTCTGGCGACGGACATGGGCACTTACATCCGCAGCATGGCGACGCGGGGACAGTTGGGTGGTCTCGCTCCCGCCGCGCGTGATGTGGCCCTGGTCCTTGATGCCGCAGGTTACGATGTGGTTTTTATTGAGACTGTCGGTGTGGGGCAGGATGAAGTCGAGGTTGCGCGACTTGCCGATGCCACTGTGGTGCTCGTTGTGCCCGGTATGGGGGACGACGTTCAGACTTTTAAAGCAGGAGTGATGGAAATTGCTGATCTTTTTGTGATTAACAAAGCCGACCAGCCTGGCGCAGAGCGCGTGGAGCGCGAGTTGAATATTCTTCTTTCCGTCACCCCCCAGCCGGCTCCATGGCAGCCTGCAATTGTGAAGACGACGGCAACCACGGGTGAGGGAATATCCGAACTTTGCTCGGAGTTGGAAAAGTTCCGGGCGGCAACTGAGCAAAGCGCGCTTGGGTTGAGCCGCCGTCGTGAAAACACTCGCTTGCAACTCCTGGAACTGCTTCGGCAGAGCCTGTTTGAAAAAGTTGCCGGGAAGCAGTTCGAGGAAGAGAAAATCGGCGAATATGTAGAGGCAATTCTGGCCCGCCGGCGCGATCCGCATTCCATCGTTGAAGAAATGATGGAGGCATCGGGAGTCAGTTCCGAACACAGTTGATGCGGCTACACGTCCGCCATGCATTGCTGCGAAGATGCTTCGCCGAGTTCGGCGACAAGGTTGAATTGACGGGGCGAAGAAATGCGAATTCATCATCTCGGTGTTGCAGTGGAATCGCTCGAAAAGGCGGTTCCGGTGTTTGAGTTGCTGCTGGGCCATCCGCCTGACTCGAAGGAAGAAGTCGAAGATCAGAAGGTCCGCGTAGCTGTCTTTCGGGTTGGAGAAAGCCGCATTGAACTGCTCGAGGCAACTTCACCCGAGTCGCCGATTGCCCGTTTCATCAACAAACGGGGACCGGGCATTCACCACCTGACGCTGGCCGTGGATGATCTGCAGGGAACACTGAACGATCTTGAGCGCCGGGGGCTGCGCCTGATCGATCGCAGTCCGCGTGAGGGTGCAGGAGGCGAGTCTATTGCGTTCCTACACCCTTCGAGCACGGCGAGCGTTCTGATTGAGCTGCTTGAAGAACCTGAGGCTAAATAAGGGACTGTACAGGAAGACAGATGAAACTGGGCGCGTTTGAAATTCATGCATTGTCGGATGGGACGTTCGGCCTGGACGGCGGACAGATGTTTGGAGTTGTACCCAAGGTCTTTTGGGAGAAGAAGCTGCCGGCCGACGAGCGCAATCGAATCCGGCTGGGGCTGACGTGCCTGCTGGTCCGGACTGGGAAGCACAACGTCCTGATTGAGACGGGGATCGGGGACAAATTCGACGCTAAACACGCCGATATTTATAAAGTCAACCATTCGTCACTTCTGCTGGATGAGCTTTACCGTCATGGGCTGGGCGTGCAAGACATCGACATCGTCATCAACACGCATCTGCACTTCGACCATTGCGGGTGGAACACGCGTCGGGACGGCACTCGGATCGTGCCTACATTTCCGCGGGCTCGGTATTTTGTCCAGCGCGCGGAGTGGGAACACGCCTTGCACCCGAGCGAGCGTGACCGCGCAAGTTATCTGGGAGAGTGGTTTGTTCCGGCGGAGTCCCAAACCGAGTTTGTCGAAGGCGCCTGCGAAATCGTTCCCGGCATTCGAGTGGAGCTGGCTCCGGGACACGTACGGGATCTGCAATGTGTATGGATTGAATCCGAAGGCGAACGGGCGTGCTTTATTTCAGATCTGGTCCCCACCCACGTACACATCCCTTATCCGTGGATCATGGCGTTTGATCTTTACCCGATGGAAACCCTTGCGTCAAAAAGACGGCTGCTGCCCCAACTGGCCAGGGAGCGCGTGCTGGTCGTCTTCCCGCACGATGCGGAGTCTCCATGGGGCGTGCTGAAAGAAGGCGAGGGCAAACTGGCGTTTCAGCCCGTTTCAGTAACATAAGTGAAAGTCCAATGAAGTGGAGGAGGAAGAGTGGCTCAAGCAGAGATCGGAATTATTGGTGGAAGTGGGCTTTATGAAATGGAGGGCCTCAGCCGCGGCAAGTGGGTGCGCGTGACCACGCCGTTCGGCAAACCCTCGGACGCTTTTCGCATCGGCGTCGTTGACGGCCGCCGGGTTGCTTTTCTCGCGCGCCACGGGCGAGGGCACGTCATCACCCCCTCTGAAATCAACTTTCGCGCCAACATTTATGCGATGAAGAAACTGGGTGTGGAGCGCATCCTTTCGGTCAGCGCCGTCGGTTCTTTGCGCGAGGACTTCCGGCCGATGGACATGGCGTTGCCGTTACAGTTCTTCGATCGGACACGCGGGCGCATATCGACCTTCTTCGGCGGTGGTCTTGTGGCCCATGTGTCCTTTTCTGACCCGATGTGTCCGACGGTTGTGGATGCGCTGGAGCAGGCTTGCGCGGATGCAAAGGTCACCGTCCATCGAGGCGGCACCTACGTTTGCATGGAAGGCCCGGCGTTTTCGACCAAGGCGGAATCGAATACCTACCGAAGCTGGGGCATGGATCTTATTGGAATGACGAACCTCCAGGAGGCAAAACTCGCCCGCGAAGCCGAGATCTGTTACGCGACACTGGCCATGGTTACAGACTATGATTGCTGGCATCCTGAGCACGAAGCTGTCACGGCCGGCCAGATTGTCGAGTACCTCAACCGCAACGTCGAGAACGCTCAAAAGATCCTGCGGGCCAGCCTCAAGCACCTGCCAAAGCAGCGTAGCTGCAAGTGCGGATCGGCGCTTGCCCATGCGATCCTCACGGACCGCCGCAAGATTTCACCCCAGGCCAGGAAGAGGTTGGGCTTGCTCGTAGGGAAATATCTCAAGTAAACTTGGTGTTACTGTTATGATTCGAAAAGAAGGAGGGAAAGACAAGTCTTCATGTCGCTTCTAGTGGTTGGCTCTGTAGCTTTTGATTCCATTCGAACGCCGTATGGGGAAGTTGACGGTATCCTAGGCGGGTCGGCAAGTTTCTTCTCGGTTGCGGCAAGCTGGTTTAGCCCGGTCAAAGTGATTGCGGTGGTAGGCGACGACTTCGGCGATGAGCACCTCAAGGCCTTCCGCCTTCGCTCGATTGAGACCACGGGACTTGAGCACGCTCCGGGCAAGACTTTCCGCTGGAACGGTGAATACGTTGGCGATATGAACGATGCGCGAACCCTCGACGTTCAGCTCAATGTCTTCCAGAATTTCAGCCCCAAGGTGCCTGCGTCGCACGCCTCAAGCGAATTTGTTTTTCTGGGAAACATTGATCCGAAATTGCAGCTCCACGTGCGCCGCCAGCTCCCAAAGGCACGGTTGGTGGCCTGCGATTCAATGAACTTCTGGATTGAAGGCAGTCTCAGTGATCTGAAAGAGACGCTCCGCGAGGTTGACGCCCTGGTCATCAATGAGGGAGAAGCTCGCATGTTGTCGGGATGTCAGAACCTTCGGAAAGCCGCCACGGAAATCCAGAAGATGGGTCCGAAGATCGTTGTGATCAAACGCGGCGAACATGGCGTCAGTCTGTTCAACAATGGTTCGATCTTTTCCACGCCTGCCTTTATGCTGGATGAATTTAAGGACCCCACCGGTGCGGGCGACTCGTTTGCCGGCGGATTTATGGGCCACGTCGCGCGGACGGGCGACTTCTCTGAAGCCAACCTGCGGCGCGCCGTGGTTTACGGGTCTGTCATGGCCAGTTTCGCCGTTGAAGAATTCGGCCTCAAACGTCTCCTGGGACTCACGCCTCAGGAAATCGAAGAACGTGTGCGCGAATTTACGCGTCTGACCCAATTTGATGTCTGAGCGGCCTCACGCCGATTCCTCATTACCTTGGTCGTATCCTGTCCTGCCTGCCAGAATAACGGTTGCTCTATGGGCCGTTATTCTTGCAGTGGCTTTCGGAAGTCTCCACTTCTTTTACGCGAGGGGCTTGACCCAGCTTTACGGTGACACCCTTGCGCACATGGAGGCCGCCCGGCGGCTCTTCGACTCCCTGACACCCGGCTATCCGGAGATCGGTAGCGCCTGGCTGCCGATGTTCCATCTGCTGGCCGCACCCCTGGCGATCAGCAGTCATCTTTGGCGTACCGGTCTGGCTGGAAGCCTGATTTCGGAAGCCGCCCTTTGTGTCAGTGCATGGTTTCTCTTTCGACTGGCACTTGAGATGAACAGCAGCATTTCTGCAGCGTTTGTGACGCTGACGGCGTTTCTGATCTGCCCCAGCATGCTTTATCTGGCAAGCACGCCCATGACGGAACCGCTCGCAATCATGTGGGCCATCCTTGCTGTCTATGGCTTGTTTCGATTTCAGATGACCGGCCAGACACGTTGCGTGGTCGGCGCTGGTCTTGCGGCATTTTTCGGTACGCTGACGCGCTACGGCGAGTGGTATGTTCTGCCGGTGGCCGCGCTGTTCGTCCTGCTGGCGCGGAAGGACTCATGGCGTGTGCGTTTCCGTAATTCCGCCCTGTTTTCAACAATCGCGGGCGCGGGGCCTGCCATCTGGATGTTCCACGATGCCTACAGCTATGGCAATCCACTCCAGTTCTATAACGGCCCCTATTCCGCCCAGGCCGTGTACGCTTACCAGGTTGCGACGACCGGCTTTCGTTATCCAACCGACGGAAGTTTTCTGATTTCCGCGCGCTACTACGTCGAAGACCTGAAACTCATTATTGGTCCCTGGACACTTATCCTCGCCATTCTTGGCCTGCTGATGTGGTGGCTCGAACGCCGTTATCGAACGAGGCGTGCCGCCACCCTTCTATTGC
>JARRJI010000031.1:0-15637 GCA_037379595.1 Acidobacteriota bacterium | reverse complement strand
TAGAGCGGGTCCCAGTGGAAATAGCGGTAGGTCCGGCCCCGCATCGAGTAATCGGAAAAGGTCGGCAGCTGAGCGACGGAGGTGTAGAAGGTCAGGGGCAGCCTTCCGCTGGGGTTGTTCGAACCGGCCAGGGTCTCCGCGATGGCGGTGCCGCCGGCCTGGCCCGGATACCACGCCTCGAGGATCGCGGCAGCATGCTGCCGGGCCCAGTCGACGGCCAGCGAACTGCCGTTCATGAGCACCACCACAAGGGGCTTGCCCGTCGCACCTAAGGCCTCCAGAAGTTTCTCCTGGACCGGCGGCAGGCCCAGCGTCGTGCGGTCGCCACCATCAAAACCGGGAATGTCGAGGGGCATCTCTTCGCCCTCGAGGTCCGGTGAGAGTCCGACAAAAGCCACGACCACATCGGCTCGCTCTGCTGTCTTCACGGCTTGCTGCAGGAGGACATTGACGGGCGGTTTCCAGGCGAGGGTTACTCCGGCGCCAAACAGCGGCGCGTTATGTGTGTACTCTACGCGGATAGCATGTGGCTTGACGCTTTTGAAATCGACATGGAACGATGGCGGCGCCGGATGGCGATTAAAGCTCGAACCCTCAGCCACGAGTTTGCCATCGAGATAAACACGGAAACTCTCGTGATCCTGGCAGGGGTAGCAATGAGGCTCCTCGAGCGTGAACAGGTAATCGCCCGGTCCGGGAGGTGTCAGAGTGCCGCTCCAGCGGACAGCAAAGCTTTTCATCGGGACTTTGGGCGCGGGAGCAGCAACGTTCCAATCAAATTGAATCGAAGGATCGACGCGGGTAACTTCTGGCTTGCCAGAAAAATTCGTGTTCGAAAAATACTCGGCTTTGAGCCCGGTAACGGAGGATTCGCCAGCCGGGTGAAAGGCCGTGCGTGGGACTGGAACAGGCAGTTCGGAAACCAGCGGCGCGCCCTGGGCGTAATGAACCTGCGCCTTGCCGTTGAACTGGTGGATGATGCCGTCGAGCGGCAGCACCGGGTGCAGTGCCACGCCATGATAGTTGCCCTCGATCGATCGCAACAACGTTGCTTCGGGTCCGATCACGGCAATGGTCTTCACACTCGGTTTCAGAGGAAGGATGCCATCGTTTTTGAGCAACACCATCGATTCGCGCGCCGCCCGCAGCGCCAGCTGCTGATGGGCCGGGGAGTCGACTTCCGACATGGGAATCTTGTTGAAGGGAACGTCCGCCGGAGGGTCAAACATCCCCAGGCGCATTCTCGCCGTAAACAGCCTTTTTACCGCGCGGTTGATGTCGCTTTCCGGAATCAGGCCCTGCTCGACAGCCTTGACCAGCGTGACGTATTCGTTGCCGCAGGTCGTGTCCGTTCCTGCCTTGACGGCCCGGGCGGAGGCATGCTCGAGGTCCGGCGTGTAGAAGTGCCCGAAGGCGATATCGCCGATGGCGCCACAGTCGGAGGTGACGTAGCCATGGAAACCCCAGTCGTCGCGCAGGATTTTTTGCAGAAGGAAGGGATTGGCGCAGGCGGGCACGCCGTTGACCGCGTTGTAGGAGCACATGGTGGAGTCCGCATGAGCGTCGGCGAGGGTGGCTCGAAAGGCTGGCAGATAGGTGGCTTCGAGATCGTACGGAGAAACCTGGGCGTTGAAGCCGTGCCGCAGAGGTTCGGGACCGCTATAGGCGTCGAAGTGCTTGGGTGTCGCCACTACTTCCAGGTATTTCGGATTGTTGCCCTGCATCCCTTTTACGAAAGCCACACCGAGCTTTGTGGTCAGGAAAGGATCCTCGCCGTAAGTTTCCTGGCTGCGCCCCCAGCGCGGGTCACGGACGATGTTGATGTTGGGCGACCAGAAGGTGAGACCGAAGTAGATGCTGTGGTTGCCCTGGCGCTGTGCCTGGTTGTACTTGGCCCGCGCTTCGGTGGCGATCACGCGGCCTTCCTGGTGCACCAGTTCGGTGTCCCACGTGGCGGCCATTCCGATGGCCTGCGGAAACATGGTGGCGTGGCCCGAACGCGCAACACCGTGCAGCGCCTCGTTCCACCAGTCGTAGGGCGGAATGCCGAGCCTGGAAATGCCCGGAGCCGTGTGCTGCATCTGGAGAACCTTTTCCTTGAGGGTCATCCGCGAAACCAGATCATTCACTCGTTCTGCAATCGGCAGCGCCGGGTTCTTATACAGAGCACCGGCCTGCTGTGCTCCGGAACCGGCGGCCATGAGATGGATTCCGTAAAGCAGAATGAACGAAGGCACCACTACAGTTCTGGAGAGTTTTGATAAGCTGGTCATTGTCTCACCTTGGTGAATAAGTAGTGCAAGCATATGCCATGTAGTTACTCGGCGCAAGCCGGAAAAAACCAGTCCTGCACCATGTTCTATACAGGCGTCGAAAATCCGGTTGTTGAATCGCCTGCCAATTCTGACGACAATTCGGCTACTCCAAGCGGTTGCGGCGGGCAAGATGACCCTGGCATCAGGGCTTGCTGGGCGGTTGAGACGAGGAAGGGCCGGAAATTTTCTGAATGAGGTCCTGGTCGCTCTTTTTGTTGAGACCCCTTACTATCGCGAGTTCCTTTTTGGCCTCCGCCATTTCCCCTGAGGCGTAGTAGGCCATTGCAAGGCTGTAGTGGGCATCGGTCTGTGAAGGGTCAAGCCGAATCGCCGCTTTAAGGGCTTCGATGGCCTTTGGATATTCTTTGGTGTGGGTGTACACAATTCCGAGGTTGACAAAGGCGATACGAATCCGGGTGTCCAATTTGCACGACTCCTGCAACAGAGGTAGAGCCTTTTGGAATTCCCGGCGATGAACATAGATGTCGGCAAGATAGGCTTCTGCTTTTGCGTCGTGAGGACTTTCTTCCAACTCCAGCTGAAATTCCTTTTCTGCTTCGTCGAATCGCTTGGTTTTCCAGTAGAGATAGCCTATGGCGAAGTGAACTTGCGGGGGAACCGGCTTGGTCTTGGCGGCGATTTTGAATTCGCGGATGGCTTCCTGAGATCTTCCCGAAGCATCCAGGGCTTCTCCCATGAGCATATGAACCGCCGCTGAGTGTGGGTTGTCTTTCTCCAGCTTCTTGAAGATGCCCATCGCCTTCTCGCGCTGTTCCTTCCGCTTGCTCCCCAGATAACACTGCGCGAGGGTAAAAAGCAGTTGGCTATTATTGGGCTGCTCGTGGGCAACGACTTCGAGATTCTCTGCGGCCTCCTCAAAATGGTGGGTACCGAAGAGGGACATCCCCAGGAGGAGTCTTGCCCGGATGTTGTTGGGCTGAGCCGCAACGGCCTGTCGAAGCGGCTTGATGGCGGACTCAAAATCCCCGGCCTTGAAATAGGCGAGACCCAGATTCAGTTCGAGAGCGGGAAACCCCGGCCTGATTGTGAGAGCCTTTTCGTAAGCAGCGATTCCTTCGCGATACTGCTTCAGGTTGACCAGCGCCGAGCCAAGGCCATTCAGGGCGGGAACGTCGTTCGGATGACGCTCCAAAAGGTCTCTGTAAACTTGAACTGCTTCCTGAAGTTTGCCCTCCCTCTGGAGTTCCTGGGCCTTCTGGTAAGCATCTTGACTTTCACGCTGCTGTGCCGGGGCCGAGGCTCCGAAGCAAGGCAGGAAAACAAGACTCAGCAATGCCAGCACGAGCCATTTCTTCCCGGCCCTTAAGCTGATTCCCACCATTCCATTATTATTGGGCCCTGAAGAGAGCATTTCAAGAAGCAAGGCTGCGCAAAACGGAAAACTAATGCTTTTCTAATATTATGAATAATGGAATTCTTCGACTTTTTTGTTGACAAGGGTAAGGGTGCGGGTGTATCCAGAAAAAGGAAGCGCTGGGTCGCGGAGTCTTGGATCGATCACAAAAACATAAGCTGAACTGGGACTAACGTCTGGTTTTCTTTGGTCGGGTTAAGAGTCTATCTAACCTAACTGCAAGCGTTTTCAGGGTTGAACGTTTGCTCGGAGGATGACGCATGGGGGTTCGAAGAATAGTTTCCTTTGTGACTTTCTGTCTGTTCCTTGTGGGGATTGCTCTATGCGGTTCGCTTTACGGGCAACAGGGAACGGCAACTCTTTCAGGGCAAGTGACCGACCCCACAGGGGCGGCGGTGCCCGGAGCAGCTGTATCGGTGGTTGATACAACCACTGGAACGGTCCAAAAGACGAGCACGGACAGTACGGGATACTTCAGGGTGGCTGCACTGAATGCAGGGACTCCTTACACACTGAAAGTCTCAGCGCAGGGGTTCAAAGCGTATTCCACCACCGACATCGTGCTCCACGTCGGCCAGACAGTGGCGATCAATCCCAAGTTGGAACTTGGCGCAGTCTCACAGACTGTGGAGGTTTCGGCTACGGCCCTGCACTTACAGACGCAATCAGCCGATGTAAGCCATTCGGTAACGGGCACAGAGGTTGCGAACATTCCCGTCAATGGATCGAATTTCACAACGCTCTTGACGCTTGTGCCGGGGGCCTCGGGGAATCTGCCCGATTTCAACGCGCCTGTCCCGGTCAACTCTTCCCAGGTAGTTTCTTTCAACGGGACGCGCCAACAACACAACAGATTTCTGATCGACGGCATGGAAAACAACGATCGCGGCTGCGGGGGGTGCATTACCGTACTGCCTAACAAAGAAACGTTTCAGGAATTTACCGTAGACACCGCGAGCTCGAGCGCTCACGTGGGGCAAGGTTCGGGAGGCACGATCAGTATTGCTCTCAAGCGCGGCGGCAGCACGTACCACGGCGAGCTTTATGAGTTTTTCCGCAACGACGCTCTGGATGCAACCAACTTTTTCGCCAATCGCGCCGGTCAATCGAAGCCGGAGCTGCGCTTCAACAATTGGGGATATCAGCTTGGTGGGTTTGTTCCGGGCTCTCATTGGCTCCGCCACCACGCTTATTTCTTCTTTGATCAGGACTGGAACAAGCTCCGCCAGGGCACCACAATAGTCGCCAATGCCGTGCCGCAGGTAGAGGCGGGAGGCAACTTCTCCTCCATGCTAACTGGGCAGACGGATGGCAACGGCAACGACACGGGAGCGATTTTTGTTCCTCAGCCGATCAATTCAACTCAGGCGGCTCAGTTTACCGCCGCGGGGCTGACGCCGGGCCAGCCGTTTCCGGGAAACATTATTCCAACCAGTGTGATCGACTCGAACGCCTCATTGCTGGGCGCCACGGCAAGCGGACCGATACCCTTCCCCAACACTTCGGGAAACCGATATACTGCGTCGTTCGCTAACCCGACTGATACGCGCACGGAGACTTTGCGTGTTGATGTGGACGCCAGCGAAAACGTGAGGCTGATGGGCCACTTCATTGCATTGTCGGTCGATCAGGTGACGCCTACCAGCCTGTGGACAAACTCCTCCTATCCAACCGTTGGAACGGACTTCGTGAACCCTGCCAAGAGCGCCATCATTAAGGCGACCTGGACAATGAACCCCACCACGGTGATGGAGACTTCGTTCGGCTGGGACGGCAATGTGATTCACTTGACACCCACCGGGAACTTTCAAAACCCCGCCGGGGTTACTAATGTGGGTGGCATCTTTCCCGGAAACGCCTTAAACCGGAGGACTGGCATCCAATTCCAGGGATCACTGGGTACGGCCCTGAATGTTGGGAGCTGGCCCTGGGACAATTCCAATGACAACTACCAGCTTCAATGGCAGTTAACGAAGGTAGCGGGTAGCCATACTCTCACCTTCGGCCAGTTGGGGATGTTGAGCAACAAGAACCAGGTAATTTTCGGGAACACCCAGGGGCTCTTCAGCTTCAACGGAAACGCCACTGCTGCTCCCGGGTCGCCTGTGAACGGATCAGCAGGGAGCGATTATGCGGATTTCCTGCTCGGCAACGCATTCTCCTATGAGGAGTTGGCGCTGCAGGATAAAGGGCACGCCCGCTGGTGGGCTTACTCGTTCTGGTTCCACGACAACTGGCACGTCAACGACCGGCTGAGCATCCAGTACGGCGTGAGGTGGGAGTACATTCCCCACGTGTATGACCAGCATAACCGTCAGTCGAACTTTATCCCGGGCGACTTCAACTTTGCCAATGCCCAGAGCCCCAACCCAACTACCGGACAGCTTGACCCCAACGGGCCGGGTTTCACTCTTCCGCCACCGCAGTCCGGACTGCCGTTGGTTCTTCCGGGTTTCAAGATGTACACCAATGGCATTCGCGTTGCCGGGTCCGGCATTGACCGGGGGATGGTGAAGAATTACTACAACTCGTTCGGGCCTCGAGTAGGTTTCGCTTATAAGTTAAGCGACAAACTGGTTGCCCGCGCCGGCTACGGAACCTTCTTCGAAAGGACGCAAGGCAACGACGTTTACAACGGGTGGCCAAATCCTCCCTTCTCATTTGACACCACGTTTTTCACGGTTCCTTTAACGGGAACGGCGCCGGCCGGTGGAGCGATTCCCATTTTCCCGGCGAACGTTACCGCACTCGACTTCAATTACCTGATTCCATACACCAGCACAGCAAACGCGATGTTGGAATACCAGCTTTCTCCCAAGATCATTCTCCAGGCCGGATATGTGGGAACTTTTGGCCGGGATCTGCGTATCCAGAGGAATGTCAACCAGCCGCTCGATAACAACCCTCTGCGCGGAGTGGAGAATCCCAACCAGATTCGTCCTTTCCCAGGGTACGCGGGCCTCACCTACGGGGAAAACTCCGTCTCCTCAGCCTATCATTCGGGCCAACTGTCGCTTCGGACGACAGATTGGCACGGCTTGACGACGGCGGTTGCTTACACGTATTCCCACGCGATCGACTTCGGCACAGGCGGCGGGCAAAGCGACTTCACGACTATCGCCGACGCGTACAATATAGGCGCGGAGCGTGGCAACTCGGCGCTGAACAGGACGCACGTGCTGACGGTTAGTTACGTGTACAATCTCCCGTTCTTCAGGAACGCCACATCGAGAGCACAACGGCTCTTGTTGGGAGGATGGCAATATTCCGGCATTGCCATCGCACAAACAGGACTGCCTGTGACAATTGGAAACCCCGGCGACCCGGCAGGTATCGGAAGCGGGGTTCGAGCCAATTGTCTGGCGACGTCGAGCAACGGACCGCAGTCAATTGACGAGTGGTTTAACACGGCGGCATTCGCTCCGGTTGACCCGGTTGGCGTCAATGGTTCCAGCGGTTTCGGAAACTGTGGCGTCAATACTGTGTACGGACCGGGACGCATCAACTTCGACATGTCGTTCGGCAAGACCTTCTCCGGAATTCCCTTGCCGTTGTCGAAGGAGGGTGGTGCTCTTGATTTCAAGGCGGAAATGTTCAACACGTTTAACCATACACAACCTCAGGGTTTGAACACGACCGTGACGAACCCGTCGTTTGGCCAGGTTACCAGCGTGCATGATCCTCGTGTGATTCAGTTCTCCATGAGGTTCAGGTTCTAACACCTCTGGCAACCGCATCCTGACGAAAGGGCGGCCCTCGACAGGCCGCCCTTTTCGTTTAACCCCCAAAGGTTACCGGGGGGAAGAAATACCAGCGACAATCATCCTCTCCCGCGCGTTATCATAGTGTCTGGGGCATGTACCGAAGGTTATTCTTAGCATCGCTCGGTGGGCTTCTGCTTTCCGGCCCATTTTCGCCGCTGCTGGAACCACGTAACGCGGGCGCGACCGCAGACGTTGGCTTTGTTGACATCACTGCCAAGGCAGGAATCCACTTTCGGCATAATTCCGCACCGGGACAGAAGTATATCGTCGAGTCGATGAGCGGCGGAGTGGCGCTGTTCGACTACGACAACGACGGCTGGCTGGACATCTATTTCACCAACGCGCTCACCGTAGCCACCGCTAACGATC
The DNA here is from genome assembly GCA_037379595.1 of Acidobacteriota bacterium. GTDB lineage: Bacteria > Acidobacteriota > Terriglobia > UBA7540 > UBA7540 > SCRD01. The sequence continues at coordinate 7,814 of JARRJI010000031.1, read as the reverse complement.
CCAAGTCCGCGCGAAGCGCCCTCTACCACAATAACCGCGACGGCACCTTTACGGATGTCACGGAAAAGTCGGGGCTGGCTTACCCTGGCTGGGTAAATGGAGTCGTGGCCGCAGACTATGATGGCGACGGCTTCCAGGACCTCTATCTCACTTGTCTGGGCGCCAATCATCTCTACCATAACAATGGCGACGGGACCTTTACCGACGTGACCGAGAAAGCCGGCGTGGATGATCATCGCTATTCCGCAGGCGCAACGTTCGGGGATTACGATCGTGACGGGGCGCTTGATTTATTCGTCGCCAATTACGTTGACTTCAATCTGTCTGAACTTCCCGAGTTCGGGAAAGGAAAGTTTTGCCAGTATCTTGGTGTTCCAGTTCAATGTGGGCCGGCGGGATTGCCCGGAACAGGCGACGCGCTTTTTCATAGCAACGGAGACGGAACCTTCACCAACGTGACCCTGAAGGCGGGTGTCTCAGATCCGCAACGGCGCTACGGCTTAACAGCAGTCTGGACTGACGTGGACCATGACGGATGGCCGGACCTTCTTGAAGCTCACGACGTGGGGCCAAATTATCTCGACCGCAACAACCATGACGGGACTTTTACGGACATCGGGGTTTTCGCCGGCGTAGCTGTCAGCGCGGAGGGCCGTGAGCAGTCCAATATGGGAATTGCCATTGGCGACTACATGCATACCGGCCGATTGGGTATCTTCATCAGCCACTTTTCGGACGACTACGACATTCTTTACCGCCAGGATTCCATATCTCCGCCGTTGTTTACCGATGCCACTTACACTTCGGGGATTGGGAAAATCATGGGGCCTTATCTCGGCTGGGGAGATGCATTTTTCGATTACGATAACGATGGCTGGCCGGATTTGATGGTCGTTAATGGGCACGTTTACCCTCAAGTGGACAATGCCGATGTGGGAACCCGCTACCGTCAGCGTATACTGCTGTTTCATAACGACGGGGAGGGCAAGTTCTCGGAAGTTGCCGCACAACACGGTGACGCATTGATGGTTCCTCGCGTGAGCCGCGGCGCAGCCTTTGGCGACATTGACAATGACGGTGACATTGACGTGGTTGTCGAAAACCTAGACGGCAAGCCAACCGTCCTGCGAAACGACGGCGGAAACCGGAACAACTGGATTACTATCAAGACCGTTGGGAAGGGGATGAATCGAGACGCCATCGGCGCAAGAGTCAAGGTAGTCTCGGCGGACCTTGTGCAATGGGATGAGGTTCGAACTGGGGGGAGCTACCTTTCATCAAACGACTTACGGCTTCATTACGGCCTGGGAAAGAGACGGGAGGTTAGTCTGATCGAGCTGCACTGGCCAGACGGCCAGGTCGAAACGGTCCGAAAAGCTCCCATCAATCATTTCCTGACCATTGAGGAAGGCAAAGGCATCGTCCGCGTCACTCCTCCTGGCAAATAAAAGGCTCGGGTCACTTCACCCGCGCCGGTAAAAGGAGCCGGGAGAAAACAGCCGGTCCTTTTCTCTTGTCACTTTGTGGGCTTGGGGCGTGACCGAGGATCACCGAGAGGCACTCCCGAGCACGCCGGATTTCTCCATTTCTCGCATGCTTTTGCGGACGGCAGGTGCGAGGGGACCTTTGGGCGCAGCCTTGATGTAGGCTTTCATCTGCTTGTATGCATCTGCGTACTTGTCCTGTCGAAGGTAAACATTGGCAAGCTCAGCGTGGACTCGCGGAGACGGCCGTTTGTCCAGTGAAAGGACCCTCAGATATTCCTGCTCGGCGTCCGCGTACTTGCCCAGACCTGCCAGCGCCACCGCAAGTTGGTGGTGTAACTCTCCGACCTCCTGAGAGTAACTCAGGCCGCGCCGGAGCACCTTAGCGCTCTCGTCAAATCTCTTTTCTGCATTGAGAAGAAAGCCCAGCCGGAAGTAAGCAGGAAGGAACCCGGGATCACAATCGACAACCTTTTGCAGTGCGCTTTCGGCCTTCGCGTTCTCGTGGCGCAATCCTGCCACAATGCTCAGATCAACCTGAGCCTCCGGATAGCAGGCGTGCTCCTTAACGGCTTTTTCGAAGTACTTTTCAGCACGCGGGAGGTCCCCGGATTTATAGGCCTTTTTCCCTTTTTTGTATTCTTTGCGGGCAGACTCCGGGATGACGTTGTTCGCTTGAAGAATACCGCCTGGCTTGGACTTACGAATTCGATTCTCCGTCAGCGTAAGCCTGACAAAGACATCCGTAATCCAGAATCTTTGATCAATCTCTTTCGTCGCAGATTCAAAGCCTTTAGCACTCGCAGTCAGCTCATACGTTCCCTTGGGCAAGGCGTCAAATACGAATCCGCCGCCCGTGTCAACAGGCCGCTGAGCAACGAGTCCGCCGCGCGGTGTGCTCAACCTGACAGTTGTACCATTGGGCGGCCGTTGTCCATCCTCTGTTTGTACGCGTCCTGATATGGTAAACGTGTTTCCATCAGCCAGGACAATTCCCGCAGTGAGGAACAGGCTGATAAGAGAGAGAAAAACTCTCTTCTTTGACTTCAAGAGTTGAAACGACCAAGCCCGAATCATAATTCCCCCGGCCCAGATCGCGCTCCCTGATCCTTTTCGAAAAAGTACTTTTAACCTATCACATCGACCCAAACCCATCAAGCCCGACGGATCGGACGCGAAAGCTTCCGTAAAAAATCTCGAATTAGTTGGATCGGTGCCGCTTTTGTTTCTGTTGTTTCCAGGCTGTTGCGCCGATTCGGCCTGGTGTACGCCGGGTGACACTCGCTGAAGACTCAATCGCGGTTGCAATTCTTTCCTCGCCCAGAATCCTGATGTACAATCGTGCCGCCGATGCATACGACTTGCTGAACCTCGCGGGCCGGAAACATCGCTCGAGACTGGTCCGTTCTGACGGCGATCACCCGCTGCCTGAAGTGAGAGTTGCCTGCGCGAACGGCTGATTGCATGGATGATCGAAGCCGGCTAAGGATTGACACCGATTGAGCCGGCCGGCTTCTGGCTATGGCCGGCGCCAGCACCACGCGGTTCCGAGGCACTTGATGACTTCCCGGTGCGCGATGCCTGACTTACCAGAGTTCCATGGTAGCGACGTTGCCTCACGTTTTCTTATTGAAACGGGCCACTCCAGAGGATAAGGAGAAACGAACCCATGACGAGACGAATTAACCGGCGGTCATTCCTGAAAAAATCGAGTGGCGCAGCGCTCGGTGCAACTGCCGTGACGCTGCTTGGCTCATCCCGCGCCACAGGGTCGGGCGAGAATGCTTTCCGCAGCGACTGGCCGCGGAAGGCGGAGCGGCCCTGGGCAGGGCCGGAATACTGGACGAATCCGTTGGAAGACTGGCGCATCCGGCAAGGGCGGTTGGAATGTATCTGCCCGGGCGGCGATCGGAACGTTTTTCTGCTGACGCGTGAGGTGGCGGCGCGCGCAGGAACGCTTGCGATGAGTGTGCGCCTGGGGCGCCTGGAGGACGACGCGAAAAAACACGGCCCGAGTTCCGCCGGCCAGTGCCCGTTCCACGCAGCCCTCGGCGGGACGGAAGGCGGCGCGAAGAAACTTGAGGGAGGTTTTGCCGGCTTCCGCGTGGGCATCAAGAGCTTTGTCGATGATTATCGCGCATGGGCGATCCACGGCCGGGGAATGAACGCCGGCGTGACCGCCGATGGACAACTCTTCATCGGGAAGGTCGAGGCGTCAGCGCCGCGAGTAAGCCTCGATCAGGACCTGCGCCTTGACCTTCAAGCGCGTCCTTCGGGCAGCGAATACACGGTGACGCTGAGCGCGGAAGACTCAAAGGGACGGCTCCTCGGTGAAGCCAGACGACAGGTCCCCGGAGAATGGCTGGAGGGTGGTCTGGCGCTGGTTTGCAGTTCCGGCAAGGTCGAATCGACGCCGCAACCGCTCGGCAAACTGACCGGTTACAGTTTCTATCCGCCGGGCCAGGAGCGGGGTGGGACGATGCGCTTCTGGTTTGCCGACTGGATGGTGGAAGGCACGAAGATCGACGCGCATGACGAACGCGTTTACGGACCGATTCTGTTCACGCTCTACACGCTGAGCCGAGGCACGCTGAAACTTTCCGCTCAGTTTCCGCCGCTCGACAGCGAGCCAACGCAGGTTCGGCTGCAGGTCCGGAACGGCGGGAATCGCTGGAAGACAATTGCAACCACCGACCTCGATCCCGATGCCTGGAACGCAGTTTTTCGTGTGCCTTCGTGGGACGACACGAGGGATCACTCTTATCGCGTCCTTTATGCCATGCCGGATGAGAGCGGAAAGCTCCGGCAGCATGTGTATGAAGGCGCCATTCGCAAGAACCCGAAAGATAAAAACGAGATCACAGTGGGTCTGCTGACGTGTATTTGGGACATGGGCTTTCCGCACTCAGAGTTCACGCACAACCTGGCTTGGCACAAGCCGGATGTGCTGCTGTGGACGGGCGACCAGGTTTACGAGCCTGTCGGCGGCTTCGGCGTCATGGAGACACGCGATCCTGAACTGCTGGTGCCCTCAATGCACGATTACCTGCGCAAGTGGTATGTCTTTGGCTGGGCCGTCCAGGACCTGACGCGCGAGATTCCCTCGGTCGCGATGCCGGATGACCATGACATGTTCCACGGAAATATCTGGGGATGCGGCGGAAAGCCAACCGATCCGCGTTTGCCGGAAACCGGGTATGCCGGGCAGGACTCCGGCGGCTACAAGATGCCTCCGCGCTGGGTAAACATGGCGCAGCGGACCCAGACCGCTCACCTGCCGGATCCCTTTGACCCGACACCGGTGCAGCAGGGAATTACGGTTTACTACACCGACCTCCTCTGGGGCGGGCTGAGCTTCGCGATTCTCGAAGACCGCAAGTGGAAATCAGCGCCGAAGGTCGAATGCCCTCAGGCGCAAATCACCAACGGCTTTCCCAAGAACCCACGCTGGGACGCACGGAAGGACAACGTTCCCACCGCAGAACTGCTGGGCCAGCGCCAGCTCGATTTTCTTGAATACTGGGGGGCGGACTGGAGCGGCGGCGCGTGGATGAAGTTTGCCGTCTCGCAGACCCTTTTTGCCTGTCTGCAAACCACGCCCACAGGCAATCCGGACGACAACATCGATCCTAAGCTGCCGATTCTACCGGTGGGCGAGTATCCTCCGAATGACTGGATGATGGCCGATCACGACTCGGACGGCTGGCCGCAACATGGCCGCAACAATGCGATTCGGAAATGGCGTAAAGGGTTTGCTATGCACCTGAGCGGCGATCAGCACCTTGGCACAACCTCGCAATACGGTGTGGACGAATTTCGCGACGGGGTTTACGCGGTCTGCACGCCGGCGATTTCAAACCTGTGGCCACGCCGCTGGTTTCCTGTGCAGCCCGGCAAGAACGCATTGCCCGGAACGCGAAACACCGGCGATTATCAGGACCGTTTCGGGAACCACATGACGGTGTTTGCGGCTGCCAACCCGCACCAGTACCCGGGTTCCGGGCTCGAGGGCCTGCGGAACCGCGCGACCGGGTATACCATTCTGCGCTGCAACCGCAGGACGCGGGAGGTGCAAGTGGCGATCTGGCCGCGGTGGGTTGATCCGTCCGGGCACAGTGCAAAGCCGTTTCCAGGCTGGCCGGTCACCTTCAAGCAGCTTGATAACGGTTTGTACGGTGCTCAATGGACGCTGGAGAAGATTGAAACGCCGGGCCAGCGAGATCCGGTGATTCAGGTTCAGGAAGAGCCCGACGGGGAAGTTGTTTACACGCTTCGGATCAAAGGGGATTCGTTCACACCGTTGGTGCGAGAGCCAGGCACTTATACCGTCGTCGCCTTCGATCCGGACGGCGGCTATCGCCAGGCGTGGAAAGGATTGCAGGCGCGAAAGCTGTAGTCCATACGAGAGCAGCAGCGGCATTCAGGAGGCTGAGATGGAGAAATTGACGCGACGGAAATTCCTACAGGGAGGCGCGGCATTGACCACCGCCGGCGTCCTGAGGCCCGGAATCGCGGGAGGCCAGACCTCGAAGCGGCAATCCGGCGACCGGCCCAACATTCTGATTTTCATGGAGGAACAACACCAAGGGCAAGCCGTGCTGCCCCACTATCCGACGATCATGCCGAACGTGCGGCGATTTGCGTCGCAGGGCGTAACGTTTCCTCGAGCGTTCTGTCCGGCACCTCATTGTTGCCCCTCGCGCGCGAGCTTCCAGACGGGCCTTTACCCAAGCGAGCACGGTGTGTTTAACAATGTCGATACGGATACAGCCATTCACGCAAACCCCTACCCAGGAATTCCATTCTTTAGCCAGGCCCTTCGGCAAGCGGGCTACGACCTAGTTTTTTCAGGCAAGTGGCACGTGGCAAGAGATCGATTCCCGCAGGATTACGGCTGGACCAACCTGAACCCATCCCACAAAGAGGCATGGAACCCGGTCTATGTGGCAGGAAGGACGCGAAGGTCGAGCTCTTGGGCAAGGGCACAGGAAGATCTGAAAGAAAATGGACCGCGCAAGCCGGGTGAAGTGCTGCGGCCGGGTTGGGGCAATGTGAAGTTGTACGGTTCCTATCCACCGAAAGGTCCGCATGGTTACGAAGGAACACCGGATTACGGAATTGTCAGCCGCGGTATCGAAGGCTTGCGATCGCTGGCGAGCGGCGATAAGCCTTGGTGTCTCATGGTGGCCCCTGTCCATGGAGGCCACGACACCTACATCGGCCCTCAGAATTTTGTCGATATGTACCATCCCGAATCCGTTTACCTTCCAGCCAATTTTCGTGACACGCTTGAGGACAAACCGCGAATTTATCAGCGGATGCGCTACGAGTACTGGCAGCAGTTGAGCGACCAGGAGGTTCGCCAGGCAATCCTTCATTACTGGGCTAGGCTCACCATGCAGGACACCTTGTTTGGACTGGTGCTGGATGCTCTCGAAAAGACAGGCCAGGCTGAAAATACCGTTGTGATTTATTGTGCGGATCATGGAGATTATGCGGGTGCACACGGGTTGTGGGCTAAGGGTGTCCCGAGCTTTCAAGAAGGTTATAACATCCCATGCGTGATTCGATGGCCGCGAGGCATCGTAAACCCGGGTCGGCAGGTAGAGGCGTTGGTTTCTACGGTCGATTTTGCTCCCACGATTCTCGACGCAGCGGGCGTTCAGCAACCTCCCAAAATGTCAGGAGACAGCCTGCTTCCCTGGCTCCGCGGGGAGACACCTTCAAACTGGCGCGAGGCGGTCTTTGAACAGCTCAACGGAGTGGAACTCTACTACACTCAGCGGATCGTCATGACCGACCACTACAAGTACGTTTACAACGGATTCGATTATGACGAGCTCTACGACTTGAAGCAGGATCCGCATGAAATGGTGAATCTGGCGTTTCCGGACGTGAAACAGGCACGCGCGCGGGTGGAAGAAGGCAAGGGCCTGGAGAACCGCCGCGACGTGCCATGGCCACCACTGGGCTCCGACCTGGCTGAAGTGCGGAGTGACTTGCTGGAACGAATGTGGAAATTCGCTCAGGCGCACAAAGACCAGATCTTCAATCCGTACATCACCGTCGCCATGGCGCCCCTTGGCCCTGCAATTGAACATTGATTCTTGCTTGCCGGGGGGGTGGAGCGTTCCGGAGGGCCATTAACCTGATCGGTTCAGGTCATGCATCGGACGAAAGCTGCGTTGGACGGCCCCGCCGCAGCCCACGAACCTGCAAAGCCCGCGGTCCCTAACGCCGAAGCTCCAACTGCCATCGTTGCGCTCTGAGCGAACAATGCTCTCCGTGTAGTCTTGTCTCGCATCGTGATACCCCCAAGATCTTGCGCCT
>JARRJI010000030.1:0-15717 GCA_037379595.1 Acidobacteriota bacterium | reverse complement strand
AAAATATGGAAAAAAGCCGCTGAACTTGGTTTTATCGGCATCCACTTTCCGGAAAAATATTCCGGCCAGGGTCTTGGCGTTCTGGAGAATATTCTGGTTGCCGAGGAGTTTTGCAGCCGGGATTCCACCATCGGCAGTGCGTTGATCCTCGCCGGTTTCGGGTCCGAATGCATTTTACGGTTTGGGAACGATGAACTTAAAGAAAAATTTCTGCCGCCGGTGGCAGAGGGTGAAATGCTTTCTGCGGGTGCTTTCACAGAAGCGGATCACGGCTCTGATATTACCTTCATGAGCACCTTAGCGGAATCGGATGGGGAGGAATGGGTGATAAACGGCTCGAAAATATTCATTACCAATGGGGAACTCGCCTCCTTTTTCTGTGTTCTCTGCCAGACCGATCCTGAGTGCAAACCGACTCACCGCGGTATGAGCCTTTTTCTTGTGGAGGCGGATCGAAAAGGGGTATCTGCTACAGATGTTGGGGACAAGATGGGTGTTCGTATGATGTCCACGGCTGAGATCACCTTTAAGAATGTCCGTATTCCGGCTTCAAATCTTATCGGGAAACAAGGAAAAGGGTTTTATCATGTGCTGGAATTTTTTGATGAAAGCAGGATTCTGGTCGCGGCTCAGGCACTGGGAACGGCTCAAGGGGCTGGGTGTTCGCTGGCCGCGGTGAGGAACGGCCGCAGCGTGGATACCACGATGGGCTTTACGCCACTTGAGGGATTGATGATGGGGAGCCGCTGCGGTACAATCGACCCCGGCATTCTGATTCATCTGTTGAGAGAAGAAGGGTATTCAGCCGACCGGCTGGAGGACCTTCTCAATCGCGAGTCCGGTCTGCTGGGAATATCGGGACTGTCCGACGACATGCGGCAAATCTTGTCAGCCATCGAGAATGGAAATTCCCGCGCCCGGCTGGCCTTTGAAACCTTCATTCACCGTTTGCGCCATCATATCGGAGCGATGATCGCCTCGCTCGGCGGCCTGGATGCTCTGGCCTTTACCGCCGGAATCGGCGAGAACTCGCCCCAGGTACGAGCTGATGCTTGTGCCGGCTTCGAATTTCTGAGCCTCAAGCTCGATCAGCAGAAGAATGCTCAGTCGCCGGTTGACTGCGACATTGCAGAACCGGATTCTGCCGTCCGTGTGGCCGTGGTGGCTGCACGGGAAGACTGGGCGATTGCACAGGAGTGCTGGAAGCTTGCCCGCTCAGGACAAGCTCCAGGGTTGTAATCTAAGCGTCAAAGATGCGGTGCGGAACCCGGCCGCCTTTTAAAGCATTCGGATGCACGATCGTTTTCCCGTCTGACCTGCCCCGGACAAAACGGCATCTTTGTTTGCCAGTCGGCTAGGAATCTGCTCCTCGTCCGTCAAAGGGAGGGTCTATGAACGAAGCAGTTTTTGCCCACCGGATTCAGTTTGCCTTTACCGTCATGTTTCACTACCTGTTTCCCATTCTCACGATGGGGCTCGGATTCTTTATCGCTCTATATTCCACTCTGCATCTGGTGACCAAGGACAAACGGTACTCCGATGCGGCCCAATTCTGGGCCAAGATCTTCGCCATCAACTTTGCCCTGGGAGTCGTGTCGGGAATTCCCCTGGAATTCGAGTTCGGCACCAACTGGAGCCGCTTCTCGAGTTTCGGCGGCGGGGTGTTCGGGCAGACGCTCCCTCTGGAAGGCGTCTACGCCTTCTTTCTCGAGTCCGGTTTTCTGGGGATGTTTCTGGCGGGCGAGAAGCGCGTGGGAAGAACGCTGCACTGGCTTTCGGGGCTTGGCGTCGCCTTCGGGTCTCTGCTTTCGGGCTATTTCATTGTGGCGACAAATGCCTGGATGCAGCATCCGGTAGGATATGTCATGAGTCCCTCGGGCGGCGTCCGGTTGACTTCGTTCTGGGCTGTTCTGCTGAATCCTTACGCCATTTGGGAATATGCCCACACCATCAATGGAGCCTTGCTCGCAGCCGCCTTCGTTATCGGCGGCATCGGCGCCTTTTATCTGCTTTCCAATCGCCACCACGAGTTCGGTAAGCTTTCGGTGAAGACGGCGGTTATCGCCGGCGTCATCCTTTCGTTGACCCAGCTCTTTCCGACCGGAGATTTGAACGGCGCCAGCGTGGTCCAGTATCAGCCCACCAAGCTGGCCGCTATGGAAGGCCTTTTCGAAACCGAGCGAGGAGCTCCCTTGGCGATTATTGGAATGCCCGACACGCAGACGGGCAGGCTGATTGATCCCATCTACGTTCCGGAATTCCTCAGCTTCCTCGCTTATGGCAATTTCAATGCGACCGTCGACGGGCTGAACAGCTATTCAAGAGACGTCTGGCCGCCCGTGGAATTGACGTATTACTGCTATCACATCATGGTAGGGCTCGGGACCATCTTCATCGTCCAGATGCTGATTGGCCTGTTTCTGCTGTGGAGGCGCAAGCTCCATTCGAGCCGCTGGTTTCTTTGGATGCTGATGCTGACAATTCCCTTTCCCTACATTGCCAACGAGGCCGGCTGGCTGGTGACCGAGGTCGGGCGTCAGCCTTGGCTGGTGTACGGCCTGATGACGACCAAGGTTGGAACGTCCGCCAACGTTGCCGCCGGCGAAACAATTTTTACCACCATGGGCTTTGCCGGGATCTACGCCGTGCTGAGCATCCTCTTTCTCTTTCTCGTCGCTCGAATCATCCGGCGCGGGCCGGAGGAGCAGGATGTGGCGCACGCGTAGCTTTGCGGCAGAACCGTGAGCCGGATTATTTATGGATTGATGATTGCAGGAGGCAAAAGGCCCTTCAATTCGTAGGGGCCGCAACGCGGGCCCTCCTGGCCAAGAAAACAAGATTGATCGAACCCTCGCGGAGGGAGGTTTTAGTCAATGAACATTACCTGGTTTTGGGTGCTTAGCCTTATGTTGACGGCGTACGCCGTCCTGGACGGATACGACCTGGGTGTTGGCAGCCTGTCGCTCTGGATTGCCAAAGGAGACGATGAGCGGCGGATCGCGCTCAACTCGATCGGACCCGTCTGGAACGGGAACGAGGTATGGCTGCTTGCCGCCGGCGGCATGATGGTGGTTTCATTCCCGCGCGTCTATGCCTCGGGCTTCAGCGGGTTTTACCTGGCGCTGATGCTGGTCTTGTGGCTTCTGATTTTGCGCGGGGTCTCAATTGAATTCCGGAGCCAGGTGAAGGATCCTCTCTGGCGCGCCTTATGGGATGCCGGCTTCTGGGTGGGAAGCCTTCTGCTGGCCTTGCTCCTGGGCGTTGCGTTAGGAAACGTTGTGCGAGGGCTGCCGATTGGGGCGGATGGGTACTTCCAGGGAACTTTCGCCTTGATGCTGAACCCTTATGCGCTGCTTACCGGAATCCTAAGCGTGGTGCTCCTTGCCTGGCACGGGGCAAATTACTTGCGAACCAAAACCGAGGGTGCTCTGTTCGAGCGGGCCGTTAAGTGGTCCCGGGCGCTCTGGTTGGCAGTCGTCGTCATGTTTATTGTGGTTACGGTGGCCACGTTTATGACGCTTTCCGGAACTCCCCACAACTTTCAACTCCATCCTATCTGCTGGGCGGCGCCCTTCATCATTGTGGCCGGCCTGGTCTGGGGCTTTTTGTCGCGCGCGGAGGATCGAAACAGCGGCGCCTTCCGTTCATCGACTCTTGTCATCGTTGGGTTGATGGTGACCGCCGCGCTGACGGTTTTCCCGAATCTTCTTCCTTCCACACTCAATCCAAGCTATAGCCTGAACATCTATAATGCCGCCTCGTCGCCGCACGCGCTTCGCGTATCGCTGATCGCCAATGCCTTCGGCATGATCGCCGTGATCGTTTACAGCACGTACGTGCATCGTGTGTTCCACGGAAAAGTACGGCTGGAGGAAGGGCACTACTGAAGTTGAGCACCGGTCTGTGCAAGAAACCCGTCCAAACCGGCAAGCTGGCACGCTGCTGCCGGGAAAAGACTTTTCAATGACAGGATGGGAACGGCGAGGGTAGCCATCCGGAGGCAAAGCATTTGTATTCGGAGTTATTGCCGGATTTCCTTGGCAGGTGCGCGCCTGACGCAGGAGAGTTGCTCAAAAGTCGAGGTCACCTGTTCGCTTAACAACTGAACAACCCAGAACGCGGCCTCAGGATGATCGCCAAGAAAGTGGATAAAATCCCTACGCTTGATGAAACCCGTTTGGCTGGGAACCACCGCTGAAGCCGTTTCCTCATAGTACTTACCCGAAAGCACTGCACTTAATCCCAGGATCTCCCCTGGCTGTGCCAGTCCCAGAACCAACTTCCGGCCCTGGTTGTCCGCCATGGACAACTCGGCCCGGCCGGCGTAAAGAATATAAATGCCTTCTGGAGATTGACCCTCCATGAAAAACTCAGATCCCTTCGGGTAAACCTTCATTGTCTGAATGGCCTTCAAAGCCGTAAGGTCTAAGCGTGGCAAAGGGTTTCTAAGCTTGGTGGGGCTTAGGTTGCCGGCCGTCGTGGGGTAGGTTTCCTTCATTGGCCCTTCCTCAAACTGTTGCTAGTCTATAGGGGCTGGCAAGGGACAGGCAGTGATGGGTGTCACCGAAGCAAGTGTCGCCATTCACAGGCACGTGTGCGCTCGCATCCTCGTAGTATGTGCTCAAGAATCTCGACTGGCAATCCGCCGGGGGCCTGAGATTCGCCTATGCCGTTTGCCGGGAGCCCTGCCGTGGTCCTATTGCGAGAAGACGCAAACCACCGTTCCTGTGGTAAGGAATTGGGACCCAAAGGAATAGTTTCTTACCTGCGGGAGGAGAATTGCTTGACTTTCGTCAAGTTTTGGAGCAACCTATCGGGTATGCAGGCTTCCATAAAGAGGTAAGCCCGGGAATCGAACGGCGCGTGTGGGGCAAATCGTCGGCCGCTGGGGCGGATTCCCGGGCGGTGTTTTATTGTGGTTAGTCTACCTAGCGAGAATTACCCGTTCAGTGAGCGGCGTCACCCGTGATTGTGATTCTCGTCACTTGTGCCGCTTTCCTCTGTTTTCGGCCCTGCCGGAGGCTTTTTGTTGGGCTTGACCCCGTGTTGAAGGCTGTTCGTCCCTTCATTAACTCCATCTTTGGCTTTCGGGATCGCAGAGATTGGCCTTGCGTCTGCTCGCGGCCACATCACCCGCCCAGGAAGCCTTGCAGGGCCGACTTGTTCTGAATCACCAGGGTTGAACCCTTCAGTTCCGCCAGGTGCTTGGATTTGAATTCGCCCAAAGTCCGGGTCACGGTTTCTCGCGACGTCCCGATGATTTGGCCTATTTCCTCATGGGTGAGGGTCAATTTCACTCGGATTCCCTGCTTTGTCGGCTGTCCTTTGGCGGACCATTCCAGAAGGAAGCGAGCCAGCTTTTCAGGCGCCGACTGTGACAATCCCAGTGACCGGACCTGCTCACAAGCCGTCTGATAGCTGCCGCTCAACTGTTGTGCGGCATGAATGGATGCATCCCCATGCTCACGAAGCAGGCGCAGGAAATCGTCGCGCTTGATGAAGTTGACCTGGCACGGCTCCAGCGTTTCCGCCGTTGCCTGGAAAGCGGTGTCGGAAACCGTGGCATGCAATCCCAGGATTTCACCCGGCTTGACGATCCTCAGAATGAGAGTCTTCCCTTCGCTGGACGTCATGGAAAGTTTTACCCGGCCCTTGCACAGCAGGAAAACTCCCTGGGCCGATTGTCCTTCCACAAACAGCACTGCTCCTGCAGGATACGCGGTCGTATACTTGATCGCCTCGAAGGCCTTGAGCCCTTCCGGAGAAAGGTCGCAGAAGAACCCGTCGGCTTTATTCGAGCAGGTCTGGCAGTCTTCAACCAGCTCTAATCCGTACGGCGATCGCATCTTAACCTCCGTTTCTTCCAGAACGAACGCCCGCCTGGGTGATTTCGTCAATGATATATCGAGTCATAAGTTGCGTTCCAGAAAAGCAGACCCCTTTGTCTACCATTCGAGCCAGAAGTCTTTTCCCTTCAGGGTCGATATAGGTAACATCCGATAAGTCTATTGTGACATTTTCTGAAGCTTCTGGCGAGTGTTCCGTCCAGCTTCGCTCCAACTCTTCGACCCATGGTCCTGATAGCTTTCCTTCAAGTTTCACGGTTGTGTTATCAGGTGACTCCCGGAAAGTTATTTTAAGCATCTTTCACCGTCCTTTGGTATAAAAAATGAATGTAAAATCGTTACGTCACTTTCTCAGTAAAATAAATAGCTGCGCGCGGCCCGTCGAGGGCTGCACGTGGGTTAGAAACGGGGTCTGGATGAACAGTGTCCTGATCCGCCGTCTTCCAGCAGGTTTTGTACTCTATCCTGAACTTCATTCTTCGCAAGATCACGATGTTGTTCATACCGCTTGTTGAGCGCTCAGGTTCTGTTTCACGCTGACGAGTTCCTTGTAAATTGCCGAACGAATAATATGGGCTAAATCGGAAGCCACGAATGGAGGCGTAATATAGTCAAACGCACCGCTCCCGAGTGCATCGAGATAAAGTTCGATATCGACCATCTGAGAAACCACAATCACCGGCAGATAGGTCTTCGACTGCCCAGAAAGAATAAGCACGTCGGTCCAGCCTCCGTCCGGCAGTTCGACACCCGCAAAAATCAGGTCGACAGGCTTCGACTGCTTGAAAAGACGGACCGCCTCCTCGCAGCTCCGGGCATGGACAACTTCGAGGCCAAGACGGCCTAGAACCTTTGCCAGACCCTGGAAAGCCTCGTCTCGGCGGTGAACGACAAGGGCTGTGATTTGTTCAGCCATTTTGGTTTCTCCCGTTTCGTGAGCCATAGTTTCTGAGCTTCTCAATGGAGGAGAACTCCAACCTCCACTAACACGCAAGCACTCTGCGTTCCAATTCTCCCGATTTTCTAAATCGAGATTACTCTTTTAATTTCCATGACTTGTCAGATGGGTTCTGGACAAGGCGTGAGACACAGATAAAGAGGCGATGACTTAGACAGGTCAGCTGACGAAATGCCGTCACACAGGCGACTCATCGGCAATTTCTTCGCGCGTAATTCCCAGCTTTCGCATCTTGGAGTTCAGCGTGGTTCGCTTCAGGCCAAGGCGGGCGGCTGCACCGTTCGGGCCGCCAATAATCCCGCGGGTTTCTCGCAGCATCCGAACGATATGGTCACGTTCGGCGTCCTCAAGGGTTGTTGCCCCGTCGCCATTGTCGCCTTCCGTGGGATTTAGCTCCAGTTCCGCCAGTGGCACTCGTAACACTGGTCCAGGCGAGAGGATAACCGCTCTTTCAATAATGTTCTCCAGCTCGCGCACGTTGCCTGGCCAGCGCCACTTTGCGAGGGCTTCCATCGTTTCCGGAGGAATGATCTCAATGCGCCGATGCATTCTTTCGGCATGCTTCTGGGCAAAGTACCGCACAAGGATGGGAATATCTTCGACCCGCTCCCGCAGCGGAGGAACCGTGACGGGGAAAACTCTAAGGCGGTAATAGAGATCGCTGCGGAACTGCCGGTCGGCGACCATCTTCGCCAGGTCGCGATTGGTTGCCGCAATCAGGCGGACATCGACGGGAATAGTTCTCGTGCTCCCCAATCTTTCAAACTCTTTTTCCTGCAAGGCGCGCAGGAGTTTGGGCTGCAGTTCAAGGGGAATGTCGCCGACTTCGTCCAAGAAAAGGGTGCCCTTGTCGGCCAGTTCGAGGCGGCCGATCTTTTGTGAGATGGCGCCGGTAAAAGCGCCCTTCTCATGTCCGAAAAGCTCGCTTTCGAGCAATCCGGTCGGAATGGCGGCGCAATTCAGTTTGACAAAAGTGCGGTCCCGGCGCGGGCTCAAATCGTGAATCGCGCGTGCGATCAGTTCCTTGCCCGTGCCTGTCTCGCCCAGGATCAGGACGGTGGCGTTGGTGGGCCCGACAGATTCCACCTGCTTCAGGACTCGCCTCAGAACCGGGCTTTCGCCGATGATTTCCTCGAAGTGGAACTCGGTACGGATTTCTTCTTCAAGGTAGAGTTTTTCCTCCGCCAGCCTCTCTTTCAGTTCCGCCACCTTGCGGTAAGTCAAGGCGTTGTCGAGCGCGATTGCGATGCGGCTTGCCACCTGCTGAAGAAGTTCAACATGTTGCTGAAATGCTGCCTCGCGCCGGCTGACCATGTTCAGTGTTCCGAGCACCCGGTCCTGAGTGATCAGAGGCAGGAAGCAGGCGGACTTCACGCCTTCGGCCCGGAGGCGTCCTGCCAGCTGAGCGCTGAGGGGACTGCTGGCAACGTCATTGAGCACCAGCGGTTGGCGCGAATTCATCACGTGGCCGGCCATGGCTTCCTGAGCGGGCGCGAGCATCAGTCTTTGCAGCGCAGGTTCCGTCTGTTCATGCTCTAACGACCAGAGGCGGAGTTCCTTGGTCTCCGGCGAATAGAGGGCCAAGGTCGCATACTCGTGGGGCATGGTCCGGCGGAGTGTCGCCGCGATTGCCGCAAAAAGCTCTCGAACGTCCAGATTGGAGAGCAGGACCGTGCTGATCTCCAGCAGCAGGGCTTCTTCAGCCTTCTTGCGTTCCGTAATATCAGTTGAGATGCCGGCCACGGCGTAAGGGCGTCCCCACGAGTCAAACAATGGGAACTTGATCGAGATGTAGGTATGAATGCCTCCGGTGTGGGAGACAACCTCTTCGAATTCCAGGGGAGCTGCGGCCTCCAGAATCTTCTGGTCGTTAGCGCGCAGGTTCTCCGCCATCTCTTTCGGGAAGAGGTCGTAGTCGGTCTTTCCTTTGGCCTGGCCCTTTTCAACATTGTAAAGCTCCTCAAATCGCCTGTTGACTCTTGTATAACGGCCTTCGAGGTCCTTGACAAAAATCACGGCGGTCGAGTTATCCAGAATGCTCTGGAGCTGCTGTTCGCTGGTTCGTAGCGCTTCCGCCGCCTTCCTGCGCCTGGTGATGTCGCGGACGACGCTCAGCACCAGCGGGCCTTGCTTGGTCTCGATCGGGCTCAGCATGATCTCGACGGGGAACTCGCTTCCGTCCTTGCGCTTTGCGAAAAGTTCCAGGCCTGCGCCCATTGCGCGCATCAGGGGCGCGCCTTGATAGTTGCCGCGATCTCGTGCGTGGGCTTCCCGCAAGCGGTCCGGAATAAGCAGTTCGACGTGTTGCCCCTGCAACTCGGAGCGCGCGTACCCGAACATTTTCTCGGTTTGTGCGTTCACCCGCGTGATCAGTCCCTCGGAGTTGGTAACCAGCACGCCATCAGGGGAGGACTCGAAGAGTTGTTCAAACAGCGCCTGTGTTTCTTTCAGCTCATCTTCCGCCCGTCGGCGGGCTATTTGCTCCAGATAGGAGTGCAGGGTCTGGTAATTCAGCACGTTGTCCACGGCCACCGCGACCTGCTGTGCAATGTGCTGCAGAAAATCCAGATCGTCCCTGGTATAGGCACTTTCCCGCTTGCTGGCCACACCCAAGGCTCCCAATCGGCGTTGGGCGGTCGAAAGGGGCATGACGCAATACGACTTGATGCCGTATTTGCGAAGAATTGGCTGGGTCGGCTCAAACGGTGCTTCGGTAACAGCCTCATTCAGCACAAAAAATTGCTGTGTTTGCCACACCTGGCCGGAGTGCGAGTTATCGACGGGCATGTCCAGAGTATCAGGAAGCTTTTCTGGCGCCGCGCTGTCGATTAGATTCAACCGCATCACGTTGCGGTCGGGGTCGTAGAGAGCATAGTTGAGATAATCAGAGCTGACAACGCTTTGCAGGTGGCGTGTCAAATCCTGAAAAAGGCCGGCCAGATCACGGTGCTGTGCGATCAGATCCGCGATCTGTAGAAGCGTGCGATAGCGACCTTCGTTCGCAGCCATGCCCTTTACTCGTACACTCGGAAGGGTACTTATATTTCTAACATATCATTGAGTTTTGGAGCACATCAAGGAAGGATTATAAAACACACGAGCCCGTCAGCCCAATCAATTTGAGCCGACGGGCATCGCAGGAGGATGGCAAGCGGAGCAGCCGCGTTAAGTCGCTGGCCTTTGCGAAGCTTCTGGCCTTGCTGCTGCCAGGCTTTGCATATTGCCTGATTCGTCTTCGCCTGTTTCCATCCTCCTTACGTTCCTATGATCAACCGGCGCCGCAAAGGCCGCGGTGATCTGAATCACAAGCTCTTGTGATTCTGGCGGCATTCAGACTGGAGACTCCGCTCGTTCGCTACTAACCCTGAGCCTTGCCAGACGTTGGAGAAAAAATCCTCTTCAGCCACGCCCGGGCCCGCGCCCCCGCCGCCTCCAGCCGGCTGCTGATGCCGGGGAAACGCTCGCGCAATTTGTGGAGCAGCCTCCGCGCCCACGCGTATTCAGAAGAAAGGATCGAGAGGCCAATCAGGAGCAGCAGAACGCCTTGCAGAAAAGGAAGAAAAAGTCCTGCCACGCCCACGACAATGAGTCCCCACCCCGTGAGAAGTACCAGCCAGTGTTTGAGTCTCCTGGTCATGAACGTCGGCAAGTCGATGGGGCTGCGATTGAGACACACCGTCCCTTAGCTCTTCCCTCGTGCCCCATTTCCGCCCACCGAGCACACTGGCACAGCGTGCCTATGTCATCTCGCGGGCAGCAGGAATCAAGACGCTTGCTTTGCCTCGCCCGCAAAGATGTTATAAAGCCACGCCAGGATCAGGCCACCGATGCCGCCGTCCACCAGCGCATAACCCGTGCCGACCAGCACGTCCACAAAGGTGCGGGAGTTGTGATAGCCGGGGTAGATGGAACTTATCGCTTGGAGAAAGCTGGCCCCGTAGGAAGGGGTGATAAGGTTAAAAATCCCGACGAAAAAAATCCCCCCTGCCCAGATCAGTCCCGTTGCAAATGCCACGCCCTTCGGTGATAGTCGCATGTATATTCCTCTCCCTCCGTTTCCGCCGCGCCGGCAGCAGCAACCTCAATCGCTGCCGGCACCGCGTCTGTTTTCACTGCATTGTCGAAACAACTGCTTAGAACACTGACGGACTATGCGGCTTCCGGCTTCTTCTTTTCGGCGCCTTTTTCAGCTTTCGCCTCGCCCACGACAACCGGTTTCGCCTTGACCTTGGCCGGTGGGACCTGAACCAGCACTCTGCAGGGGGCATGATGCGTTACGTGTTGTACGGTCGATCCCAGCAGAGTTTCAGCCAGACCATGATCGCGGTGGTACCCGATGATCAGGAGATCGATACCGTGCTCGGCTGCCTCGGCGACAATCGCTTCGCCAGCATTCCGAGCCTTGATGAGCCGGGTCGTGATCCGCATTGAAAAGTTGTTGGACGCAACTTGTCGGGCCAGCGAAAGAACCTGCTCGCCAGGGCGTTCGAAAACAGGGTCTTCAACGTCAATGGGCAGACCCGGCGGCACTTCGATTACGTGCACAGCCATCAGGTTGGTTCCTGCCAGGCTGGCCATTTGACACCCAAGCTTTGTGAGGCTTCCTGCGGTTTCTGTGTCTCGCAGGGCTACCATGACTTTTGGCTTTTCCATGGCTTGCTCCTTTCCCCCGCTTCAGGCCCTGGGAAGAAATTGTGAGAGCTCGCAAACCTGCAAGCCGGGATTGCTCTGGGGGCGGATCGTGCCGGAACCAGCATCACCCCTTCGCGCCGGTATCATATCAACTCTGCCGACCCCAATCCTCCTTTTTAATTCTCATTCTATGTTTTACTCCAATCTGTGAGCCAGATCACAAGAACTCGTAACCGTGATCACGGCGGGTCCCTTGACCGTTTGTTAGATTGAAGTTCCGCTGGGAGGAAAGCTGCGAGGAGTGCAGGTTAGCTTCTGGGCAGGAGAGGCAAACCAGCCAGCCCCAGCCAAGAGGGCACTCGCTCCTCCCAGCGCGCTTGTCAAGGAGGGGCCGATGCTGAGAATAGAAAAGATCCTTTGCCCCGTGGATTTTTCTGAGTATTCAGCTAAGGCTTATGATTACGCGCAGTCCCTTGCGCAACATTACGGGGCCAGGTTGCTCCTGCAGCATGTTGTCCAGCCGTTGACTTCGAGCTATCCCTACTACGCTTTCCCGGATGCAATCAACGAGGTCTTCTGGAACCTCGAAACACGCGCGGACGAGCGACTTTCTGAGTTTGCAACAGCGCGCAAGACGGATGGGTTTGAGACCCAGCGTTTTGTGCACAAGGGAACCGCGACTGACTGCATTCTGACATTTGCAGAAAGCCAGGAGGTCGATCTGATTGTGATGGGGACCCACGGGCGGCACGGGTTTGACCGCTTGACGATGGGATCGGTGACCGAGAAGGTTTTGAGAAAAGCTCATTGCCCGGTCCTGGTGGTTCGCAAGCCCACGCACGACTTCGTCACGCCGGGTGACAGCCTGGAGCCGGTACGGCTGAAGAAAATTCTTTTCTGCACGGATTTTTCAGACTATTCGAGCCGCGCGCTTACCTACGCGCTCTCGCTGGCTATGGAGTACAATGCCGAACTGACATTGCTCCACGTTCTCGAGGATGTGCCGCCGACGGACGACCTGGAAAAGGCCGTCGCCGAGGTCACGCACAGGCTGGAGAATCTG
Source organism: Acidobacteriota bacterium (assembly GCA_037379595.1). Classification (GTDB taxonomy): domain Bacteria; phylum Acidobacteriota; class Terriglobia; order UBA7540; family UBA7540; genus SCRD01. The sequence continues at coordinate 3,218 of JARRJI010000030.1, read as the reverse complement.
GCGCCGCCCGAAGCAGGCGACTGGTGCAAAGTCCACGCCGCTGCCCGGATTGGCAAACCCTATCAGCAGATCCTGCAGATTGCGTTGGAGACCGGGACGGATCTGGTGGTGATGGGGGTGAGGGGGCGCAACGCGGTCGATCTTGCTTTGTTCGGCTCGACCACCCATCGTGTTATTCAGTTAGGGTCCAGCCCCGTTCTGGCCGTGCACATCTGAAACGCGGTTTCCGCCTAAAAAGGGTCTCCAACAACAAATGCAGTGATCGGGATTGGCGTTCAGGTTTGCGAAGGCGAAAAGCCAGCGCACTTGAATTGCTTTCCCGAGCAAGTTCAAAATAGAAAGGCAAGTATGGCGAATACAATGAAACCTTCGGCGAAGCAAACCGTTGAACGCGCGCACGATATTTACCGGCAGGCGTATCACCCGCTGGACGTTTTTTTCTCACCCGAGAGCGTTGCCGTTATTGGCGCAACGGAAGCGGCGGGCAGCGTTGGACGTACCCTTCTCTGGAATCTGATCAGCAGTCCTTTCGGCGGCACGGTTTATCCCGTGAACCCCAAGCGAAGCCAGGTGCTGGGCATCAAAGCCTATCCGAAGATCGGAGCGTTGCCCGAACCCGTCGACCTGGCCGTGATCATTACTCCGGCCCACACGGTGCCGGGTATCGTTGGAGAATGTGTTGATGCCGGGGTCAAGGGCGTCATCGTCATTTCTGCCGGTTTTAAGGAGTGCGGGGCGGCGGGCGTTCAGATGGAGCAGGAGATTATGGCCCAGCTTCGCCGCGGCCAGACCCGCCTGATCGGCCCGAACTGCCTGGGCGTGATGAGCCCTCTTTCCGGCCTGAACGCTACCTTTGCCCGCACCGGCGCCCAGGCCGGCAACGTCGCTTTTATCAGCCAGAGCGGTGCGCTCTGCACCGCCATCCTGGACTGGAGCCTGCGAGAGCACGTGGGCTTCAGCGCGTTTGTTTCTGTGGGCTCGATGCTGGATGTGGGCTGGGGCGACTTGATCGACCATCTCGGCGACGATCCGAATACCCACAGCATTATTCTTTACATGGAGTCGGTTGGCGACCCGCGGGCTTTTCTTTCCGCTGCCCGCGAAGTTGCTCTTTCCAAGCCCATCATTGTGATCAAGGCGGGCCGGACGGAGGCTGCGGCGCGCGCCGCGGCTTCGCACACCGGAGCCCTGGCCGGCAGCGATGAAGTTCTGGAAGCTGCGTTCCGGCGTTCCGGCGTCCTCCGGGTCAGCAGCATTGCCGACCTCTTCTCGATGGCCGAAGTCTTGGCCAAGCAGCCCCGTCCCAAGGGTCCACGGCTGGCGATCCTGACCAACGCAGGAGGGCCGGGAGTTTTGGCCACTGACGCTTTAGCCGTTCATGGCGGAGAGTTGGCCTCTCTGTCGGACAGTACCCTCGAGTCTCTGAACGCGATTCTGCCTCCCCACTGGAGCCACAGCAATCCCGTCGACATCCTCGGAGACGCCGAACCGGAGCGCTATGCCAAGGCGGTTGAGATTGTGGCTCAGGATTCGAACAGCGACGGCCTGCTGGTCATCCTGGCTCCGCAGGCGATGACTGATCCCTCGGAGACCGCCGAAAAGTTGAAACGCTTTGCGAAGCTGAAGGGCAAACCCATCCTGGCAAGCTGGATGGGCGGAACGGAAATCCTCGCTGGGCAGGAAATCTTGAATAAGTCCAACATCCCCACGTTTCCTTATCCCGACGCTGCCGTCCGCACGTTCCAGTACATGTGGCAGTACAGCTACAACCTGCGAGGCCTGTATGAGACGCCGTCGTTCGTTCTGGAAAACGAAGAAGAGGGCATCAACCGCGCCGGTGTTCAGGAAGTCATCCAGCATGTTCAGGAGTCCGGGCGATCTCTTCTGAACGAGTACGAATCCAAGCGGCTGCTTGCGGCCTACAGCATCCCGACAGTTCCCACTTTTGCGGCGACCACTGAAGATGAGGCGGTCGAGCTTGCTGAAAAAGCAGGTTACCCGGTGGTTCTTAAGCTCCTTTCTGAGACCATCACCCACAAGACCGATGTGGGCGGCGTCCAGCTTCGCCTTCGCGACGCGGCCGCCGTCCGGCAGGCTTATCACGCGATCGAGACTTCCGTGCTGGAAAAAACCGGCCCGGGGAATTTTGGCGGTGTCACGGTCCAGCCCATGATTCAGTTCCATGGCTACGAAATCATCCTGGGCAGCAGCTTTGATCCTCAGTTCGGCCCGGTCCTGTTGTTTGGCTCGGGAGGCCAACTGGTTGAGGTTTACAAAGACCGCTCTCTGGCCCTGCCCCCGCTCAACACCACGCTGGCCCGGCGGATGATGGAGCAGACCCGCATCTGGACCGCTCTCAAAGGTGTTCGCGGGCAGAAAGCGGCGGACCTGGCCGCGCTGGAGCGGCTCTTGGTGCGCTTCAGCCAGCTGGTTACCGAGCAGCGCCGGATCCGCGAAATTGACATCAACCCCCTGCTGGTCTCTTCGGAAGGCATGATCGCTCTGGACGCGCGCGTGGTTCTGCACAGCGGTGAAGTCAGCGAAGAGCAGTTGCCCAAGCTGGCCGTCCGCCCGTATCCGTCCCGGTACAGCTACAAGTGGACCATGCAGGACGGCACGCCCGTTATCATTCGCCCCATCCGCCCGGAGGATGAGCCGCTGATGGTGAATTTCCACCACACGCTTTCAGAGCGCAGCGTCTACATGCGCTATTTCCATATGCTCTCGCTCAGCCGCCGCGTTGAGCACGACCGCCTCACCCGCATCTGCTTCATCGACTACGACCGCGAGACCGCCCTGGTGGTCGAGCACACCGACCCGGCAAGCGGAGAGAAGCAGATTCTCGGTGTCGGCCGGCTCAGCAAGCTGCGAGGCGTCCGGGGGGCCGAGGTTGCCATCATCATCAGCGACCAGTTCCAGCGGAAGGGCCTGGGCACCGAATTGCTCAACCGCCTGCTGCAGATCAGCCGCGACGAAAAGCTGGATTTTGTGGCCGCAGAAATCTTGCGCGAAAATCCGGAGATGCAGCGCATGGTGAAAAAGGTCGGCTTCACACTGGAAGGCGCCGATGAATCCGCTGTGCATGCGGTCTACCATTTGAAAGACGTGCATGCGGCTACCAAGGCCTGAAGTCCGCGGGCTTTTCTCTGCCAACGCAAAGCTGCGGTGTCCAATCGCCGGCGGCGCAAACACGTCCATTGCAACGTCTGCGATCCCGC
>JARRJI010000029.1:0-54471 GCA_037379595.1 Acidobacteriota bacterium | reverse complement strand
GTCTGGCCCTGATGGAAGCCGGAGTGCCGATCAAGGCGCCCGTGGCCGGCATCGCCATGGGGCTGGTGAAGGAAGGCGACAAGTACGCCATCCTGACGGACATCGCCGGCGCCGAAGATCATTACGGTGATATGGACTTCAAGGTGGCTGGCACGCAGGAAGGCATCACCGCTCTGCAGATGGACATCAAGGTGAGCGGCATCACTCCGCAGATCATGGCGGAAGCCCTCTCCCAGGCCAAGGCTGCCCGGCTGCACATCCTTGAAAAGATGGTTGCAACTCTTCCTGAGGTTCGAACCAGCATCTCGGCTTACGCGCCGCATATTCACACGATCCACATCAATCCTGCCAAGATCGGGGAACTGATCGGGCCCGGCGGGAAAGTGATTCGCGGAATCGTGGAGCAGACCGGCGCCAAGATCGATGTGGAAAACGACGGGAAAGTCAATGTGGCAGCCGTCGATGAAGCTTCGGCCAAGAAGGCTCTCAAGATTATCAAGGACATGATGGCCGAGGCTGAGCTGGGCAAGACATATCTCGGCAAAGTGGTTCGCCTTGCCGACTTCGGAGCCTTTGTCGAAATCTTCCCCGGCACCGATGGCCTGTTGCACATCAGCGAAGTTGCCGAGCATCGCATTCGCGACATTCGCGATGAGCTGAAGGAAGGTGACCAGCTTCTGGTGAAAGTCATTTCGATTGACGGGAACAAGATTCGCCTTTCCCGCAAGGCCGTTCTGCGCGAGCAGCGGCAGAAGGGCGGCAAGGAAGGCCAGCAACAGCACGGAGACGTTGAGCACTCGCACGAGCGAAGCTAAACGCCTCTGATTTGAATTCCAACAGCTGCCGGCGAGCGGGTTGCAAGCCTTGCCGGCAGTTTCTGTTTTTGCGGGCAGCAACGTGTGCACCTTGCTATCCATTTACCCTGAACTTCCCTCCTAGGATGGAGAACAGCAATCGCCACATGGTATCTTGACACCCGTTCGGGAGTCCCCTAGCATGGCAGTGGGCAAGTTTTGCAAGGAAAGCGAACGGAGATGTGACGCGGTGATTCCTCCCTTATGAGGCGCGGCCGCAGCGGCAGTTTTCTGGAGTAGGAATCAATGGAAATCACGGTTAGTTTCAGCGACGATGTGACGATTCTGAGGCTGCAGGGGAAATTCGTGGCAGGCCGCGACGGACCTTTCTTTCGCCAGAGAGTTAAGGAACTGGTCGACAGCGGAAAGCGAAAGCTGCTTCTCGATTTTTCCGACGTCCCGTACATTGATTCGACGGGTCTGGGCTTTCTGGCCGGCAGCCGGAAAACGGTGGAACAGGCAGGCGCGTGTCTGGTCCTTTCCGCCCTCAACGAGCGGGTCAAGAAGGTTCTGGATGAAGTGAAAATATCCGGATTCTTCGTGATTGCGCAGGATGAAACCGCCGGTGTTGCCAAGCTTCAGTCGATGCCTGAGTCGTAGTGAGGACTCTAAGGCGAATCAGGAACCAACGTCTTTATCAACCACCAAACAAAGCAGAGGAAATGCTGGCTGTAAAACCGGCATCTCTTTCTTTGTGCGCGTGTGACCTGAGAAGGCTCAAGACGGAAGGCCCAGAGGTCCTCCGTGGACTCTATGTTAAAGCTTTCCAAAAACGCAGAACACGGAGATCCGGTCGAGTGTTGCTTTGCGGGTTTGGCCTCAACACGTCATGAAACATGCATGCCGGGCTGAAGCCCGGCGCTACAACCCATCATAAATGATGCGCCTCAGGCTGACAGCTTCCACGGCGCGCGGTAGTCGCGGACAACGTATTGATGGGCGTCCGAGTGCGGACCCGCGACCAGTTTCTGGTTCTCCACATCCCACACGATCCGCTCTTTGCTGCGAAACGCGACGTTCCCAAGCAGGCAGGCGCTGGTCGAGCGATGCCCGATTTCGATATCGGAAATGGGCCGCTTGCGGGATTTGACGCAGTCCAGGAAATTCCGCACGTGGTCAAAATGTGAATTGTTCACTGATTTCATCTGCATGGTGGCGGTTCTGGCAACTTCCCGCCCCATGGAGCCTTCCTCGATGCGCTGTTCCGGAATCACTTTAAATCCGTCCCGGTCGACGAACAGAGTCCCTTCTGTTCCGTGGAACTCGATTCCGTAACCTTTGTCGTACATCGAGTTGGCGTTGTCCCAGCGGTTTTCGTAGACGCAGACAAAGTTGGGATGCTGATATTCGTAAGTCACCTGAAGAGTGTCCGGCGTCTGCGCATTGTCGCGGATGTAGAATTTTCCGCCCTGCCCGGTGATGACGGTCGGCCCCTCCACCTGCATGGCCCAGTGAACAATGTCGATGAGATGGACGCCCCAGTCGGTCATATAACCGCCGGCATAATCCCAGAAATAGCGGAAAGTTGACCATCGCTGGGGAAGTTTGGGGTCGGGTCCGAAACGGTTCCAGTTGAAGGAGACTTTGGGCGCCGGGCCCAGCCAGAAGTTCCAGTCAAGATCGGCGGGAGGTTCCGAGTTTGAAGGATTGCCGATGCCTTCCGGATACTCGTTGGCGTAGTTCCAGGTTCGGACAAAGCTGACCTTGCCGATGAAGCCGTCCTGAACCAACTTCACCGCTTTCTGGAAGTGGATGCCTGACCGCTGCTGGGTTCCAACCTGCAGGACGCGCTTGTATTTGCGCGCGGTTTCCACCATCACGATGCCTTCGTCGATGGTGTGGCAGATGGGCTTTTCGACATAAACATCCTTGCCGGCCTTGCAGGCTTCCGTCATCACCAGCGGGTGCCAGTGGTCCGGCGTTCCGACGATGATCGCGTCGATATCCTTGCGGTCCAGCACCTGGCGGAAATCGCTGTAGGTTTGCGCCTTGCCGCGGGTCGCGTTCAGGCCTTCCTCCAGGTTCGGCTTGTAAACGTCGCAGACCGCGGCGATTTCAACATCGGGCTGCTCCCGAAACTCTACGAGATCGCTGAGGCCTTGCCGGCCTGTGCCGACGACTCCCACGATAACTTTTTCGCTGGCGGGCACAGGCCTTGCGTTGGCCAGCGCGGGGAATGCCAGCCCTGCGCCGGCAGTTCCAATCGCGGCTTTCTTCATGAATTCGCGTCGATCAAATCTCTCGGCCATGATGAGTCCTCCGTCCCTTGTTGAGGTGCGCTTGCGGGTTCAGCAGATTCTTATCACATTGTTGCCGGGAGGGAAAGGGAACTTGCAAGAAAGATATGAGTCCAGCGTCCGAGTCCCGACGCGGGCAGGGCCCTGACACGGTCCCGGATGGCCAGCCAGGCGCTCGCTCGGGGCGTTATAGCTTGATTTCGGAGGTGCCCCGTTATAACGTAATTGTGGCGATGCAGTACATTTGATCTGGGGAGGGAAGGCACTTCGATTTGCCACGGGTGCGGCGGCAGACGGTTGCAGCGCGGGCCCGGGGGAAACGGAGACCGCGCTATGTTAGATCCACAAGCTATCCAACTTATTGTGCTCCTGGTTGTCGTAGGTTTCGTTCTGATCTTTGTTCTGGGACTGATTTATGGATTGGTTCTACTGGCCAAGATTCGTTCCCAGGCCGTGCGAATCAATAAGAGCCTTGACGAGCTTCTGGCAAGATCTGCGGCCAACCCCACAACCGCCAGCGGACCTAAGTCCTCCCAATGACAGGGTTCCCTATTCCTGCCAGCGGACCTTCAACCCCATCCTGATGCGAGTCCGGGTCTTCCAAGAATGATCCTTCCTCGAGCGTGCGCGGGATCTATTCTTTAACGAGTTTACTGGCGAGAGTGAGAAGCAATTTGCGGTTTGCCGTGGTCATCCCATCAAAATACTTAATCAGCTTTCGAGCCGATTTTGACTGGGTCGCCTGAGGAGGGATTCGCGGCGTTGAAGGGTGCCCCGTACCGCGGAAAAGAAGTTGGTAAGGCTCGACCTCCAAAGCTTTAGCGAACTTGTCCAGGGTGGTCAGCGAGGGAGCCGTGTAGCCGCCCTCGACGCGGGAAATGTATGAACGCAGCAGCCCCGACCGCTTTTCAATATCGCCCTGTGAAAGCCCTTTGGCCTCACGCAGGGTCCGAATTCGTTTCCCAATATCCATCCTTTTATCAAATCAGAAACGGGGTTCGTTGTCAACAATACTGTATTGCCGAAATAACTTACTTTTGGAACTATGTAATACAAAGTTACTATGCTCCAGGCTGGTTATTGTCGGGCCTGGAGCTTAATGACTTGCGGCGGAACTGCGTGCGGAAGTTTGTGTCGTGTAATGGGTTACAAGATCAAGAAATGCGAGGGCAAGTAAAGCTGCTGCGGGTTCCGTTAGGACCGGCAGCAATACGGCGAGCGTTGCACGCTCCGAGAGCTGGCGATCATTGCTGTCCGTGATGGCGAAGATTTTTTGCCCGCCCTTCTGCCTGAATTCCCGGACAGACTGGTGAACCTGGGCTTTCAGCCCGCAATGTGATGACGAAAGATAAAGGATTCCCTCGCCTGGCTGCGGACGGTGGTGGAATGCCTGCTGAAAGTACAAGAGTTCCCAGCCACTGGCATCAACTCCTGCCAGTCTCCCAAGCTGGTCGGCAGCCTGGATGGCGACCGGATGAAACGCACCTCCGCCCACCACAAAGACTTTCGACAGGGATCTGAGTTCTGTGGCAAGCGCTCGGCCTGCATCGGAAATCCGGTTCAGGACCCACTCGACATGCTCAGGTAGTTTCTCAAGCTCTTCTTCCAACCTTGCGAGGTTCCGGGCAGGCCCTTTGATGACCTGCGCAGCAGCCACCGCCAGAAAGGTCATCACAGCGTGCCGGCAGAAAACCGACAGGGCGCCATCGGCCGGGGACTCTCCGGGAAAATAGTCAGCCACGGCGTCAGCCATCCCGGCGAGCTCGGATGAGGGGTCTGCCGTTACGGCCCAGACAGTCGCCCTACGGTGCTTAGCCTTTTTGACTGCCTGCAGGAGCTCTTCACTGTCGCCCGAGTTTGAGACCGCAATCACCAGCGAGCGAGCGGCAATTGCCGGAGTCGTGTAGACACTGAAAGCCGCCGGCCGCCGCACGATGACCGGCACGCCCAGCAGGGATTCAAATGTCGAGGCGCCGCTCAGCGCCGCCAGATAGGAGGATCGGTCGCCGAGCATAAAGACGGGCTTCTCGGTCCAACTCACACGCCGGATGAGAGCGTTGTACTGAGGCCGGCCCTCTTCAAGCATCTGCTGGAGGACGTGTGGAATTTCCAGAAGTTCTTTCTTGATGTTCACAATCACCTCGGTTTGGGTTGCCAGGAACTCCGCGGGTCGCTCTGGCAGCACCTGACCGCGACTTAACCTGCTGCCCCCTGGACTGAAACTGGAGTGTGCCGCAAAAATCAGTTTTCAATTATAATAACAAAGATAGGCAAAAGCCGATCTTGCGCAAACGGGAAGGCAGAGGAAGCGCGATTGAGCCACCCCGGGTTTATTAATTTATCAGGAATGCCGGCAGCAGGTAGCGCAAAGGATCTGATGTTCACCCATGCACAACTTTGATTCTGGTGCGATGTCCTGTGAAGGCTTTGACAAGAAAACTGAGAATCTTAGCGTTGTTTGGAGCAGCGTCTCTGGCTGTTCTGCTCCTTGCCGGCTGTTCTGAAAAGACGGCGGAGAGCACTCCTTCGCAGGCCGACATGATGCACATGGTTGTGCCGGTGGATGTTGCGCGGGCGAGTCAGCGGAATATGCCGGTGCAGGTGACGGCCATTGGAAACGTGGAGGCCTACTCCACCGTTACGATCCGGTCTCTGGTGGATGGCGAAATCCAGAAGGCTTATTTTACCGAGGGGCAGGACGTCAAGAAGGGCGATATGCTGTTCAGCATTGATCCCCGTCCCTTCCAGGCTGCGCTTCATCAGGCCGAAGCGAACCTGGCCCGCGATCAGGCCCAGGCCCAGTATGCGCGGGTGGAGGCAGAGCGATATACCCAGTTGGAGAAAGAGGGTATTGTTTCGCAGATTCAGTACCAGCAGTTCACCAGCAATGCCCAGTCCCTGAATGCCGCTGTCCAGGCGGACGAGGCAGCCGTCGAGAATGCCAAAATCCAGCTTAGCTACTGTTCCATCTATTCGCCCATCAACGGCCGAACAGGGAGCTTGCTGGTCCATCCGGGTAATATTGTCAAGAACAATACGACGGACCTGGTGGTCATCAACCAGATCACGCCTATTTACGTCGACTTCTCGGTGCCGGAACAGTATCTTTCGCAGATCAAGGAGTTCCGGTCCCGCGGAAGTCTTCGAGTTCTTGCGTATCCCTCCGGCCAGGAGAACGACCGTTCAAGCGGTACGCTGAGTTTCATTAACAATACGGTAGACAACAGCACGGGAACGATTGAGCTGAAAGGGACCTTTGCGAATGGCGACCGGCGCCTGTGGCCAGGCCAGTTCGTCAACGTCATTCTCGACCTCAGCGTGCAAAAGAACGCCACGGTAGTGCCTTCCCAGGCAGTCCAGACGGGCGAACGCGGGAAATACGTCTATGTCGTCAAATCCGACCACACGGCCGAGTATCGCGCAGTCCAGGTCGGCAATACGCTTGACGGTTTTACGATTGTTGAAAAAGGTGTTACACCAGGGGAAACGGTAGTCACCAACGGGCAGCTTCGGATAATTCCCGGTGCTAAGGTTTCATTCAAGGACGAAGCTGCCTCTGCGCAGGAAAGCTCCTCATGAACCTTTCTGGAATGTTTATCCGCCGCCCCGTCATGACGACTCTGGTCATGCTGGGGATTCTGTTGTTCGGCGTCATGGCCTACCGGATGCTGCCGGTCAGCGATTTGCCGAGCGTCGATTATCCGACCATCACGGTGAGCGCCGGCCTTCCCGGAGCCAGCCCGGAGACCATGGCCTCATCGGTGGCGACGCCGCTGGAGCGGCAATTCTCCACGATTGCCGGCCTCGACTCAATGTCGTCCAGCAACATGCAGGGCCGCACCCAGATCAGCCTGCAGTTTGATCTCAGCCGGAACATTGATGCCGCCGCGCAGGATGTGCAGTCGATGATCACGCAGGCCGAGGGCGAGCTCCCTCCGGGCATGCCTTCTCCGCCGACGTTCCGCAAGGTGAATCCGGCCGACCAGCCGATCATTTACATGTCCGTATGGTCCGACACGCTTCCTCTTTACACGACCAGCGAATACGCGGATACGATGATGGCCCAGCGCATCTCCATGATCAGCGGAGTGGCGCAGGTCAGGGTCTTTGGGGAGCAGAAGTACGCGGTCCGCGTCCAGTTTGATCCCAAGGCTCTGGCCGCGCGCAGGATCGGAATCGATGAGGCCGTCTCGGCCATTCAGAACGCCAACGTCAACCTGCCGACGGGGACGCTCTACGGCACGCACAAGTCTTTCGTGGTCCAGGCCCAGGGCCAGTTGAACGACGCGGCTGCCTACCGGCCCGTTATTATTGCTTATCGGAACGGTGCTCCGATCCGCCTGGATGCCGTTGCGAATGTGATCAACGGCGGCCAGAGCGACAAGATCGCAACCTGGTTTGGTGACCACCGGGCCATGGTCCTGGCCATCCAGCGCCAGCCGGGGACGAACACGGTCGAGGTGGTCAGAAACATCCGGAAGTTGTTGCCCACCTTCCGGTCAGAATTTCCGGCGCCCATTCATTTTGAAATCCAGTTTGATCGTTCGGTGGCCATCCAGAATTCGATCAACGACGTGAAGTTTACCCTCTATCTGACCCTGTGCCTCGTGATCCTGGTGATTTTCCTGTTCCTCCGCAACCTTTCTGCCACCATCATCCCCAGTTTGGCGCTTCCGATGTCGATTATCGGCACCTTTGCCGTGATGTATCTGGCGGGCTACACGGTGGATAACTTATCCCTCATGGCCCTTGTACTCGCAGTGGGCTTTGTTGTGGATGACGCCATTGTCATGCTGGAAAACATCGTGCGCCATATGGAGATGGGCGAAGGTATCATGGAAGCCGCCCTGAATGGTTCGAAGGAAATCAGCTTCACTATTCTTTCCATGACGCTGTCCCTGACCGCCGTTTTCATCCCGGTGCTCTTTATGGGCGGGATCATGGGCAGGTTGCTGCATGAATTTGCGGTGACCATTATGGCCGCGGTGCTGGTGTCGGGCCTGGTTTCTCTCACCCTGACTCCCATGCTTTGCAGCCGCTTTCTGCGCCATCCTCGAAGCCAGAAACATGGCCGTCTCTATAACGCCTTCGAACGCGGTTTTAACAACTTGCTTCATGGCTACGACTGGAGCTTGCGTGCCGTTCTCCGCCACCGGTTGACCGTTCTTGTTGCATCCATCCTGATTCTGGTCGCCACCGGTTATTTGTTTTTGCAGATCCCCAAAGGATTCCTTCCGAGCGAGGATAGCGGGGCCATTTTTGCATTTAGCCAGGCCGCCCAGGGCACTTCATTTGAGCAGATGAAGAAGCTTCAAAAGGAAGTCGTGGCGATCGTCCGCAAGAATCCCAACGTATTGAGCGTCTTTTCGCTGGCAGGAGCCGGCGGACCTGGCGGAGGCGGCAATTCCGGGATTTTTTTCTGTCATCTGAAGGACCATCCGCCTGCCCATAAACAATTCCTCGCTCAGATCGAGAACTTTTTCCATATTCCCCACAAGCCCTTCGGACCGGAGTACAGGCTTGCCACCACCGATGACGTCATTCAGCAGTTGAGGCCGGAGATTGCCAAGGTTCCCGGGATCATGGCCTTCATGCAGAATCCACCTCCCATCCGTATCGGCGCCCATCTGACCAAGAGCCAGTATCAATACACCCTGGAAAGCCCCAACACCAAGGAACTTTATAAGGATGTGCGAATCCTCGAAAGCAAGATGCGCAAACTTCCTGGTTTCCAGGATGTGACTTCTGATCTGCAGATCGACAATCCGCAGGTGAATGTCCATATTGACCGCGACAAGGCCCGGGCGTTGGGTGTAACCGCCTTTCAGATTGAAAGCGCTCTGGCGACTGCCTATGGCGAGGGGCGGATTTCAACCATCTATGCGCCGAACAATGAGTACTGGGTCATCTCGGAACTTGAACCCAAGTACCAGATGAATCCGAACGACTTGTCCATGCTTTACATTCGGTCGTCCAACGGACAGCTCATTCCGTTGAATACGGTCGCCAGGCTGGAGGAAGGGCTTGGCCCGCTGTCCGTGAACCACTTTGGCCAGCTTCCTTCGGTGACCATCTCGTTTAACTTGAAGCCTGGAGTCGCGCTCGGTGGCGCTGTCACTGAAGTCAACCGTCTGGCGCATGAAACATTGCCTGCAGATATCAGCGGCAATTTTGAAGGGACCGCCCAGCAGTTTCAGTCGTCGCTGGTGGGCCTGGGAATCCTTCTGCTCGCCACGGTACTGGTCATTTACCTCGTCCTAGGTATTCTCTACGAGAGCTTTATCCACCCGATCACCATCCTTTCGGGCTTGCCGTCGGCGGGTCTGGGCGCACTGATTACGCTGATGGCCTTTCACCTGCAACTCGATCTTTACGGGTTTGTGGGCATCATCATGTTGTTAGGTATTGTCAAAAAGAATGCCATCATGATGATTGACTTCGCCCTGGACGCCCAGCGGAGTGGTGGAAAATCCACCACCGAAGCGATCTACCACGGTGCCATCGTCCGGTTCCGTCCTATCATGATGACAACCTCTGCCGCCTTTATGGGCATTATGCCCATCGCGCTGGGGTTGGGGGCGGGCTCGGAATCACGGCGGCCTCTGGGGTTGGCTGTCGTGGGCGGCCTCGTGTTTTCACAGGTTATCACCCTGTACATCACTCCCGTCTATTACACCTACCTTGACCAGTTTCAGCACTGGCTGGGGAGACATTTCCACCGCGTGACTGCCGAAGAATTCATTGAAGCTCCGGCGGCGACGGCGGAATCCGTTCTGGCCGAAACCAGCGACGGCTCTGGCGGCCATTAAGGTTTTCGAAAAGAACCTGTCTCGCTTTCAGAAAATCGTGGTTGACAGATTATCGAGTGTTATAATGGTCCCTTCCTCAGGTATTTAGATGGTTAGGGCGTCATCTTTCTAAGTCACAAAGAGAATCCGGGTAATTCAACCGGCTGAAATACAAAACCCAATAAGGAGCCCAATATGAGACGGAAAAAGGACCGGCCACAAAAAGCTGGCTCAAAGAACTCGTCGTTCACGCGCCGGGATTTCCTGAAGGGAGCAGGCGTCACTGTATCCGGTGGCCTGCTGGTTGGCAGTGCGGCAGTGAAGGCTGCACCGCCGCCGGCGGAGGGCGGATTTGTCGGCCCAGATGCCGTTCCCGTAACCCTTCGCGTGAATGGCAAGATCCATAAGCTGAAACTTGAGCCGAGGGTCACGCTTCTCGATGCCCTTCGGGACGATCTGGATATCACCGGCTCCAAGAAGGTTTGTGATCGCGCAACCTGCGGATCCTGCACGGTGATGATGGATCGCAAGCCTGTTTATGCCTGTACCGTTCTGGCCATCGAAGCCGAAGGGCATGACATCACAACGATTGAGGGGCTCGGCAGCGCGGAAAAGCTCACGCCGGTGATGGCCGCCTTTGTCAAACATGACGCCCAGCAATGTGGTTTCTGCACGCCGGGCTTTGTGATGGCTTCCACCGCATTCCTGCAGCGGAATCCCAATCCGACAATGGAAGAGATCGAGAAAAGCCTGGGTGGGAATCTCTGCCGTTGTGGAACTTACCAGGGAATCCGGCATGCAGTTCTTGAAGCAGCCAAAGAGATGAAGGGAGGCGCGCATGGCAGCATGTAAATACGATTATCCGCCAGCAGGTCATCACGAGCTGATTGGCAAGAGCATCGATCGGATTGACGGCCCGGAGAAATCAAGCGGCCGGGCGAAATACACCTATGACATGAACCCTTCCGGGAGGCTGATTGCCAAGTTGTGCACCTGTCCCTACCCCCATGCCAAAGTCAAGTCTGTGGACGTCTCTGCGGCGAAGGCAATGCCCGGCGTGAAGGCGGTTCTCGTCGTTCAGGGGCCGGGCTCCGAGATTCAGTGGGCTGGTGACGAGATTGCGGCCGTTGCGGCTGTCAACGAACAGATCGCCGAAGACGCTGTCCGCGCGATCAAGGTTGAATACGAGCAGCTTCCGCACCTTGTCCGCGAAGAAGATTTGAAACGGGCCGAGTCGGAAAGTCGAACCAAGCCGGCGGGCGAAACCACCACGGGCGACCCGAGTAAGGCCTTTCAGGATCCAGACGCTGTCGTCTCCGAAGGGTACTACGGGCTGCCGGTTATTACGCACTGCTGCCTGGAGTCGCACGGCAGCACTGTGGAGTGGACTGATGCCAAGTCCCTGAAGACCTGGACCTCCACCCAGAATGTTTCCGGCGGACCAGGACAGTTCGGCAAGGGCTTGCGACTGAGAAAAGTGGAGGTTGAGGACGGCAATATCGAAACCATCTGCCAGTACATCGGCGGCGGGTTCGGCAGCAAGTTCTCTCCCGACCGCTGGGGGATGGAGGCTGCACAGCTTGCCAAGATGGCGGGTGCGCCGGTCCGCTTGATGCTTGACCGCGACACGGAATTGATGATGGCCGGGGCACGTCCTTCGGTCTTCGGGAAAATTCGTGTGGCGGCCAGGAAGGACGGAACCCTGACCGCCTGGGATTCGGATACCTGGGGGACGGGCGGCGTCGGACCTGCAGGGCACCCTCCGTTGCCCTATGTCCTGGAGGTTCCCAATCGTCATTGGAAGCACACGATGGTTGCCACCAACATCGGCCCTTCTCGCGCCTGGCGCGCTCCCAACCACCCTCAAGCCTGTTTGTTGACGATGAGTGCGATAGACGACCTGGCAGCCAAGCTTCAGATGGACCCGCTCGAGATGCTGCTGAAGAACGTCAACCTGGCGCCCGAAGTCCTGCGGAAACCCTATACGGAAGAACTCCAGAAGGCGGCCGAGCTTGCCGACTGGAAAAAGAACTGGCACCCGCGTGGCGATAAGACGCCCGGTCACATCAAGCGCGGGATGGGCGTCAGCCTTCACACCTGGGGCGGGCGAGGCCATTTCAGCAACTGCAATGTGATTATTCGCCCGGATGGTTCCGTCACAGTCCAACTTGGAAGCCAGGACTTGGGGACGGGAACCCGGACGGTTATCGCGATCATGGTTGCGGAAACGCTCGGCCTTCCTGTCGATGCCGTGCTAGTGCAGATCGGAGACAGCAAGTATCCACCCGATGGCGCAAGCGGCGGAAGCACCACGGTGGGCGGCGTTTCCAGTTCCACGCGCCGCGGGACCATCAACGCTCGCGATGAACTGTTCGCCGCCGTGGCTCCTGCTTTGGGCGTTCAGCCCGCGCAACTGGAAGCCTGGGACGGGAAAATCCGGGTGAAGGACGACCCCTCAAAAAGCCTGACCTGGAAACAAGCCTGCGCCAAGCTGGGCGTGAAGACCATCCATGCAACCGGCAAGAACCCCGGCCCGTGCATGCTGACCAACAGTGGAGTGGGAGGCGTTCAGATTGCCGACGTTTCGGTTGATACGGAGACCGGCCAGGTGAAAATGAACCGTATCATCGCCGCCCAGGATTGCGGTTTAATCATCGACATGAAGACCGCAAAGAGCCAAGTTTATGGCGCGCTGATCATGGGCGTCTGCTACTCGCTGTTTGAGCAGAAGGTCATGGACGAAACGCTCGGCGTGATGCTCAATCCCAACATGGAGTTCTACAAGTTGGCCACGATTGGCGACATTGGAGAATTCGAGGTTCACATGATGACGGGACCCGGATACGACGAGCGGGGCGTGATCGGACTGGGCGAGCCGCCGGTTATTTCTCCCGGGGCCGCGATTTCGAACGCCGTGGCCAATGCTATCGGCGTTCGCGTCCCCACACTGCCGATTACCCCCGACAAGGTCCTTAAAGCACTTGAGAAAGGAGCGATGGCCTGATGGAACCTTTCGAATATGCAAGTCCAAAAAGCGTGCAGGAGGCGGTCCGGCTGCTCGGAAGCAGTTGGGGCGGAACTGAGATTCTGGCTGGAGGCACCGATCTCATCAGCGCGATGAAGGACCGGATCACAATTCCCAAGCGCGTGGTGAGCCTGAAGAATGTGAAGGGTCTGAACCGCGTCGAATTCAGTGCCAACTCGGGGTTGCGGCTGGGGGCGTTGGCTACCGTTCAACAGCTGCTGGACAGCCGCGAGGCCAGGCAGCATTACCCAGCACTCGTCGAAGCGGCCGACGGCGTTCGCGGCGAGCAGATGCGCCACATGGGAACGCTCGGGGGTGAATTGCTCCAGCGTCCCCGTGACTGGTACTTCCGCAACGGATTTGGGTTGCTGGCACAGCACGACGGCAAACCTCTCATACCAGATGGCCAGAATTATTACTCTGCCATTCTGGGAAATTCGGGACCGGCCTATTTTGTAAGCCCTTCCATGCTTGCTCCCATTCTGATTGCTCTGGATGCCAGGGTGAGGTTGCACGGGCTGGGCGGGGAACGCGAAGTTGAACTCAGCAAGTTCTACACGTCCCCCAAAACCGAAAACGAGCGCGAGTACGTCATCAAACCGGACGAAATCCTGACAGAGATCACCGTACCTCCCTCTCGCGGCGCCAAAATGGCACATTACGAAGTCCGCGAAAAGGAAGGACTGGACTGGCCCCTGGTGGCAGCCTCGGTCGTCCTGGCTATGGACGGCAGCAGCGTGAAATCTGCTCGCGTGGTCCTGGGACACGTGGCACCGGTCCCCTGGCCGGCGCCTGGGGCGGAAGCGGCCCTTCGCGGAAAGAGCATTTCCGAAGAGGTCGCTGATGAAGCAGGTAAGGCCGCGGTGAGCAAAGCGACGCCGTTGAGCCAGAACGGTTATAAGGTGCAACTCGCGCGCATCGCCGTCAAACGAGCGCTTCTGCGCGCTGCGAAAGGAGAAGCGTAATCATGGCCGAACCTTTGAATCTGGAAACAATCAGCCACGCACGATGCAGTTGCCTCCATTCGAAGGAAATGTTTGTCCAGGCTGAACCGGATCCCAACATTCCCAGCATGAGCAGTGGCATCTACTGGTGCGTCCACACCTATAACTGCCTGGGGCCGGACGGCCAGGTCGCCGAGCCCGAGGCCTGCAAGCCTGGCCGTGGCTGCTACGATCCGCTGTAGCATCGCGATCGTATAACTTGGCCCCATTCGACGGACCTCCATTGCGCGTCGTGCCGGGCTTCGGCCCGGCATGCGCCCTGCAGTACTCAACGGCAGTTCGTGTGCGACAAGCCATGCCGCCGCGAACAGCGGTGCACACCGTTGATCCTTCCTTTCAATGTGCGCTAAAATATTCTTATTCAACGGGGCAACGCATTAAAGGAGGGCTACGATGCGTAAAGTTGTGGTATCGGTTTTTGCAGCGTTAGTTTTGGTGGGGCTGGCGGTTGTTCCAAGTCAGGCCGCCATTACTGGCGATTATCTGGAAGTACGAAACGCTGATGTCTGGACGGGTCCTTGCTTTGCCAGTTCGCAGGTTAACCTGACCGGCAAACGAGCGATCCTTGCCTGGAAAATTAGCAACGGAAGCTGGGAAGGGACAGACCTGAGTGGTTTGACTGCGGTTGCGGTGGTGAGGGCCGGCGCGACGCTCGGCGACCCATATCATAGTCCATACCCGGCTGACTCAGTGCTGATTCTCGATCAGAGAGCAACAGCGCAACAGCGGAAAGCATTGGTGAGCTTTGTTGAATCGCAGGCCGGGAAACTGGTGAGCCATGTGGTCCGTGTTGATGTGGCTCCGATCAGCCTGCAAGTGGGCACGGGGAGTGACCACGGAATTGATGTGCTGAAAGCGGGAAATCTTGCGGTGGTGAAAACAAGGGCTCTTTGCCAGGGTGACATCATCTGCGGCAACGAGTACACCTATTATCCGCCGCTGACTAAGATTCAAAATCCCATGCCCGCTTTTACCCGCGAAGCTGTATTCAGCGGAAAGGGTCTGGGTGTTGTCTGGAACAACCGGGACGGCCGTAGCGCATTCGTGGGTACTTTTTCTAACTGAAGTTTTTGTAGTTGAGCACGAGAAGGAAGTCTTGAAGGCGGGAAGGGGTGTATTGCGCCCGCATCCCGCTTTGCACGTTTGAAAATCTGGGTCTAGACCGGGGAGGTTCCATATGCGACGGCTCGTTGTTCTTTCGCTTGCTTCATGTCTCGCTGTCAGCGTTGTTGCTTTTGCGCAAGGTACTTACAAGATCGAAACCACAAAGGGGTTGCCCGGGGGAGATGTCACACCGGCCGTCAGCAGCCTCCTGCAGCCCCAGGGCGAAAGCCTGCAGGACAGCGCAGGCAAAGTGCTGTGTGAAGTCTGGCTTCGCAAGAACCTCACGGCGGCGACGAATCCCGACACGGCAGGGAATGTCCTCTACGGCAAGATTGCCGAGGGTTCTCTGGTCGGCGTGATCCACTTTCCTGAAAATACAAAGGATTATCGCGGCCAGAGCGTCAAGGCCGGTTACTACACGCTGCGCTACTCACTGATCCCGCAGAACGGGAACCATATGGGCGTCAGCCAATACCGCGATTTCCTTTTGCTGGTACCGGCGGCAAAGGATCCCGGTGGGACCGCTGGCATATCTTTCGACGATTGCGTTAAGCTCAGCCGCGGCTCGACGGACACCGGCCATCCCGGCGTGATGATGATGGATCCCGTCAGCGATTCGAACACGACCTTTCCCGCGGTGTTTCAGGACTACACTCAGGACTGGGCGCTGCAGGAGAAAGCCGAGGTCGGATCTGCCAGCCTGCCGCTTGCGATTGTGCTGGTGGGGCAGTATCAGGGCGAATAATCCGGCTGGACGCTGAGGGGCGGCAGCCAGCAAGGAAAACGGCATGAAATTGTGGGGCACGCTTTTTGCGGAGAACGTTCAAACAGAGCTATCGGCTCTGCGCGTGCGGCGCGCAAGCCTTGCGATCCTATTCCTGTGCGCAGTTGCCATGTGCTTTGCCGTGGCGCCGGCTCAAGCCGCAGAGTCAACCGGCGTGCATGTCCTGCAGGGGAAGCTTCTCTATGTGAAAGGAAGCGCGCCGGTGGTGATAACCGCCTCCAGGCAGTATTCGCTTGCCGGGCGCTACCCTTATATCCTCCAGACGCTCGAGGACAAGCGCCTTCGGAACGATGAGGTTCGCCTGAAAGGCGAGTTTCTGGCAGACGGGAAGTTCCGGGTGGATGATCTCTACACAATCCATCACGGAGACCTTTATCGTATTCGCTATTTCTGCGAGACCTGCAACATCGCGGCGCTTGGCCCCGGACATTGCGTCTGCTGCCAGAAGCCGACCGAGCTTCAGGAAATCCCGCTCAATAAGAACGACAAGAAAGTCCTGATCACCCGCTGACAGATTTCCAGTTCTTGTACGGCAACGTCCGCCTTTTAATATTGCGGGTCTTGTATTGGAATCCCGCAAAACCGGCAGAGCAGGAGTGCGGGTCCTCTGCCACAAATGCGGCTTCGTGTTGACACTTTCACCGAGCCAATGTTTAGATAAGATGACGTGCTAAAATATAAAGGCTTTAGCACCTTGCGGTGAGCGTAGCTCAGCCGGTAGAGCGCCAGACTGTGGATCTGGATGTCGCGGGTTCGAACCCCGTCGCTCACCCCATTCTATTTGCCCTCAGAATATTTTCCTGAAGAATCTCAGACGGTCAAGACGGGGCTCGCGCATCTCTCACCTTCTTCTTGCGACGCTGTTTCCTCATTCATCCACATGTGCTAAAGAGCGTAGAACCCACGCCGATAAATTATATGAATGGCCATCGCGCGAGGTTAAGTTTGGGAGTGGAGGTGTCCCGGCTTTTTGCCCCGCACGCCATCCTGGCGCGCGACGCCACGGCCAAAGGGATTCACCAAACGCACCACCAGCAAGTGCGAGCCAATGGTTGGTGAAGAGGACGGAGGAATCAATTGCCAGAAACAACTGTTCATTCGAGAGTTGCCACCTGCCGTCCCGCGAATAGTAGGTGATCTTTCCAGTACGGAAAAAACTCGGTGCAAGTTGACCGCCTCAAATCAGCGTGAGGATGCGGGCGAGACAGATGGGAAAAGAAACCAGGAATAAAGAAGATCTCTTGCTGGAAATCGACGTCCTCCGTGCCCAGCTTGCCGACGCACAGGAAAGCTTGCGGGTCTTTCAAAGCGGAGAAGCTGGAGTGCTGGTATACGGTCCTGGGACTCCAGGTCCAAACGGCGGGGCCGGCGCGGAAAGTTCGCAGAAAAAGCGAGTCGTTCACCCGCGACAAGACGCCATCCGCAAGCAGGCCGAGGCGCGTTTAAGGCTTTATCGCCAGATTTTTGCCAGCGCCAACGAGGGCATTGTGATCCAGGACGCCGACGGCCGAATCATCGCGCAGAACCCGGCTCACAAGGACCTGCTGGGATATTCCGATAAAGAGTTGCTTGGGAAAACACCCGCTTACTATCTGCAGGGCGGGGAAGACGAGTTTGGGCGGGCGATGGGAGATCTTCTGCGCCGGGGATGCTACCGGGGTGTTGCGAGATGCCGCGCCAGGTCTGGAAAGCTGGTTGAGGTTGAGCTTTCCGCGGCTGTTGTTCGCAATACCGCCGGCAACATTGTCGGCTACGTCACTTTCGAGCATGACGTCACGGAAAAGAGACGGGCGGAAGATGCTCTTCAGGAAAGCGAGGAGCGCTTTGCCGCTTTTATGAACAACAGCCCGGTGGTCGCCTTCATGCGCGACGCTGAGGGGCGGTATGCTTTCGTCAACCGGGCCTTTGAAAAATGCGTTAGAAAACCCGCTGTCGAAATCGTGGGAAAGACGCCCTTTGACATCTGGTCGCCTGAAACAGCCAAAGCAGTTTCCGGGGCGGACAGGCGTGTGCTGGCTGCGGGACGCCCTCTGGAGTTGTACGAAAAGACCTCGCTTCCCGGGGAAGAAACTAGGGAGTGGCTGGCTATCAAGTTCCCCTTTCGCAATCGAACAGGAAACGCGTTTGTCGGCTGCGTATCGATTGATATTACTGAAAGGAAGAGCCTGGAGGAACAGCTTCGCCAGTCACAAAAAATGGAAGCGGTTGGCCGGCTAGCCGGCGGTGTCGCGCATGACTTCAACAATCTTTTGACGATCATTGTGGGCTACTGCCAGTTAATGCTCGGATCCGAGGAGCTTGACGAGGAGCAGCGATCGAAGGTGGAAGAAATCAAGAAGGCTGGTGACCGGGCTGCCCTGCTGACGCGGCAGCTTCTCGCCTTCAGCCGCAAGCAGGTTCTGACCCCGCAGGTGCTGGACCTGAACACGGTCGTCGGGAACCTTCAGAAGATGATCGAAAGACTGATTGGAGAAGACATCGAACTTCGAACCATTCGGCATCCACGACTGGACCTGGTCAAGGCCGACCCTGGCCAGGTGGAGCAGATCATTATGAACCTGGCCGTGAACGCCAGGGATGCAATGCCAGGCGGCGGCAAGCTGACCATTGAGACGGCGAATTTCGAGTTCGATGAACTGTACGCCCGTTCCCATCTGCCCAGCTTACCCGGCCATTACGTGATGATCGCGGTCAGCGATACGGGAACCGGGATCGACCGCGAGACGCAGAAGCATATCTTTGAGCCGTTCTTTACGACCAAGGAAATGGGCAAAGGAACCGGGCTCGGCCTTGCCACCGTCTACGGAATCGTCAAGCAGAGCGGTGGGTTTATCTGGGTCTACAGCGAAGTGGGCATCCGCTCTCCGGCTGCTGATGCGAGGGGTCCTGCAACGCCATGGGTACAAGGTGCTGGAGGCCACGAACGGGAAGGAAGCGCTCGCCATCGGCGAGCGGTACCAGGAGCCAATTCACCTTCTACTGGCCGACGTGGTGATGCCCCAGATGAGCGGACGCGAACTGGTTCAGCGCATTTCCGCCCTCCGTCCGGAAATCCGAGTCCTCTACATTTCGGGCTACACCGACAATGCCATCATTCACCATGGTGTTCTTGATCCCAATACGGCCTTCCTTCAAAAACCTTTCTCGCCCGATGCGCTGGCGAAGAAAATCCGCCTGGTCCTCGGCGGGCACCCGAAGTTGAAGCCTTGAAACATTCGCAGCATCAGGTTTCTTCGTGGGTGTTCTATAACTGCACTACAAATGAAATGTTCGTGACATACGTTGCGAACTCGTTTTTGCAACGAGCGTCCCGGTGGCCTGTCTCCGCGCGAGCCCTGCGAAATCATTTTGACAAATGCAGGGAAAGGCATTAAAAACAATGCAACTATAATCTGAAGCAACGAAAGGACAGAACAGCTATGCTGGCCGAAGAGCGGCGACGGGCAATTCTGGAAATCATGTCGAAGGAAGGCCGGGTTCTGGTACGCGAACTGGCGGACCGGTTCAACACCTCCCATGTGACCATTCGCAATGACCTGAAGATCCTGCACACTGAGGGGCTTATCCAGCGGGCGCATGGAGGCGGACTTCCCACCGGGGGCGGAACACTGATCGATCCCAGCCTCAAAGAGAAGGAGAAACTGCGCCAGGACGAAAAGCGAAGGATTGGCGAAGCTGCGGCCGCTCTGGTCCAGGAAGGAGAATCCGTGCTGTTAGATTCCGGGACGACCACAACGGCAGTGGCGCGAGCGTTGCGGCACCACCGGAATCTGACCATTATCACCAACGCGGTCAATATTGCAGCCGAGCTGGCTCCGACACAGATGGAACTGATCCTGACCGGCGGAATCTTGCGGGAAAGGTCGTTTTCGCTGGTGGGGCCGCTTGCCGAGGAGACGTTGCGGCAACTGCAGGCGGATATCCTGTTTCTCGGGGTTGACGGGTTTGACGTGAATTACGGTTTGACAACACCAAACCTTCTGGAGGCGAAGGTGAATCGCGTGATGGTCGAGGTTGCGCGGCGGGTGGTTATGGTGTGCGACTCCAGCAAGTTTGGACGGCGGAGTCTTTGCCTTATTGCGCCGCCTTCGGCGATTGACGAGGTCATCACCGATTCCGGCATCGGGAAAAGCGAAACGCGCGCGCTCGAGAAGGCTGGGATTGTAGTCAGGGTTGTGTAGGACCGCTCGAATTTCCAAAACGGAACTCGCAGCCGGGCTCGCCGGTATTTCAACTTCACAATCATTGGCGCATAAGAACCTCACCCCGTGACCATCAGCCACCAGGACGGCCACAGTTCCGGGCGAGGTGCCACCGGAAAGGATTGGCCCGAACACTGCAAACAGGCTGATAATGAGAGGGTTGCTATCGGTGGAAGTTCACTTTCTTGACGGGGTTGCGGCGCGCCGATAGAATGTTAGGCTCCGCTGTCCTCGAGAAACAAATACGATGGCTCTGCGTCTTTACAACACGCTGGCAGGCCGGGTTGAAGAATTCCAGCCTCTGGAGGGCAAGAAGGTTCGGATCTACACCTGCGGCCTGACGGTCTACGGGTATGCCCACATTGGCAACTACCGCACCTTCGTTTTTCAGGACATCCTCAGGCGATTCCTGCAATACAAGGGTTACGAAGTCGTTCAGGTGATGAACCTGACCGACGTGGATGACAAGACCATCCGCAACGCCAAAGCCGCCGGGCTGAGCTTGAGGGAATACACCGACAAGTTTATTGAAGCCTTCGAAGTTGACCGGCAATTGCTGAACCTGGAAAAGCCGGAAATTGTGGTTCGGGCCACCGACCACATCGATGACATGGTGAAGCTCATTCAGGCCCTCGAGCAGAAGGGCTACGCCTACAAGAGCGACGGTTCGTACTACTTCCGGGTCGAAAAATTTCCAGATTACGGAAAGCTTTCAAGGATCGATCTCTCGGGAATTCGAGCTGGAGCCCGCGTGGATTCGGACGACTACGACAAGGCCAACGTTCGCGACTTCGTTTTGTGGAAGGCCGCCAGGGAAGGCGAGCCCTATTGGGACACGCCGCTGGGTCCGGGGCGCCCCGGCTGGCACATCGAGTGCTCGGTGATGTCGATGAAGTATCTGGGTGAGACGTTTGACATTCACTCGGGTGGAGTCGACCTCGTCTTTCCTCACCACGAAAATGAAATTGCCCAGAGCGAAGCTGCAACGGGCAAGCCCTTTGTCCGATACTGGCTGCACGGTGAGCACCTGGTCGTGAATGGCGAGAAGATGTCCAAGTCACTGGGCAATTTTTACACGCTGCGTGATCTCATCGGCAGGGGCCACCGGCCCACGGCAATCCGCTATCTGCTGGCTTCGGTTCCTTATCGCAAACTCCTGAACTTTACATTCGACGGTTTGCACCAGGCGCGGCAATCGGTGGAACGGTTGAGGAATTTTCAATATCGCCTGACGAAGGAACAATTTCCCGCAGGCAAGAGCTCTGAACTCGAGCAGGTCGCTACCACCGCGCGCGAGAGCTTCGAAAACGCGCTGGAAGACAATCTGAACACGGCGGAGGCTCTGGCGGCCATCTTTGAGATGGTCCGTGAAGGCAACACGGCCATGGACCAGGGCAATTTCCTGGAGGGCAATCGGGCGGCGTTCCTCGACACACTGGCGCGATGGGACCGGATCTTCGCGGTGCTTGAAGACAATGACCAGGCAAAGCTTCACCAGTTTGGACTGATCAAAAGCGAGCGCGAGCCTGCACCTGCGGAAGGCGCCAGGGCGGGCGGGGAAACCGGGGCGGTGCTTGTCGAAACCCTCGGCGACGAGGAAATCGAGAGCCGACTTGCGGAACGCGAGGATGCCCGGCGCCACGGCGACTTTAAGCGCGCGGATCAGATTCGTGATGATCTCTTGAAAGGCGGAGTGCTGGTGGAGGATACGAAGGCGGGAACACGATGGAAGCGACAGTAGCACCTGTCTTTGCCACTCCTCTCTTCGGCTTTTATTCCGCAGGTTAAATATTCTCTCTCATGCATCCTGCAAGGACGCAGTCGATTTCGCGGATGCTGGCAAGGAAGCCTTATGAACAACGGGTTGCCTGAGATTAAGATGCCCCTTCCCGGGCCTGAAGCGCGGAAGATTGTAGACCTGGACCATCGCTTTGTTTCCCCGTCGTACGGACGCGACTACCCGCTGGTAGCGAAACGCGGCAGCGGAATGATGGTGGAGGATGTGGATGGTAACGTCTTTCTGGATTTCAGCGCGGGCATTGCGTCGGTCTCCACCGGGCACTGCCACCCGGACGTGGTTCGCGTGATTCAGCAGCAGGCTGAGAACCTGATTCACATGTCGGGCACGGACTTTTATTATCCGTTGCTGGTCCAGCTTGCCGATAAGATTTCGGCCATCACTCCCGGCGACTTCCCGAAGCGCGTTCATTTTGCCAACTCCGGCACGGAGGCCATCGAAGCGGCCTTAAAGCTCGCTCGTTATCACACGTAAGGGCCACCAGCCCGCCGAATGCAACTGCAGCGGCGTGGAGGCAATCGTAAAACTTTTCAAAACCGCGGTCCCGCCCGAAGAGGTTGCGGCCGTGGTTGTTGAGCCAATCCAGGGCGAGGGCGGTTACATTGTGCCGCCGCCGAACTTTCTGCCCGAACTGCGCGAGTTGACCCAGCGACACGGCATCTTACTAATTGCGGACGAAGTTCAGAGTGGGATGGGACGTACGGGAAAGATGTGGGCCTGCGAACACTTCGGGGTTGTGCCCGACATTCTGGTTACGGCGAAGGGCATTGCTTCCGGACTGCCGTTGGGCCTGACGGTTGCCCGGGCGGACTTGATGAACTGGACGCCGGGTGCTCACGCTTCCACGTTTGGGGGAAATCCCGTGGCCTGCGCCGCAGCGCTCGAGACCATTCGCCTGCTGGAAGAGAAGTACGTTGCGAACGCCGCCTGCATGGGTGAGTATATCCTCAAACGGTTGCAGGACTGGCCCGCAAAACACCGCGCGGTGGGTAACGTCCGGGGCAAAGGGTTGATGATCGGCATTGAACTGGTGAAGGATCAGGCGAGCCGTGAACCGAATCCTGAAATGCGCACGCAAGTGGTTCGGCGCGCATTTGAAGCCGGCGTTCTCCTGCTGGGATGCGGCGAAAGCACCATTCGGCTGATGCCGCCCCTGGTTGTGGAGCGACACCATGCGGATTTTGCTCTGGACGTTCTGGAACGAGTGATTGCGGAAGCGGAGAAATAAGGTTGGGAGCCTTTGGACTGGGTTGCTCGGCTGGTGTACGGCGCATTGGTTTGGGAAGAGAAGCGGCGCGCAAGGGCTGCGCGGCGCGGGGGGCAGGCCGATGGCTCCGACGCCAAGCAGCACCACTTGAAGGTGGGCGCGCGTGGTGAGAAGCTGGCTTATTGGCACCTTCGCCGGGCTGGATATGCGATTGTGGCTCGAAACCGGCGGCCCCATTCCGGATCCGGAGAGTTGGATCTGGTCGGCTGGGACGGTCCGGTGCTGGCGTTCATCGAAGTGAAGACGCGGTCGGGCACGGAAGCTGGACTCCCTGAATCCGCCGTCAGCTTCGAGCAGCAGCGACGGATCGTCAAGAGCGCGCAGGAATATATGCGGCGATTGAAGCGAAAGCCGGCGGCATACCGGTTTGACATCGCGAGTGTCCTGTGGGACCCTGCGGAAGGCTACCAGGTCTGTGTGCTCAAGGACGCATTTAAGGAGTAGTTTTCTTGGGGCCGACCATCGCGGGGAAACTTGAAATATAAGGAGTGACAAAACTTGCCTGAACTCAGGAAAGATCCCATTACAGGCCGCTGGGTGATTATCGCGACGGAACGCGCGAAGCGGCCCTCCGACTTTGTTCGGGACAAAGTCCAGATTCGAGGTTCCGGGTTCTGCCCGTTCTGTTACGGGAATGAGGCGAAGACTCCTCCGGAGATCATCGCTTATCGCAGTGACGGAAGCCTTCGGAATTCACCGGGCTGGTCGCTGCGGGTTGTGGCCAACAAATTTCCGGCGCTGGGCATTGAGGGCTCTCTGAATCGCCAGGGGGAAGGCCTGTTTGACAAGATGAGTGGCATCGGCGCGCATGAGGTAATCATTGAAACGCCGGACCATCAGAAGACGCTTGCCATGCTTTCACAGCAGCAGATCGAGGACGTGCTGTGGGCCTACCGCGACCGAATCCTGGACCTGAAAAAGGACCGCCGCTTCAAGTACATCATGATTTTCAAGAACCACGGCGAGGCTGCAGGAGCGTCGCTCGAGCACACTCACTCGCAGTTGATCGCTTTGCCGGTTGTTCCGAAGCGGGTGCACGAGGAGACGGACGGCGCGCGAGAGTACTTCAATTTCAAGGAGCGCTGCATCTTCTGCGACATCATCCGCCAGGAATCCGAGAGTGGCATTCGAGTGATTGCCGACAGCCCGGAATTCATCGCCGTCGCTCCCTTTGCCCCTCGTTTTCCGTTTGAGATCTGGATCATTCCGCACGTTCACCAGTCGGCTTTCGAGGATTCACAGAAGCAGGAGTTCGAGCAACTGGCGGTCATGCTGAAAGATATGCTGATGCGGCTCGACAAGGTCCTCGACTATCCCGCATACAACTACATCATTCACACCTCGCCCATTCCGGAATCGCCCAACGACCACTATCACTGGCACCTGGAAATCATGCCCAAGCTCACCAAAATCGCCGGATTTGAGTGGGGGACGGGTTTCCACATCAACCCAACGCCGCCCGAGGAATCGGCCAAGTTCCTTCGCGAGGCCGTGGTCCCTGCGATTCCCTGAAAGCCGGCAGAACTTCAATTCCCCGCTGCGCTCAGACGTTTTCCGGCACGACGAACGGCGGACGATAGCCGCGGTCGCCATCGCGCAGCAGCAGGCTGGCTTCCTTATCTCCGATCACTTGCTCGGTCTCCGGATCAAACTGCAGCGTGCGGCCCACGCGATAAGAGACGTTGGCCAACTGCATCAGCCCGGCGGAAATGTAGCCCTCCTCGATGGGAGCGTTCAGATCCTCCGCTCGGCGGCTGCGAACACAATCGATAAAATTGGCAAAGTGGTTTCCACCCTGGTGTTCGGTGGGGCCGGGCTTCTGTTCTTCTCCAAGCCAGGTGCGGTAGATGTCGGCGTCCTCGTCGCCCATCGACATGTACCCCTTCGAGCCGTAGAAGATGTCGCCGACCGTGCTGGGCGCGCCAACCGGAGGCATCAGGCTGGAAGCGGTGGAAGCGGCGGGCCGAGGCTTGGGCGCCGGCGTTCCCAGGGCCGGGGTTCCAATCTCGGCCTCGTGGTTGGTGATCCAGTGGCGCACCTCGAACTCCAGCATCCTGGGCTTGGCGTTGGGAATGTAGTATTCGAAGGCGCAGTTCAGCGTGTTGGGAGTCTGCTGGTCGTCGTCAAACATGAAGTGCCCGCCGATCGCCGAGATCTTGTTGGGGAATTTCAATCCCAGGCCCCAGCGCGCAGCGTCAACCTGATGGATGCCCTGGTTGCCAAGGTCGCCGTTGCCGTACCACCAGATCCAGTGCCAGTTGTAGAGAAAGCGGTTCTTTGTGAACACATGTTCGGGTGCCGGACCCTGCCACAGATTGTAATCGAGACCCTGTGGCACGGCGCTCGGCGGAGCATGGCCGATCGTGTTGCGCCACTTGAAGCACAGGCCGCGCGCCAGATAGACGTCACCGATCAAACCACTGTGCAGCTTTTCCATGGCGTGCCGGATGGCGACCGAGGAGCGGATCTGCGTGCCGTGCTGGACGATGCGATTGTACCTTCGCGAAGCGCGGACCAGTTGTCGGCCCTCCCACAGGTTGTGCGAGCACGGCTTTTCCACATAAACGTCCTTGCCGGCCTGGCACGCCCAGATGCCCATCAGCGAATGCCAGTGGTTGGGCGTGGCGATGGTGACGGCGTCGATCGATTTGTCATCGAGCAGCTTGCGGACATCCTGGTAGCCCTTCGGTTTGGGCTTGCCTAATTTCTCGACTTCCGCCAGACGCTGATCGAGGATTGGCATATAAACATCGCACAATGCCGCGATCTCCACGTTGGCCAGGCGGGCCAGTGCGTGGATGTGATCGTTGCCGCGGTCGTGCAGTCCAATCACCGCCACGCGCACACGGTCGTTCGCGCTGAGAACCCGCGGTGGAACGATCTCCGCAAACCCGCTCATCGCAACAAGCCCTGCGGCTGTTGTGCCGACGCCCGTCTTGAGAAAATCCCGCCGGCTGACTTCAGATTCTCCTGGTCCCTTTGACATGATTGCCTCCCTTTGAATTCCGGCTATGATTAGCGTTCGCAAAGATATTACACCCTATTGTTCCTCTGCGTATTTCTGATAAGCCTCGGCGACGTGGGCCTGCTTCGTATCGCCGTGGTGGATCAGCACTCGATAGCGGAGCGTCAAAGATTTGTTCTGGCGGATCGTCCAGCTTCCATCCTCTTTCGGATTGCCCGTAAACTCGCGAACGCCGAACGGGTTCGCGGCGAACAGTCCGTAACCACGCGCGTGCCAGTAGGTCGGGTGGCGGAAGTTCCTGGGGCTGTCAAAGATGGCGACTCCGACCTCTTCGGTGCCGACCTTGCCGTAGTAGTCCACCCAGTTGGCGCGCTTGCCCCAGACACCCTTTTCGCCGACACCGCCGTTCGAGTTCACCATGTGGCCAGGCGGCACGTTGAGTGCCTGGGTCAGCCGAAGCGCGAAGGTTCCTTCCTTGGTATCGCCCAGGGTGACGTCTGCACCGTGATTGGCGGTGAGGGTGAACGCGCAGTCGATCGTCCGGTTCTGCGTGTCGCCGCGAAAGACGTAGGCCTGGGTTTCGTCGGCAATGATCCTTCCTCTCGGACCCACCAGGTGGAACAGCGCGCGGAGCGTTCCGGATTCCGGCTCGGCCTTCATCTCCTCGATCTTTACCAGGACGGTGCGCCCGAAGACCGAGTCGTCGCTCCACTTGGGGAAGGCCGCTTCTCCCCAGAAGTCGATGCCGTCGATGTCGCCGTGGCCAAAGTACATGGGGCGCTGGTGAGGTTCCAGGTTGGGATTGTGCCGGTCGGCTGCGGGAACGGTGTCGCCGATGGGGAAGCCGCGCGTGATGACGGTTCCTTCGGCGCTCCGCAGCGGCATGAAATAGGGCTTCGCAATCGCGGGATCAAAGTAGTAAGTGGTGAAGGGCCGGCCGCCGATCAGGATATTGATGTGAGTCCCCTCGCGCTTGAGTTGGACGCTCTCACCCGCGGCATATGAGCGGGGTGAAATGAGCACGGCCCCCACAAGCAACAGCAATGAGAAGAATGCGATTCCATGACGGTTCATGGGTTGGCCTCTCTTGAGTGAATGCGGGCGCTGCTGTCTGCTGGCTTTCACAGCGCCTTGATGGCGTAACGTATTATCTACAAAACGGCCGCGCGTGAAAGAAGTTTCTCAAGACAGGCGGTCGAAACTCGCGAATCGTTGCTGCGGATCGGGCGGGCGGAAAGGTGCTCAAAGCAGCCGTATCGGATGGGGCAGAAAGCGTCGCAAAGGGCGCACGTTCGATGTGTCATAGGCTACGTATGTGACTTTCCTGCTTCTCCGGTTTGTTTTCGGTTTGTTTCTTGCCGGTCCTTTATTTTCAGCAAGATGGCCAGCTTTGTTTTTCGGTTTGTTTTTGGCCTGTTTTTGAGGCCGATCTTTTATTTACAAAAGGTTAGCCGGATTTTCCTTAGCTTTGTTTCCGGTTTGTTTTTTCGGGTTTTCCCTTTGTTTTCAACAACACTCCCGCTTTGTTTTTTGAAAACCAAAAATTTTCTTCCTCGATTTTTGTGCGCCTAAGAGCATAACTGTCAAAGTTGTAATGACTTACATCGATTTCTTATGCGTGTGCCCAAATTTCCTGCTTCAGGGCATGTAGCCGGTTCTTGCGTTACCCCTTGCATTTCCATTTGCTTCTAGCACAGCCCTTCAGATCTTCCTGCGGGCATCAGGCCCCGTGCAAATCAAGGCCGGCGAGACCCGCCCGAATGAAGCACCAAGACTAGCACGATAGCGTAGATATGTCAAGCTGTTTCTACCGCTCTACACTGCATGCATCGCCGGTGGGGACACCGGCGCTACAGCAGGCGCTGTCACGTTGATCTGTAATCCTCATTGAGAAGCCCCTCGGATTTTCCACGGCTGCGTGGCGGTCGCGGAAGCCAGCGCGGCACGTTCTGGCGGTAGGATGCATAGTCCGCGCCGAACTTTCTCGCCAGCTCGGGCTCTTCGTAAAGCACGACGAAAAGGTGGAAGAGCAGCGCCACTATGCAGGCATATTCGAGGAGCGTGAGCGACCCAAACAGAATTGTTTCGCCCGCAAGCACGAGGAGTGCACCCAGGTACATGGGATTGCGCACCCAGCGATAAAGGCCGCGCCTGACGAGCACCCGCGGGGGACTGATGGGGGCGGGGGTTCCCTGACCGGCGGTGGAAAACTCCCACGTGCACCACAGGGCGATCCACGCCCCGAGCACAAGCGGCGCGGTCCCGGCCCATCGCCAGCCACTCGGTGTGAGGTGAGCGTGCCCACGCACCAGCAGATAAGGGAGCAGGCCGGTCACCGTTCCGGGCACGAGCACGATGAAAATTGCGGTTTTGATGAGCGGCTTCATCACGCGGTTCAGGATCCGCGGTAAGGTAGTGGCAGTGTCACTGCGCCATCCAACATGGCAATTACCCGCTCAGTATGACAAAGCGGCGGCGGCCTGCATGAGCCCGCCGAGTTGGACGCTCAGGACGCGTCCCAATTCCAGGCGGCCGCGGTGGACGCGGGACTTGACGGTGCCGGGCGGCACTCCTAAAACTTCGGAAATCTTTGTGTATTGCAGACCCTGAAGGTCGCGCAGGATCACTGCCTGCCGCAAGCCGGGGGAGAGATTTCCCAGCGCCGTCTGGAGTACTTCCCGCCGCTCGCTGCGTTCCGCCTGTGCGGAGGGATGCTCTTCGCGCCTGTGATCGTCCTTGAGCCGCGGTAGCTCGTCTTCCAGCGAGAACGTCAAGCGGTCCATCCGGGTGCGGCGATAGTAGTCCACCAAGTGGTTCCTGGTCACGCGGTTCAGCCAGGTGGCAAAACTCGCCCGGCTGGGATCATAGCCGTCGATGGACTTAAAGACTTTCAGGAAAATTTCCTGCGCCAGGTCTTCGGCCTCATCCTCGCGCCCGCAATAGCGGTAGCAGAGGCTGCAAACCTCGCGCCTGTGCGTCAGGATCAGCTCTGTCCACGCTCCGTCGTCTTTCCTTCGACAACGCTCAACGAGTTCCACATCAGGTTCCACGCTACACCTCGATTCTTGAAAACCGCCATGCGCCCACACAGAGCAGCGCAACGGAAACGGCGACCAGCACCGCCAGATCGGTCGCCACGGCAAAGTGTCCCGCTCCGATCAGCGCGCGCCGCAAGCCGTCCACCCCATACGTGAGCGGATCGACATCGGCCAGCGCCGCAAGCGCTCGTGGCAGGTGGTCCAGCGGAAACAGCGCGCCGGAAAAAAGGAAAATCGGCATTACCAGAAAGCTCATGATCAACTGGAAGCCCTGCATGTCCTGCAGGCCCGAGCCGATGGCTACGCCCAGCGCGACAAACAACGTCGCGATCAGCGCCATAAACAGAAAGCCCAGCGGCAGGGCCGCAGGACCCGCAGGCCGGAAGCCGGCGATGAGGCAGGCCACGATCATCAGGATTCCCTGCAGCATCGCCACCGTCGCACCCCCAAGCGAGCGGCCGACCATGATGCTGAGGCGCGGCACCGGCGCCACCAGCGTCTCCTTCAGAAATCCGAATTGCCGGTCCCAGAGCAGCGCGATCCCGGAGAACATGGCGGCGAAGAGCACCACCATGCCAATGATTCCCGGAGAGACGAATTGCATGTAGCTCCCTTCGCCCGCTTTGCGAAACACCGGCCCCAGGCCAAATCCCAGCGCCAGCAGGTAAAGGATTGGTTGGGCCAGGGAAGCGATGAGCTGGGACCGCGACCGCGTGTAGCGCTTGAGCTCGCGCAGCCACAGGATGTAAATCGCGTCCATCGCTTATCTCCTCCACATCCGCGCGAAGTTGCGCATCCGGGCCATCGGGTCTGCGGCTTCGTCCCGGATCGAGGTTCCGGTCAGCGCCAGAAAGGCTTCTTCAAGCGAGGCGGTTCCGGTCCGCGCTTTCAGTTCCTCGGACGAGCCGATGGCCACGATCTGCCCGTGGTCGATCACCGCGATTCGCTGCGCCACACGCTCCGCCTCTTCCATGTAATGAGTGGTCAGGAAGACGGTCACCTGCTCGGTTTCGTTCATGCGCTTGACGTGCGTCCACATCTGGTTGCGGCTTTGCGGATCGAGCCCCAGCGTGGGCTCATCGAGAAATAAAATCTTCGGCGTGTGCAGCAGCCCGCGCGCAATCTCCAGCCGCCTCTTCATGCCGCCGGAAAATTTCTTTACCAGATCGTTTCGCCGCTCCCAGAGCTCGAAGAGTTTCAGGAGCATTTCGATGCGCTGGCGGCGCACGGCCCGCGGCAGGTGATACATGACGGCGTGGTATTCCATGTTTTCCCAGGCTGTCAGCTCCTGGTCCAGGCTGGCGTCCTGGAAAACGATGCCAAAGTGCTTGCGCGCTTCCTGCTTGTGCAGCGCGGGATCGAGGCCGTTCAGTTGCAGCTTGCCGGCGGTGGGCTCCAGCAGCGTGGTCAGCATCCGGATGGTGGTGGTTTTGCCCGCGCCGTTCGGCCCCAGGAAAGCGAACATCTCGCCCTGGCGGACTTCAAAGGAAATGTCGTTCACGGCGGCGAGGTTGCCAAACTTTTTGGTGAGGTGTTCGACGCGAATCATATTCCCGCCTTCAAGCCGGCGGCCGCGTACGCCACCATGCGCCGGATCAGAGTCTCCGCATCCAGCCCCTTGCGAAATTCCGGAGGAATCGAGCCTTCCCGGCCCGAGGTCAGCAGTGTGTGGTGGAGCGCTCCAACCATGAACCTGATCCGCCAGTACATTTCCTCATGAGGGAGCCCGGGCAGGGAGCGGGCAAGCAAAATTGCAAAACGCATCCAGACCTTTTCAACGTGGGCGCGGATCCGCCGCTCGACCTCGGGGTTTGGCTCGCCGTAGCATCGCCCCACCAGGCGCATGAAGGCGGTGTTCCTTTTTCCTGCAGCAAAACTCTTCTCGATGGAGGGGCGGGTCATCGCTTCGAGCAACGTTTCGAGCCTGGGCGGTTTGCCGCCCGCCTTTCGCTCCGCCTCATCGAGCAGCGCCATTTGCCGCTCGGCCACCGGGAAAATCCGACGGCTGAAAACCGCCATCACCAGCTCCTGCTTGGTGCCGAAGTGGTAGTTGATGGCCCCGAGATTGGCGCCCGCCGCTCCGGTAATGTCGCGGACGGAAGTGGCGGCCACGCCGCGCTCGGCAAAAAGGCGCTCCGCCGTGTCCAGAATGCTTTCCCTGGTTTGCGCGGCTTGCGAGCCGCCGGATTCCGGCTTTCGCGGCTTGTGAGCGCCTGTGCGGCGCTTTGTGCGAGGCGGTTCAGTCTGGATTTCGCTTCGAGTATCGGTGCGATTCATACGGTCGTATGATACGAACGTATGAATGGACTGTCAAGCATAATTGTGGAATCGCACCTTGCAGCGCCGGTAGACCGGGGTGTTCCGTTCCGGCGCCGATGCGGGAACCGGCGCACTCGAGCGGCTGAAGCCGTCACTGGAGCGGTGAAGCCGTCATGACATGGCTGAAGTGATCCCCCCTGGGGGCGCCTGTCTGCCGCGGGGTGATTCGGTTAATTGTTTCAGGGTGGCATAATGGGCTGTGTGATTTAGATCGACAAAGTTGCCAGACTTTGTGTAATTTGAGCGATGCGCCTTTTCAATCCGCCGGAGGGCGGAACAACCGAGGTTATGTTGCGTTGTCTGGGATATTTGAATAGAATGAGCGGCCCCGGTAAGCGAGGTCGAAACACGTGAAATTTCTCCACACCCTGGCCAATCATATTGAACACACCCTGGTCCTCTACGGGGGCTGGGGGCTGATCGGGATTGCCACTCTGGACTCCGCCGGCCTGTCGATGCCGGGCGTAAAAGATTTTCTTCTTATCTACCTTTCGAGCAAGAATCCCGACTGGGCCTGGATGTACGCCGGCGCCTGCATCCTGGGAACGGTTATCGGATCATTCGTCATCTATTATCTTGGGCGGACGGGCGCCCGGCTCCTGAAGCGAAAACCCTCCGACCGGGAGATGGGCCGCGCCAAGAAGTGGCTGGTGAAGAACGATTTCCTGACTGTGCTGGTTGCGTCGCTCCTGCCGCCTCCGCTGCCTTTCAAGCCGATTCTGCTGGGTTCGGGCGCACTGCGCATCAGTCCTTTCCGGTTTGCCGGTGCGCTGGTGGTTGGCGGGGTGCTCCGGTTCGGCCTGGAAGCCTGGATTGGAGTCCGCTACGGGATAGGCGGAGAAGATTTCCTCAAGAACAACATCGTGTGGATCTCTCTGGGGTTCGTTGCCATTGTGGTGGTGTCAACCGTTATCTATCGCTGGTGGAAATCCGGCGATAAGAACGGGGAGGCGCCAACGCCCGAGTCAGTGACCTCAGGCCGCAAACAGGGATGAGGCCCGGAGTTGCTTCAGGGCCTGAAGGTCCTTCCCAATTCAGACTGCAAATGGTGGGGCTGTAGCGCTGGTGTCCCCACGGGCGCATTTCGGCGCTGGGGACTGCGCCGCTGCAGAAGGGCGCTACTTCCGCGGAAAATTTCCCGTAAAACTGAATTCCTGGGAGCGAACGTGCAGATCCTTACCGAGCTGGATCCGGATGGCGAAGCCCCCGCGCCGATAGCCCGCCGGCTGAAAGCGCAGGTCGCGAATCATGACCGTGGGGCCCTCTTCAGCGGGAATGACTTGAGCCCAGGGGAACCGCGCGAAGTCGAGAAAGACCCTGGCCGTGCGGGTTGCCAGAGCCGCTTTGAGAGCGGGTGAGGATTCAGCTTTGCGGAAAACCCGGGCATCCTGCAGGTCCACGTTCCCGCTGAACACGTCCACCGGGAGAACATAGTAGGCTTGTGAAGTCTCAACCACGCCGGTCCAGCCGAACGGATTGGCAAAGTCGGGGAATGCGCCGAGGCTTTGCGGGTTTTGCTGATAGTAACTGACGGCGTCCAGCATGTTCGTGGCCCGGTTGTGACTGAGTGCCCGCAGGCCCCAGAAGGCAACCATCGCACAAAGCGCGATGATGGCTCCCTTTTGGAAACCCGTTTTGCGCGCTCCAACTTCCTCCGTGATCAGGCGAAACAGCGCCGGAAGACCGAGCCCCGCCACCAGAATCAGGAGAAGGACCGGATCGACAATGGG
This sequence comes from Acidobacteriota bacterium, assembly GCA_037379595.1. Classification (GTDB taxonomy): domain Bacteria; phylum Acidobacteriota; class Terriglobia; order UBA7540; family UBA7540; genus SCRD01. The sequence continues at coordinate 21,356 of JARRJI010000029.1, read as the reverse complement.
TACGATGTCCCAGGCGTACCAGCGGCTGCTGAAGGGCATAAAAGGCCGGGCGCCATACTGGTTGGTCAGGTCGAGCAGCAGGTTGCTTGCCGTTGCAATCCAGCAGCCGAGCAGGAGCCAGCGGCCGTCAAGCGGCGGGCCTGACTTTGGAGCGCGGGCGCGCTTTCCGAGGAAATAGACGGTGGCCGCCAGCAATGCCGCCAGCACGGTTATTCCGATGATCGAGTGGGTGATGCCGCGATGATACTTCAGGTAAGTAACACTTCCACCGAAGCGGCTGAGAATGTCGATGTCAGGAAGGTTTGCGCCGATGACGATGGCCAGGGTGGCGTAGCGCGTCTTGCGGTTGAAACCCGCGTAGCTGATGGCCAGGCCGGTGAGAGTGTGGGTCACATTGTCCATGCCAGGCACCTACCTCGTGTGAGCGGAGTTTAGGATTTCTCCCTGCAACTGTCAAGGTGCGAGCGAACTGCGCGCGGGTCCTTCCTTTTGAAGGGCCCACGGTTAAATCTTACGACGATTTAACCGTGGCTACCCTTGTTGCCATCAGGGCGACGTCGTGAAGGACTGGGGCGCCATCAGCGTCAGGGCGTCTGGAACCGTCTCAAAGCTGACGGGAAGCCGGCCCGCCAACTCGCCATCAACCTCGAAATAGATTGCCTCATCAGGCTTGCTGCCGGTGCAGCAGACGTGCGAACCGCGCAGGAAAGCGACGTCGGGCAACCGGTGATGAGTCTGCGTGAGAACCGCCAGGGCATAGAGGAAATAGCGCCTGGGACGGTCGCTCTTGAAATGGGCGCAGGAAAATTTAAGGTCGCGGATGCTGTGCGAGCGGGCCAAACGCAGCCACCCGGCGTAGCGTCTGGACCGCTGGACGACCGCGAAGGTTCCCGAGACTTTTTGGCCGTTGACGGCGCATTCGAAGCCGGGGAAGCCGTAGCGGAAGGTCTGCCGCAGCGCCTCGTAGACGTAAGCTGCGACTCCCATGCGAAGTTTCAGGGGAACGTTGAGCTGGCTGATGATGTGGGCGTCAAAGCCGATACCCGCCACGGCGATAAAGTAGCGCCGGCGCGGCGATCCGGAATCATTCCAACTGGCACGCCCCAAAGGGATCCGGCAGGGCGACCAGGAGGGAAGCTGTTTGGCCGCTCGCGCAATGCTGCCGGGCAATCGCAGCTCTCTGGCTACGATATTGGCGGTCCCGCCGGGCAGGATCGCAAGCGGGGTCCGGCTCGGCGCCATTCCATTGATGACCTCGTTGATGGTCCCATCGCCTCCGCACGCGATGACCAGGTCACAGCCGGAGTCGACAGCCGCCCGGGCCAATTCCTCTCCATCGCCCGGGTTGGAGGTGTATTTGATCGTCGCTGCAATTCCCGCATTGCGCAGAACTGCGATTGCATCCCGAAGCTGATGGGAGCGGCGGGCGTTCCTCCATCCTGCGAATGGATTACAGATTAGAGCAGCGTTTCTCAAGGAAAGGTTTCGGCGGCATGCCTTTCGGCGCAAAGACTGAAACCTTGACACAGCGCCGGCGCCGCGCCGGCCCGGAAAACGGCGCGAAGGCCAGGACCTTTTTCAATCGGCCCTGTTCGAAACAGCTTCCGGGCCCACGCCTGTTATGACTTTTCTGGCGAACTTCTCGTGTTTCTTCTTGTTCAACTTGGCGTCGACCCAGACCATGTCGCCGACTTTGAGTTCGGCCAGCGTGCTGTGTTTTCCGTTGTGAATAAACTTGGTCTTATGTTGAAGCTTAAACACCTGGTCGTCGCCGAAACGCGTCTTGTCCAAAATGAGTTGATCCTTACCAATCTTCTTGATCACACCATAGACGTAATTCTGGTATTTTCCGGCCAGTGAAATTGCGTTTTCCAACCTGCCGGTGGCTCCCGGAGCGTTGGGCGACTGTACAAGCTGTGCCCACCCGGTTCCAGTTACCATGAGGGAAGCCAATAGTCCGCATATAAACGTGCCTGTTATCCTGATCTTCATAAAATTCACATGCCCCCTTGTTCCTTTAACAAGCATACTACCGAAGCTAGCAATCCGATTATTGGAATGTCAAGTTGCATTTCTTGTCCTGCCTCCCGGCGTTGCAGGCACGCCCGAAGAGCCAACCCCAACATGCAGGCACGTGAGTCGTCCGCAACGGAGGACTTTACGTCGTCAAGGCGGCAAGGACGCCTGCTGCCTCTGCTGCTACTTGCCCGCAGCGATTTCCGCTTCGAGGGCCGCAAGGTTCGAGATGACGACGGTCCGGCCTTCAACCCTCAGCATCCCTTCAGACTGAAAGTAGCTGAGGTTCCTGGAAACCAGTTCCCGCACCGTGCCGATCTGGAAGGCAAGCTCCTGGTTGCTGACGCTCAAAGTAAATTCGATGCCTCGGGAGGACTTTTGTCCTCTGGATCTGGCTTCTTGAAGCAGCCAGGAGGCTAACCGGTTGCGAACCGTGGTGAACGAGAGCTCTTCAATGATGGCCACGAGATTTCGCAGGCGGGCGCTGACCACTTTCAAGACTTTCAGTGACACCTCGGGACGTTCAAGACAGAAGGCGCGGAAGTCCTTCTTGCTGATAAAGAGAAGCGTGCAGTTGTCAACGGCAGCGGCTGAGGCGGGGTAGTCGCCTCCGTCAAAGACGGGCAGTTCCGCCAGAGAGTTTCCCGCTCGTTCGATTTGCAGCACCTGTTCCCGGCCGCTTGCGGAAGTATTGAAAATCTTCACATTTCCCGTCTGGAGCACGTACAAGCCTTCGCAGGCGTCGCCTTCAGAGAAAATCATCTCACCCGGCTGGTACTTCCTGGACAGCGCGCGGTCCGCCAGCAGGCCCAGTTCGGGTTCCGTCAGGCCGGCGAAAAGGGGAACGCTTCGGAGTGATTCAATGCGCTTTGCCTTCGACTCGCTCATGGCGGCTTATTCTACTTCCAAATCGTCTTCCTGACCATTGCGAAGGTAGTTCATGCCATCAGGGCGAAAGGGAGCCGGGACTTTGAGAGCAGGAAGGGGCAGAATGACTTTGGAACCTACGTCACGCCCTACAGTGATTTACGTCACATCATTAGGTTGCCGTTTTCCCTTACATTGACTTCGGTGTCGCATGAGGAATCCAGAAAAAATAGGCACATTTCCGAAAACTAAAGCGGGTTTTTTCGCACCCGGAAAGACCTGGGATAAGTCGCTGGCAGAGTTTGTGCGTGCGCTGGAGCCGGTGAAATCCATCGTCAATTTGCCAAAGCACGCCAAGCTTCTGGAAGAAGGGCAATTGCCGGAAGGCATTTTTGTTCTGCTTCGCGGCAGCGTCAAACTCTTTGTGTCGCTGAAGGGCGGAAAGACGCTCATTCTGCGAGTCGTTCAGTCTGGCGAAGTGCTCGGGTTGAGTGCCACAATGTCAAGCAATCTCGCAGAGTATACGGCTGAGACCCTGAGCCCAACGCAATTCCTTTACGTGCCGCGAAAGGATTTCCTGGCTTTGCTGGAGCTTCATCCGGAGATTTGTGTCTCAGTCGTTGAAGTCCTCAGCCATCAGCTTCGGGAAGCTGTGAATATGATTCATTACTCGTCCGGGTCGCAACCCGCCGTCGAAAAGCTGGCCGATCTGCTGGAGTTGTGGATCGCCGAAAACGGCGAGGTGACGGAACGCGGGATCGAACTCAAACTTCCGCTGACGCAGGAGGAAATCGGGCAGATGATCGGAGTATCCCGTGAAACCGTGTCGCGGCTGCTCGCTGAGTTTGAAGAGAAGGGTGTCCTGGAACTGGAAGGATCACGCGTACGCATCCTGAAAGGGCACACCCTTGAGGACCTGTCGGCCGCCAAGAGCCGGAAAGCTGAAAAGAGCAAGGTGGAAGGGAAGCAATCGTTCTCCGGTCCGCAATCAGAGGGCAATCCCGGCGAGGGGAACCTCGGCACAAGAGAGCTTATTCACTAGGCGCGCGCCTGGAACGCTCGCGGCTGATAAACGCACGAAGGATCTGCTTCAAAGGGATCACCTGTCAAGGCATAGGCCCGGGAACGTGAACCCCCGCAGATTTCCCGGAATTCGCACACGCCGCATTTCCCCTTCAGATTTGATGTGTCACGTAACTTCCTGAAAAGAGGTGCGTTTCTGTAGATTTCCGCTAGTGGCTGTTGCCGGAGGTTGCCAGCTGCCAACGGCAGAAACCCGCTCGGGAAGATCTCGCCCTTGTGGGAGATGAAAACAAAACCCTTGCCGTCATTCAGGCCGCGCGGAGCCCTGCCGATTCCGTCGCTCGACGGCATGCCAAAGGGCATTTTGGCCGGAGTGGCGTTGCTCCGGCGCTGTTCGGCCCGCCTCTGAGCTAGGTACCGGCGGTAATGTTGCGCCTCGGTTGTTTTGATGTCGAAACGGGAGTGCTCAGAGACCTTGGCGAGCTTGGCGAAAACCTGCTCAAACTCTTCGGCGGTGACCAGGTCTTGAAGCTGGCCACGTCCGGTAGGAACCAGGAAGAAGACACTCCACAAGGCCATATCGAACGTGTTGAGCAGCGCCACCATGCCGTCAAAGTCGTCCAGGTTGCGCCGCGTGATCGTGGTGTTGATCTGCACGGGAAGGCCGAGCTCGCCGGCCCAGCGGACGGCGTTCAGGGTCAAGGCGTAGGAGCCGGAGACTCCACGGAAGGCGTCGTGGATTTCGGGCGTGGACCCGTCCAGGCTGACCGCAAGCCTCGCCAGGCCGCAGCGTTGAAGTCTGGCAATAGCCTCCCGGGTCAGGAGCGGCGTGGCGCTCGGAGTCATTGACATTCGAACCCCATGGCTCGTTCCGTATTCGACCAGATCGTAAATGTCCGGCCGCTTGAGAGGATCGCCTCCCGTCAGCACGGCGAACGCAATGGCTGGGCGCAGGCCCGGCAATGAAGACAGACCAGGTCACAGGCCTGAGTAACCTCCCAGATCACGATAAAAGGCCGCTCGCCAAAATCCATGATTGCCCCTCTTAGTGCCCCACGAAGGAGAGTAATTAACATCAAATTAGAACATAGGCTGGCGTGGCTTGCAGTGACCAATGTCACAATTAGCTGTGAGCTTAGTCATAGTGAGGCCACACATTTGTCGGCTATCTTGATTACGTCGGATCGGTAGGACATCGAAATTCCATGCAGCACGAACCCTGCCGAGACTTCGCGACGAAACTCCAAGCAAGACCGTTATTGATTGCTGCATGTTAACCCCCCAGCGTTCCGCCCCGAACGCGCAACGGTAGAGACGGTCCCCACACGGACCGCCTCTACCCCCTCCTCCAAAGCGTTATAATTCACCTAGGATTCGTGGTAAGTCTCTTTTCAACCGTTGGGAGATGAATGTGGCAAAGGGTATTGATGTCGAAAAAGAGATCGAAGAGCTGAGGGAAGAGATCCGGTACCATGAGCATCGCTACTACGTCCTGAACGATCCGGAAATCTCCGACGCCAAGTTCGACGAATTGATGCACCGGCTCCAGGCGACGGAAAAAGAACACCCCGAATTGGTCACGCCTGATTCTCCCACGCAACGTGTCGGAGGACAGCCCGCCGAAGAATTTTCTAAGGTCCGGCACTCGGCCCCGATGTTGAGTCTGGACAACACCTATTCGGTGGATGAACTGGGGGATTTCGACCGGCGGGTGCGCGAACTTTCCGGACGCGGGCAGGTACCTTACGTAGCGGAGTTGAAACTTGACGGCCTCTCGATGGCCTTGACCTACGAAAACGGCGCCCTCACGCGCGGGCTCACTCGCGGCGACGGCGTCACGGGAGAAGATGTGACCCAGAACGTCAAGACCATCCGTTCGGTGCCGCTCAGGATCGATTCCAGAAAGCTCGCCGGTATTGGCCATCCCAAGAAGTTCGAAGTTCGCGGCGAAGTGATCATGACCCATAAGGCGTTCCGGGCGGCGAACGAGCAGCGTGAGCGGGACGGCGAGTCAGTGTTCGCCAACCCGCGCAACGCCGCGGCGGGAACCATTCGGCAGCTTGATCCCAAAATTGTGGCGAAGAGAAACCTGGATATTTTCCTTTACTACCTTCTGGTAAATGGCCGTCCGCCGCTCAAGGAACACTGGAAGGTGCTGGAGGCCATCAAGGAACTGGGCTTCAAGGTGAATCCCTACAGGAAGCTCGCGAAATCGTTTGGCGAACTCACCGGCTACATCCAGGAAATGGAGCCGCAGCGCGAAAAGCTCGAATATGAAATCGACGGCGTGGTCGTGAAAGTGAACGAAATCGGGCTTTGGGATGAACTGGGCCTGACGGCCAAGTCTCCGCGCTGGGCGATTGCCTACAAGTATCCTGCCCACCAGGAGACCACCGAGGTCAGGGACATCCGCGCGCAGGTTGGCCGTACCGGGACGCTGACTCCCGTCGCTGATCTTGAGCCGATCAGCGTGGGCGGCGTGACAGTGAGCCATGCCACGCTGCACAACATGGACGAGGTCGAGCGCCTGGGGGTGAAGATTGGCGACACGGTCCTGATCCAGCGCGCCGGCGAAGTGATTCCGCAGGTGCTCAAGGTGACCCGGCACGCTCCGGATGGCCGGGAATTCCGGATGCCGAAGACTTGTCCCGTTTGCGGCGGCGACGTTATCCGGGTTGAAGGTGAAGTCGCCTATCGCTGCGTGAACGCTGCTTGTCCCGCGCAGTTGAAGGAGTCTCTGCTCCACTTTGCCGCACGGCACGCCATGAACATCAACGGCCTGGGAGAATCGCTGGTCGATCAACTCGTCGACAAAAAGATTGCTCAGGACGTCGCGGACCTCTACAGCCTGACCGAGGAGCAACTGGCCAACCTCGAACGCATGGGGAAGAAGTCAGCCCGGAACGTCCTGGAGGAGATTGAGAAGAGCAAGAGCGCCGAACTGGCGCGCGTGATTTTCGCCATTGGAATTCGCTTTGTCGGAGAGCGGACCGCGCAATTCCTGGCCGAACACCTCGGCTCCATGGACAAGCTGGCGGGAGCCACCCCCGAAGATCTGTACGAGGTCGAAGAAATCGGGCCCAAAGTTGCCCAGAGCATCGTCGAGTTCTTCCATGAAAAACGTAATCGCGACGTGATCGAGAAGCTCCGCAAAGCGGGATTGCAGTTTGAGCAGAAAGAGCGACGGACGGGCGGGTCGCTGGAAGGTTTGCAATTCGTCCTGACGGGGACTTTGCCGGAACTCTCGCGGGAAGAGGCCAGCCGCATGATTGAGGAAGCCGGCGGGCGCGTCACGGGGTCTGTCAGCAAGAAGACGAACTACGTGGTGGTGGGCGCGGACCCCGGATCAAAACTCGACAAAGCGCGAACTCTGGGTATTGAGACGATCGACGAGGCCAGACTCAGAAAGCTGCTCGAGCGGTAAGCAGGGCGAGAACTTTTTCCGAAGATGCACAGACAATCGCACCTTGCGCCAGGAGAAACTCCGGCGCACACGAATGCGATTGTCTGGATCTTGAAATACAGGGCGCTTGAGGGTGCGCTTGCTGATGGTCGGAGCTGAGGCCCGGCCTGAATTCAACCTGAACGTTACGCAGTCGGTTCGGGACGCTCAAAGATGAAGTTGCCGGTGTCCTCGCGGTAGTCGAGCTTGAGGTCGCCGAGGGCTTGCGCCACGGTTTCGTCAACGGCCAGCCGGGTCCCCTCAGTGGTGGCCACAACGTCATCCGGTTCCGGTTCTTTGGTGTCGAGTTTCAGGGTCAAACGCAGTTCGTTCTTCCCTTCGACGGGCCGGGCGTCAACGCGCAAAATCGTGGTTTCGGGCAGCGACTTGCTGGTGGCAATTGCCTTGACTTCCTGCGCTGCCCTTTCAGTCATTTTGATCATTAAATCTCCTTATTTGGAACCGACACACGACGACGTTCCTTCCTCCCTTGAACTGGTCGGAAACAAGACTGAATAGCTGTAGCGGTTCCGGTGGAATTCACTCCTTTTAGATTGAAGCATGATGGCAATGATTGCAACCCTTATTATTTCTCTATTTCAGCGATGCCAGCCATTTCTCCATGGCATCGACCTTGTTTGACGGGACGCCTTCCGCCCAGCGAACTTCGTTGCCTGTGTGCAACACGATCACTTGTCCGGAAGCGGTGCGTCCCACGAAACGATCCGCAGTGGAACGGGGATCGGGAGAAAGCTCCGGATGTTTTTGCGCGAGAAGCGTGTGGTAGTCACGGAAAAAGTTGAGAGCATCTTCGGGACTTGCCCATTGTGATCTGGCCACCAGCGCGTAACTTTGTGTGGCGGGATCTTCGTAAACAATGTAACGGTCGCCCATCCAACGGGCGCTGACCGTGTCCGCCTTGCTTTCAGTCAGGTATTGTCCCAGCAGCGAATCGAAGCCGAGTTCGCCCATGGTATTTTCGTCCACCCTCTTAAGCCCTGCGACCGAACTGAGCGGTGTGCGCTGCGGAAGCGCAACCTTGGGCAGTGGCACATGGTTGAAATAAACACTCGGCTGGTAAATGGCCTTGGTTGTGGCGGGCGGGGAAGTGAACAGAACGTTCAGGCTTTTCCAATCCTCGCGTTTGAGGGCTTTTTCCATGAAGGCCGCGCCCTGGATGTAGGGAAAGAGCGCCTGCATTCGGAAGAAGAACGGAGCATTTGAAAAGACAGGAAATTCCGCCATCTTCTGGCGGATGAGAGGCGCGAACAATGTGCTGAAGCTGGGCATTGCAGAGATCGGCACGTTTCCAACCATTCTTTGAAACATGGCGGCTGTTGCATAGCCTTCCACGACGGCCTGGCGGGCGGCCTCGGCATCGCTGTCCTTCTGCACCGCCCGCATGTAATGCCCAAGATCAAAATTCTGGTCCTGAAGCGCGTGGGTCAATTCGTGTGACAGGACCATCTTCTGCGTGTCCGATGGAATCCAGTCGGCCATGTACATTGTTTTGGTTCGCGGATCGTAAAAGCCGGCGGCCTGTTCCGTGTAAAAACTGACAAGGAATTTCTGCAGGTCGAAGCTGCGGGAGATCAGGCCAAAGGCCTTCAAAGTCGCTTCCTGGATGTGAATCTGCCGGGGCGTGTAATCGGTATGAAGGTTCTGGATCAGGAGCTTTCGGACTTCCGCGCGGCTCACCACTTTCTTTTTCACCGGCGACTTGATGGGCAGTCCGGTGATCCGGCTCATGTCCTGCAACACCCGGTCGGCCTGCGCCGCCAGTTTGGCCTGCTCCTGGCTCTGGGAACCTGGAGCCGTTGCCGGGAGCTGCAGCCCAATTGCGAAGTGAGAAGCGGCGCCGAGCGAACAGAGGATGGCGAGACCTGCCAGCAGGAATTTCAGCCTATGCGTACGCAAGTTATGGTTTTCCATCAGTGGGCTAACCTTTCACTGTTGCGACGAAGAACAGTCGCGGTGAATCGAGTGCGAACGGCCCTCGCGCAAGAGACCCGAACGATTGAATCTTAGCGAACCCGGCTGATTCCAGCAATCGCACGAATTCGCTGTAGGTATAGACGCGGTGGGAGCCGGCTCTCGTGACCGCCCGGCCGTCGCGAATAACGGTGTATTCGGTGTTGAGCCGCCCTTCGACGTGATCGTACTGGTTCTCCTCAAGAAACAGGAAGTCGCCGACGCGAGTCCACTCGCGGTCGCGCAGTCGGGGAAGCAACGTTTCTGTTGAGATACCGACGTCCAGAACAAAGCTGGCGCCGGGCTTTAGGCTCCGGCAGACAGAGCTCAGAAACTCCGCATTGCCCTTGTCATTGAAATACCCAAAGCTGCCCCCAAAGCAGTAAGCTCCATCGAACGCTGCCGGCCATGGAAGATCGCGCATGTCGCGGTTCTCCCACCGGATGTCCAGGCCTTGCCCGGCACCTTTGGAACGGGCCTCATCCAGAAAAGAAAGGGAGAGATCGACGCCTGTCAAAGCGTACCCGCGCGATGCCAGATCGCGCGCCAGGCGGCCCTCTCCGCAAGGTACATCCAGAATTGCTGCGCCCTGCGTGACACTCAACACTTCCAGGATGAAATCAGCCTCGGCTTTCGTATGCGATTCGTCGTAAACCTCTTTCCAAAGATCCAGAATGATCCCGGAGAAGAAGTCCTCCCACCACTCCTTGGCCATGCTGCGCCCCCCCGTTTTTGCATGGAATCATCGTTGTCGATCGCGGTATGTGGTCCCCCGTTTGCTGTTTGACCCTACCTTTTTAGCACACTATCATAAAAACAGCGCGAGCAAGCCGGGCGATCGCTGCCCCGCGCAAGCGCCTGCTTCGGCCCGCAAGGGCATGAGGCGGGCAAGCAGGAGCGGGGGAGAGGAAAGTCCGAACTCCGCAGGGTAGTGTGCTCGTTAACAGCGAGGGTCGGAGGGGGATCTCCTCTGGGGCGTACGCCTCCGGCATGGAAAGTGCCACAGAAAATATACCGCCCGATTCGTCGGGTAAGGGTGAAAAGGTGCGGCCGCTCAGGCGGCTCAATGTAAGAGCGCACCGCCTTGGTAGCGATACCGAGGGCAGGGCAAATCGAGGCGGTGCGCTCTTACATTAAGCCGCCTCGATAGTGATATCGAGGGCAGGGCAAACCCCACACGGAGCAAGACCAAATAGGAGAGGAGGGGTGACCCGCTCCGCAAGGCTTTGTAGCGGCGATCGCTGATCGCCCGAATTGTTGATCACAGAAAGGTGGTCATCGACCGCCGCTACAGGCCGGTGACTCTCGGGTAGGTCGCTTGACCCCACCAGCAATGATGGGGCTAGACGAATGATCGCCATCCCGATAATATCGGGACACAGAATTCGGCTTACAGGCTTGCTCGCGCGCTCCTCACCTGCCCTCAACACTGCCGAAGCGGTTCCGGCAAATCTGATTTGCAGAGAGTGGTGACGCTATGGAAGTGCTGGACTTCAACGACGTTGCGATTGTTATCCGGCCGGAAAAAGATAATGTTGCCGTCGTCAAAGCGGACTTTCTCGAACAGGGAGCGCAACTCCGGCGTAACGGTGAAGTGATCACCCTTTCGGGACGCGTTCTCCGCGGGCAGAGCTTTGCCGTTCGAGAGGTTCCGGAAGGCAAGCCGTTTGTTTCTCTTGGCGATCCGATTGGCCTTGCCGCGCTTCCGGTTCGCGCGGGCGACCCGCTCGAGGAAAGCAATATCCACGACCAACTCCCGCGGCTGAGGGTTCGTTACCGCGACAATCCGGAGCCTACACATCTTGATCCAGATCTTGCCGCCCGCACCTTTGAAGGTTTCGTGCGGCCTGATGGCAGCGTGGGTGTGCGCAACTACGTTGGCGTTGTGACCTCCGGAATGTGCTCGTCATCCGAGGCGCGCGAGATTGCGTCGCGGGCTATGCGCGAGGTATTCACCCGCGACAGGTATCCCAACGTGGATGGCGTGGTGGCGATTGTTCAGGAATCGGGTTGTGGGATGCCGGAGGGGGAAGCCGTCACCATCCTGAACCGGGTCCTCACGAACACGCTGCGCCATCCGAATCTCGGCGCCGCCATTTATATCGATCTGGGATGCGGAAAGACCTGTGTCGAATGCTCCGGGCCCGTCTTCGAAAAGGAAATCCAGAATTACAACCAGCGTGTGGTGAACCTGACCGTTCAGCAGGCCGGCGGAGGTCGCAAGACGGTTGAAAAAGGCCTGGCGATTGTCGAAAAGATGCTTCAGACCGCGGACCAGTGCGCGCGCCAGCCGGTTCCTCTTTCAAAGCTGGCCGTGGGAACCAAGTGCGGAGGTTCCGACCGGTGGTCGGGCGTAACGGCCAATCCTGCAGTCGGCGTTGCGGCCGACATGTTCGTGAAGGCGGGTGCTGCGGTGCTACTTCCGGAAATTCCGGAGCTTCAGGGCGCCGCGATGGTGGACCTGGCGCAGCGCGCACGGACGCGGGAAGTCGGTCGCAAGCTGATGCAGGCCCTGAAGCGCTATCAGAAGTATGCGGCAATGTTCGGTGACGATTTCCGCGACAATCCCTCCCCTGGGAACAAGAAAGGCGGGCTCTACAACATCTTTCTGAAATCGAGCGGCGTGAAAGCCAAGGGCGGGACTTCGACCGTGGAAGATCTGCTGGAATACGGCGAATGGCTGGGCGGCCGCAGAGGGCTTTATGTGCTTTATACGCCCGGCTACGATCAGGTCTCGACTCCGGCGCTGTTTCTGAGTGGGGCTCAGGTTGCGCTGTTCACTACGGGGCGCGGGACCGGAATCGGCTGCGCGCTTGGGCCGGTGACCAAAATCGGCTCGAACAATTTCGTTTCCCATCATAACGGCGACATTGATATTAACGCCGGGGCAATCCTTGATGGAGAGGAAACCGTCGAGAGCGTTGGGAAACGAATCTTCGAGCATACGATTGACGTCGCGTCTGGGCGGACGATGGTTCGCGCGGAAGAGTCGGGCTTCCATACAGAGTTCAAGGTGTGGGAGTCCCTCTGGCCGACGCTCTGACGGGTCACAATTCAGGCAAGAAGACAGTGTTCGTTAAGGGTCAGAGGGCGATGGAGCACGGCATTGAAGAAGGAATCAGCCTGTTTAACTCCGGCTGGTTTTTTGAAGCCCACGAGGCGCTCGAAGCCGTTTGGCTGAAATCTAAAGGACGTCGCAGGAATTTCCTGCACGGCCTTATCCAGGTGGCTGCGGCTTTTCACCACTATACTCACGGCAACGCGCCAGGGTTTCGATCGCTTCTGGAGAAGGGGTGCGCAAAGCTGGAGAAGGCCGGCGCCGAGGCCGAGGGCGTGGACCTTGCCGGCTTCATGCTTGAACTTCAGCCCTGGAGGGAGCATTCCGTGCGGTCCTCCTCCAGTGCTGACTCCGCGCCGCCCCTGCCACGGCTGGCCATTACTGGAGACTATCAAGATAAGCCCTGAGAGCTTTGACCTGATCAGGAGTGAACGTGAAGTGCGGCATGCCGCCGGCGTTCATCTGGGGCAGCGGGTTTTTGAAAAGATTCACCATCTGGTCAGTTGAGAACTTTTTCCCGAATCCTATCAGCTTGGGCGCAAAAGAGGTTCCAACACCCCCCTGGCCGTGGCAGGCATAGCATCCGTGGGAATTGAAAATCTTTTTCCCTTCTGCCACAAGCGGGCCCGCCGCCGCGCTGGGCGTCGCGGTCGGGGCCGGCTTTGCTTTGCCCACCATTTGGGGCTTGAACGGCTGCTCCATAAACTGCACTTCCATATGATGTTGCTGGGCCAATTGCGCCGCAATATCCTTGTCGCTGGAATCCTGGTAGTAGCTGTAGTCACCGAGGCTAATCAAGGCGATGAAAACCAGAGAGACAGTTCCGACGGCAACCGGCCGCCGCCACGGTTTCCTCTCAAGCCGGCGGTCGATGAAAGGAAGACCCACAAAAAGGAGGACAATCATGGCAGGGATAATGACGATCCGGATGAACTCCGCTTTGCCTTGCCAGATCTTGAGCCATTCGAACAGTGGACGGAAGTACCATTCCGGACGTGGCAGATAATGCGTGTCCGCAGGGTTCGCCAGAGGCCCGAGCGAAGCGGGATCGAAGTAAGCTGCGAACCCAAGGGCTACCACCAGCAATAACGCAAATCCCAGATCCATGACCAACTGGCGTGGGTAAAAGCTTTCGGTTTTCTGCCTGGGCTTGACAGGACTTTCGCTGACGGGCCCAGCCGCTCCGGCCTTGCGGAAAAGGTAGATATGGATCGCCACGAAAAGAAAAATCGTTGCCGGGATATAGAAGACGTGCATGACATAGAAACGCGAGAGCGTCAGCGTGCCAATCTGGGTACCGCCCCGCATCAGCCGCTCCACGAAGCCGCCGACAAGGGGAAACTCGCTGGCAACGCTCGTGCCGACTGCGGTTGCAAAGTAGGATTTCTGGTCCCAGGGAAGGAGGTAACCCGTGAAGGCCATGCCCATGACCAGGGTGAACAGAATGGTACCGGAAACCCACAACAGTTCACGCCTGCCTTTGTAAGAGCCGTACATGAAGGTCTGGGTCAGGTGCAAGATTACGATGATCACCATCGCGCTGGCCCCGTAAACGTGAAGGCTGCGAAGGAAGGCGCCGGCGGCAACCATCTTGGTGATATAGGCGACCGTTACGTGAGCATGATCGGCGGAGGGAACGTAATAAAGAGCCAGGAATATTCCGGTAATGAATTGCGAAAGAAAAATAAACAGCAACCCGGACCCAAAGATATATGCGTATCGCGCTCCGCCGGGGATGGGTTCATCCAGCGCTTCGTGCAGCAGCTTGTTCAAGCCTGTGCGGCGGTCGATCCAGCGGAACAATCGGCTGCCCTGCGATCTGGGCACGGTCTGGGGACTTTCGTCCGGTTTCGATTGTGTCGGCATCATTCGCGGTTCCTTTTATCCCACTTCTTTCTTGTATGGTAAGAGGGCCTGAAAATACTCGTAACGCACCATTAGGGCGTCTTTTTCGGCCTTGACAGGCAGGGTGTCCATTCCACGCAAGGCGGGACCACGGATGAGCGAGCCGTCCGGAGCAAACACGCTGCCGTGGCATGGGCACATGAATTTGTTCTCGGTCGCGTTCCAGGGAACTTCGCAGCCCAGGTGCGGACAGACGGCCGTCAGCACTTCGGTTCCATTGAGGGACCCTTTTCTTTTTCCTTTGGTTACGTACACCGGCTTCCTTGAGACTGCTTCGCGCCATCCGTCGACCTGTTCGATCTTGACGATCTTCCGGATTGGGCCGGTGAGGGACGCATACTTGTTTTCTTGTCCCAGGTCCGACCACGAGATTGAGGTTGTTTTGGCAAAGACCGGGTAGAGAACGTAACGCACCAGCGGAACGGCGAGCAACGTTCCCATTGCTGCCGTGCCGACAGCAATCAGCCACAGAAAGAAAGACCTTCGTCCCTCCAGCACCCGCTTGTCTCGCTCAGCGTCAGGAGCGGAGCGAGGCGATTCGATATTTGTTTGATGTGAGTTGATTTCCATCCAATGACTCCAGAAAGATAAATGCTATGAGCATTTTCACCAAGTGGATTGATTCACTGCTTTTAAGGGTTGGCTACACTTGGCTGCCCCATTTTGCCCTGTAGTAATCGTCGTGCGGTAAAGCCCCATAAATCTTGCCGATGTCGGCGGCTGCTGGCCCCTTATTTCCGCGCCCTCACCGAGTGCAAGCCGAACGGCAATTTCAAATCGAAACTCATGGCTGCCTGGCGTGCCAGACTGAACTCAGAACTGGCTTTTCGTCGACCGGGGTTTCCTCGAACCCCGGGAACAATTTCGCATTGGAGCGATATTCCCCACGAATCGTCTGGTAGGAGAACCCCATGCTGGAACAACATCGCCAGAGCATCGAACCTGATAGAGTATCCCGAAAGCCCCTATGCCCGGGTAATGGACGCCGTGACAACGCAGGCAATATATTCCCGGACTTCAAGATAGCTAATCAGAAAAATAATTTGATTACCCCTGGCATGGAGATGGTTGCCTGCGCCGCCGTCCAAAGGGTCGGGAAAAACCTGCCCTCCGTGCCCCACCGAAGTCTTCATCGGCTACACAGGCTGGAGAATTTTTCATTCGACGCTGATCACCCGCAGCTTTGCCTGGCGCAAGAGCGAGTTCAAACGCGGCAAGTCTTTCGTCCTGATCTCGTTCCATGCACGAAGAGTCGATTCCATCACCTGCTTTCGCTGACGAAATGCCTTCAGCGCATCAGGCGTGGGAGCCGCATCCGCGCTTTCCACTACATGTTCAAGTTTGCCCAAAGCGCTTTCCAAATAGCGAAGACTTGTCTGGTTTTTCGATTTCATGGCTGAGTTCCTGCCGGTTTGCGATCTTCGGCCGGAGCGAATCGATCTGTCTCCGTAACTTTTCGGCCTCCTCCAGAGCTTTAGATACCTTGACTCGTGCCGCGATGATCTGTTTATCGGTCTGGAACTGCAGTTCCAGAGCCGCTTGAGATACTTTGACGCGCGGGTCCATCTTGACGGTCAGGGGCTGCGAGTAGGTCTTGCCGTCCGCGATGAGCTTCACAGTGTATTGGCCGGGCACAGCCCACACGCCGGACTTCGCCCAGGAGTCAAAACCAAAGGGAAGGGCGGGTGAAGGATAGAGCAGGTCCCATACAAAGCGGTTCATGCCTGGCTGGGCTGAGGGCGGGTGCTTCTGGCGCACCCATGAGGCCGCAATGCGCATCTTTGCAGACTCTTCTTTCGGAGGTTTTTCAGCGCTTGAATAGCGGCTCACCAGGTTGCCCTTGCTGTCGTAAATCTCGATAATCACCGGCCCCGCTGGATTGGACTTCAGGTAGTAATCGATGATCGCTCCGTTGGGCGGATTCTGGCCGGCGGGCTCCTCGTGGGGAAGCGGCGTGCCTTCATCCGTTGACCCAAAGCGCGCGCGGTATGCCGTTGCCGGCCGGAAGAGCCACGCGTCGGACTGAGCCACCTGTGTATCGAGTTGGCGCAACGGCGTCACGTTGTCCATGATCCAGATTGAGCGGCCATGGGTGCCGGCAACCAGATCATTGCCATGGACGATCAGGTCGCGAACCGAAGCCACCGGCAGGTTCTGTTGCAGAGACTCCCAGTGATTGCCGTCGTCGAAGGAGACATAAACGCCCGTTTCGGTGCCGGCGTAAAGCAATCCCTTGCGCGCGGGATCTTCCCTTACCACGCGCACGAAACTGCCGTCGGGAATTCCGTTGCTGATTTCCTGCCAGGTCTTGCCGCCATCGTGAGTCCGGTAAATGTGAGGCCGGAAATCGTCAAGGCGGTGCCGATCCACCGCGGCGTATGCGGTGTTGGCGTCAAAGTGCGAAGCCTCGACCATGCTGACCTTGCTCCACGGCGTGAGGGCAGGAGGCGTGATGTTTTGCCAGGTCCTGCCGCCGTCACGGGTGACCTGAATGAGCCCGTCATCCGTACCGATCCAGACTTCACCCTTCTCAACCGGGGAAGGCGCAATGGTGTAGATTACGCCGCGACGGCCATTGCCCGCGTAATCTGATGCCGTAATCGGGTCGAGGTTTGGAGGAACGCCCGGGTCCTTACGGGTCAGGTCGGGGCTCGCGATTTGCCAGGTCTGGCCGCCGTCGCGTGTCTCGAACAGCTTCTGCGTGCCGAAATACAGCACGTGCGGATCGCTCGCCGAGAATACCAGAGGCAGCGTCCAGGTTGAGCGGTAGACACCCGGATGAGCCAGCGTGGGAGTCACGTCCTGGTTCTGATGGGTGACCAGATTGTACTTCGTCACGCCGGTGCCAAACGAGCCGCCGAAAAGGATGTCGGGATGGAGAGGGTCCGGTGCGATGTATTCGCTTTCGCCTCCGGCAATGATGGGGCGCCAGGAAAACATGTTGATGCCGCGATAAGGACTGACGCTGAGGATGGCGATGGAACCGGAGTCCTGTTGCGCGCCGTAGATCCAGTACCGGAAGTCGTTGTTGCTGGCGATAGTGTTGCTGGTGACGATGTGATAAAGCTGCGCCGTCGGCTGGTTGTACCAGGATGACCACGTCCGGCCGTCGTCCACGCTGATGACTGTGCCCTGGTCGCTGGCCGTAATCATGCGGTTGGGGTCGTTCGGATCAATCCACAGGCTGTGATAATCATCGCCGCCAGGCGAGCTTTTGAGCACGGTAAAAGTCTTGCCGCCGTCGCGCGAGCGGTAAAGACCTGTGTTGGCAACGTATACGGTGTTCTCGTCCTGAGGGTCAACGGTGACACGGCCGAAGTACCACCCGCGGCCCCAGATGCGGTGTTCGCTGTTCATCAGTTTCCACGTCCGGCCAGCATTATCGGAGCGATAGAGCCCCCCCTTCTTCGCATCGACAATCAGATAGATCCGGATAGACGTTCCAGGGAGGGCGGCGAGTCTGCCACATGGCTGCATAGACGATTTGCGAATTTTGCGAATCAAAGGCAAGATCGACGGCGCCCGTGTCGGGGTTTTTGTAGAGCACCTTCTTCCAGGTTTTGCCCCCGTCGGTGGAACGGAAAACACCGCGTTCGGTGTTGGGGCCGTAAGCATGACCGAGCGCCGCGACAAAAACGATATTCGGATTGTGGGGATCGACAATAACGCGGCCGATCTGCTGCGTCTCATCGAGGCCGATATGCCGCCAGGTGCGTCCCCCATCCGTTGACTTGTACATGCCGTTGCCATACGAGATGTCGGAGCGCATGTCCGCCTCGCCCGAACCGACATAAATGACGTTCGGGTCCGACGGGGCAACCGCCATTGCCCCGATGGAGGCAATGGGTTCGTGGTCGAAGATTGGAGACCACGTAAGGCCCGCGTTCTCGGTCTTCCACACGCCACCATCGACCGCTCCGAAGTAGAAAACGTCCGGTTTTTTGGGAACTCCGCATGCCGTCAGAGCCCGCCCGGCGCGGAAAGGACCGATCAGCCGCCAACGCATCCCGGAATAGAATTCAGGTCCATATGTCCCGGCCAACGCTGTTGCGGGCAGGATCAAGGCGAGGGTAAAAAGAAACGCAAGAAGAATCGGGGTTGTCGAGCAAAAACGCCGAGCCGATGCCAATGTTGGACGTCTCCTCTCTCGAAGATTTCGGTCAGACACAAAAATTAATAGTATATGCTCTCCGAGCGAAAACGCGTGGCCGGAGTTGTTCACATTGCCGGGAAGCCCGGTGTCAAGGACCTTTTGCTGCGCCCTGATTCACCCTTATGTTCCTAGTCCTGCGGTACTTCGGCACTATCAGGCCCGGGACGCCTCGAGACTTCTTGAAGACTCTCGCCGCTCAGGCTAGACTGTTCATGGGAGTGCCCAAAGTCGATTAGCTGAGAGATTTAGGGATTCGGTTAGTTGGGGAGCTACGGGGAGCAGGGCATTCAAGCCCGTGTCGATCAGAGTTGGTCACGAAGCATGTTCGCCGGCAACGGGGTTTTGTGCCGCGGGATTTAAGATACGAATTAGTTCGTATGAGATCGAATATCTTACGGCATTATGTTAGCTAGAATCATGCAAAGCAAGGTCGCCGGCTATCTGTTCGCCCTGCTCGGAATCGTGGCGATAACTGTCACTGTTCTGTTGCTTCCCTGGCGACTGAATGACACCACCGTCGCGCTGGCGATGCTTCTGACTGTGCTTTTTATCGCCATCTTTTGGGGGAGCATGCCGGCGCTGGTCGCTTCCGCGTTTGGCGTTTTCTGCCTCAATTACTTCTTCCTGGTGCCCGCCGGCCGCCTCATTATTGAAGACACTGAAACTTTCATTGATCTTGCCGCCTTTCTGGTGACTGCCCTCACGGTTGGACAACTTTCAGCACGGGCCAAGCGGCGCGCCGCCGAAGCTGAGGCTGGAAGAAGGGAAGCGAAGCGCGCAAATGCTTACAACCGGAGCCTGCTGGAGGCCTCGATTGACCCGCTTGTGACTATCGGCAAAGACGGCAGGGTCAACGATGTGAATGGCGCGACGGAGACGGTAACCGGTTATTCTCGATCGGAGCTGGTCGGCACGGATTTTTCCGACTATTTCACTGAACCGGCAAAAGCCCAGGCCGGATACCAGCAGGTGTTCCGGGAAGGATTTGTGCGCAACTACGCACTGGAGATTCGCCATCGCGACGGGCACGAGACTCCGGTCCTGTATAACGCCTCCGTCTACCGTGATGAGACCGGCGAGGTTGCCGGCGTCTTTGCAGCAGCTCGCGACATCAGCGAAAGAAAGAAAGCCGAGGCTGCCCTGCGCGAGAGCGAGGCCAACCTGCAGAAGGCGCAGGCGATTGCGCACGTCGGAAGCTGGCATTTGGATATTGCCACCGGTCGTCTTACCTGGTCTGACGAAGTCTTTCGCATGTTCGAAGTACCAAAAGGTCAGGCTCTGACCCACGAATATTTTAAGAGCAAAGTCCACCCTGAGGACAGGGAGATGGTTGATGACGCATGGGCCGCGGCCCTCGCGGGAGGGCCGTACGACATTGAGCATCGGATTCTAGTCGACGGAGAAGTGAAGTGGGTCCGAGAAAGAGCCAACGTCGAGTTTGGCAAAGACAGGAAGCCAATCCGGGGAATCGGTACGGTCCAGGACATTACGGAGCGAAAGCTGGCGGAAGCCAGCCTGAGGAAATCAACCGAAGAGATCCACGACCTTTACAACAACGCACCGTGCGGATACCACTCCATTGACAGGGACGGCACGTTTGTCAGGATCAACGACACGGAGTTGCGGTGGTTGGGATATACGCGAGCGGAGGTGGTGCGACGGAAGAAGTTCTCGGACTTTCTTGCGCCTGAGGGCAGGAAGCTATTCGAGGAACAGTTCAACCGGTTCAAGAGGGAAGAGGTGATTCAGGACCTTGTGTATGAGATGGTCCGGAAAGACGGGACACTCCTGCCTGTTCTCCTCAGTGCGACTGTGATCCGTGATGAGGACGGCAATTACGTAACGAGCCGCGCCACTGTTTACGATATTGCCGCACGAAAGAAAGCCGAAGATGAGGTCCGTCTTCTTGCCCGTTTGCAGACTGTTGTGGCGGGTCTGGGTGAATACGCGTTGCGGGCATCTGAGCTGGACGACATTTTCAACGAAGCGGTGGCAAAAGTTTCCTGGGCGCTTGGCACCGAGTATTGCAAGGTCCTGGAATTGCTTCCGAGCCTTGAAGAGTGCCTTCTGAGGTCCGGCGTTGGTTGGAAGCCAGGGTACGTGGGAGAAGCGACGGTCAGTGTGGCGAAGGAATCCCAGGCTGGTTACACGCTGCTTTCTGGTGAGCCCGTGATTGTCGAGGACTTCGGAACCGAGAAGCGCTTTACCGGACCGGAACTGCTCACCGACCACGGTGTGGTGAGCGGCATGAGTGTGGTGATCCCTACGAAGGCGGGTCCTTACGGCGTGTTCGGAGCTCATACGCGCAGCCACCGGAAATTTACGAGTGATGAGGTTAGTTTTCTCCAAACAGTTTCCAGTGTTCTCGGATCGGCGATCGAGCGTCACCGGGCTGAAGCGCAGTTGCTGCGAATTAACCGGACAAACCGGGCTCTTAGCCGGTGTAACGAAGCTCTGATCCGAGCCACGGAGGAATCGAAGTTCCTTCAGCAGATCTGCAGCCTCATCGTTGAAGAAGCAGGATATCGTCTCTGCTGGGTGGGCCATGCTGAAAACGACGAAGAGAAATCCGTTCGGCCGTTGGCCCAAGCTGGTTTTGAAGAGGGTTACCTGGATACCTTGAAGGTTACATGGGCAGATACGGAGCGAGGCCGGGGGCCGTCGGGCACGAGTATCCGTACGCGGCAGACACTGCTTGTGAGGAATATCGAGAAGGATCCCATGATGGCTCCGTGGCGTGAGGAAGCTCTGAAGCGCGGCTATCGTTCAATCCTTTCGGTCCCGCTGTTGGTTGACTCGGAGGTTTTCGGTGCGCTTAACATCTACGCCGAGGAGCCGGACGCCTTCAGCCCCGAAGAAGTTGATCTTCTGACCGAATTGGCAGACGATCTGGCTTTTGGAATCGTGACCCTGCGAACAAG
>JARRJI010000028.1:21602-26682 GCA_037379595.1 Acidobacteriota bacterium | reverse complement strand
AACTGCTCGGTTGGCGCGTCCGCGTCGCACCTGGTGTCGAAGATCGCTTCCGACCAGGCCAAGCCCCATGGGCTGCTCTACGTGCTGCCGGGATGCGAAAAGGCGTTCCTTGCGCCGCTGCCCATCCGCCGCATGCCGGGCATTGGAAAAGTGACCGAGCCGGAACTGCTCTCGCTGGGCATCGCGACCATCGGTGACCTGCAAACCTACGGTGCCGAACGGCTGAAAGCAAAGTTTGGCAAGTACGGCGAATGGCTCTATACCAAGTCGCTGGGCAAGGACATCGAGGCCTATGCTTATGAAGAAGAGCCGAAGTCGATCAGCCACGAAACCACTTTTTCGGAAGACACGGCGGACGTCGATGAACTGGAGCGAACACTCTCCTATCTTTCGCAGCTTGTGGCAAGGCGCTTGAGAGAGCACCGGCTGTTCGCGCGGACCGTCGGGCTGAAGCTTCGGAACCATCGCTTCAAGACGATCACGCGTGACGCAACGCTGGAGGAGGCGACGCATCTGGATTCCGTAATCTTCGAGAACGTTCTGCGGATGTTCAACGCCGCGTGGGACGGGCAGGAAAAGATTCGGCTCGTGGGCGTGCGAGCATCGAAACTGGAACGCTCGACTTTCCAGCTTGGCCTCTTTGATTCGGCGAAGCACGAAAAGCTCGACCGCATTCTGCGCGCGGCGGACAAGGTGCGCGGGCGGTACGGGTTCGATGCGCTGCAACTGGCGCGGTCGCTCGAGCGGGAAAAGAAACAGGAGCCGTCACGATAGTTTGCAGGACTCTGTAAATCGAAAGGTACTCATGGACCCCAAACGCCAGGCTGCAACTGACATTGTCGAACGCCTGCGCGGTGCCGGCTTTGACGCCTATCTGGTGGGTGGATGCGTGCGCGACATTGTGATGGGCCGCGAGCCGAAGGACTACGACGTTGCGACGGCGGCAGCGCCCGCGCAGGTGGTCGAGATGTTTCCGGACAGCCTGACCGTGGGCGCGCAGTTTGGGGTGGTGATCGTCCAGCGCGAGGAAGGGAACGTCGAGGTTGCAACTTTCCGGAGCGACGGCCGTTATGCCGACGGGCGCCACCCCGTCCACGTGGAGTACGCAAAGTCCGCCGAGGAGGATGTGCGGCGGCGCGACTTCACGATCAACGGCCTGCTCTACGATCCGCTTGAAGACAAGGTGCTTGACTACGTTGGCGGGCAGACGGACATTCGCGCCCGCAGGGTCCGAACGATTGGCGATCCTTACAAACGCTTCAGCGAGGATCGGCTGCGCATGCTGCGCGCGGTGCGTTTTGCGGCCCGGTTCAACTTTGACCTGGATTCCGCCGCCGCGGAAGCGATCCGGGAACTGGCCGATGAAATCCGGCTGGTGAGCGCGGAACGCATTCGCGACGAGATTCTGAAGATTCTCACGGAAGGCCAGGCGCGCCGGGGGTTTGAACTGCTGGACAGCACCGGCCTGCTGGCGAGGGTGCTGCCCGAGGTCAAGGCAATGCAGGGCGTTCGACAGCCTCCGCAATTCCATCCCGAAGGCGACGTGTGGATTCACACGCTGATGATGCTACAAGGGTTGAGGGCGCCAAGCCCGACCCTTGCGCTCGGTGTGCTTCTGCACGACGTGGGCAAGCCGCGAACTTTCAGCGTCCGAGAGCGCATCCGTTTTGACAACCACGTTGAAGTGGGAGCCAAAATGGCTGAGGAAATCTGCAAACGCCTGCGGCTCTCCACGCACGAAACCCAACGGGTGATTGAGCTGGTGCGCCACCACCTGCGCTTCAAAGACTTTCCCCGCATGAAGCGGTCCACACAAATCCGCTTTCTACGGATGGACGGATTCTCGGAACATCTGGAATTGCATCGGCTGGATTGCCTGGCAAGCCACGGGAAGCTGGATAATTACGAACTGGCGCGCCGCATGCTAAACGAAATCCCCGAGCAGGAGATCAAACCCGCTCGCCTGATCAGCGGCGAGGACCTCATCCGCGAAGGGTACAAACCGGGCCCGGTCTTCAAACAGATCCTGCAAACCGTCGAAGACGCGCAGCTTGAAGGAGAGATTTGTTCACCGCAAGACGCACTCGCCCTCGTGCGCCGGCGCTTTCCTCTGCCTCACTCCTGATCACTTTGCCCACGGAACGAAGGCAAAGAAATATATAACTCCACCAAAAGCGGCAACCAGAACAATGAACAATCCCACCTTAACCCACATCATCTTCCGGTCTTCAGCGGTGGGCTTTTCTTCATTGATCATCTGAAACATGGGACCCTCCTCCTCCCGCCGGATTAAACAGACGGAAAGCTTTCCCACGGGAGAGTACTACTTTGGCCCAATGGCTCGGTTCGAAACGCAGCGAAGAACTTGAACTGTTGTGACATGACACCGGGACCCTGCTTTTCGAACCGGCGCATCGCACATCGGACTCTGTGCCTCCTGCTACTAATTTAGTCCTTCATATACAAAAGTCAAGTTAACAATGCAAGCACTTTTTTCATTATTTCTTACGCTCTTTCAAGAACTCATTTCCCTTCCGGGCGCGCATGGAAGATAATGGACCGGACGATCCGTAGGTAATTCTGTTTCTGTTCAGGAGGAGCGCTAAGTGACTAAGAAAACACGTGTTGGCTATGCTTTGGTGGGGCTTGGGAATATTTCGCAACGCGCCGTGCTGCCGGCTTTTCGCCATAGCAGGAAGGCAAAGCTGGCCGCCGTGGTCAGCAGTGACTTGAAAAAAGCCAAGCGCCTGGCGAACGGATTCGGTGCAGGGTCCTGGTACACGTACGACGACTATGACCGCTGCCTTGCGAATCCCGAGGTCGATGCCGTCTTCATCGCTACCGACAACGGAACTCATGCCCGGTATTCCGTGCGCGCGGCCGAAGCCGGACGCCACGTCCTCTGCGAAAAGCCCATGGCGAACAGCGTCAAGGAGTGCCGGCAGATGATCCGGGCCTGCCAGGACAACAAGGTTCGGCTGATGATCGCTTATCGCAAGTACTTTGAGCCGGCCAGCCTGGCGCTGAAAAAACTGGTCACCAGCGGCAAGCTGGGCAAACTGAAGATCATCCATTCAGCGTTCACCATTTTTCTTCCCCCCAGCAAGAAGGCCCCCTCGTGGCATCTCGATTACGAATCGGCGGGCGGAGGTTCGCTGGTGGACGTCGGCGTCTATTGCGTGAATACGATCCGCTGGCTGACAGGACTCGAGCCGGTTGAGGCCAGCGCCTATAGCTGGACCACAGATCCCAAGCGCTTCAGCAGCGTCGAGGAGAATATCGGTTTTCAACTGAAATTTCCCGGTGGGCTCCTGGCGCAGGCCAGTGCAAGTTTCGGGGCCGCCCAGGCCAACTTTTTGAAAGTTTTCGGCGAGAAAGGGTGGGCGTCGCTCGATCCTGCGTTTGCCTATGACGAGGAAAGGCGGCTGTTTGGGAAGATCGGCGGCCGCTGGTTCGAGAAGCGATTCAAGATTATCGATGAGTTTGCATTGGAGCTCGATGCCTTTGCCGACAGCATCCGGCGGGGCCGGGACCCTGAGCCTGATGGCCGCGAGGGATTGCGCGACGTTGTGGCCATGCAGGCCATCTATCAGGCCGCACGCAAAGGGCGTTGGGTTCCCATCAAATTCTCCGGCGAGGCAGCGTGACATCGGCAACCATGGCATGAAAGACCGGGCGAAAGGGCCTCGATCGACTCGGGGGCCCTTTCGCCAATTCCAACCGTGCCGCAAGCTATGCAACACAACGTGCTCGACGGGAAGACGATTCGGTCGTGTAAATTTTTCCAGTTCCAAGAAATCTGTACCAGATCCTCACGTCACCTTCGATTCACTTCCCCTTTAAGCGATTGAAAAGAGACCATTTCATGAAGCCTGCTTCTGGCAATCCGTTTGCTCCTACACCAATCGGCGTCTTCTGCCTGGAGAGGCGGAAACGACTTTAAATCAAAAGGATTTGTTGTAAGAAACCATCCACGATGTTGTCGGGAGCTGCGGTCGAAGGGGCGGTGTAAACAGTTTGTTCGTCGAGGGGAAATCAGTACCTTCGTGCTCACGACAGCAGCCGGGATTAGGTCTTTCAGCAATCTGATCGAGAGATTAGCGCCATGGATGAGAATGAGAACCGGAATGCATTTCAGAGTATTCCCGAAGAACCACGAAGGTCGATAAACCCCATCTGGATTGCCGTGGTCGTGGTCTTGTGTATTGCAGCGGTGGCGGTGGGGTTCATTGTGGAGCAGCAAAAGGCGGCCAGCCAACTGACGGCCCGCAACCAGGAATTGACAGCGTCGTTGACGCAAACGCAGGGAGAGGTCCAGACACTTTCGTCCAAGTTGAACACCCTGCAAACCGAGCAGGCACAGGAGAAGGCAGCACAAGCCGAACGTGAAAGAGTGGAAAGAGCTGCCCGCCACGCGGCTGCAGTCAGGCGGGCGCGAATGCGCCGCCTTGAGGAAGCGAAAAAGGCGGTCAAGAAAGACGATCCGCGATGGAAGCAGGTGCAAGCCGAACTTGCCGCGCACCAGCAGGCCATCGCCTCCACCCAGCAGGACCTGTCCAACACTCGTACGCAGTGGCAGAACAACCTGGACTCGGCGCGCAACCAGTTGAGCGGCTCTATCGCCAAAACGCACGCCGAACTGGTGGCCCTGGAGAGGAAGGGCGAACGCAGCTACTACGAGTTTGACGTGTACAGGGGAAAGCGATTCCAGCGCGTGGGGCCGATCGAGGTGTCACTTCGGAAGACCAACGCCAAGCATCAATTCTGCAATCTTAAGCTGCTTGTCAATGACCGGGAGTTGACCCGAAAGCACATCACCCTCTATCAGCCGGTGCTCTTCTACACTTCACGAAAGGAACAGCCCGTGCAGCTTGTCATCAACGAGATCAGCCGCCACCACATGCATGGATACGTGAGCGCGCCGAAATACCAGGCGAGCCAGAAGTCGGCGGCGAACACGGGCGCAGTTAAGAGTCCTGCCACCCCGGCCGCAACCACCACGACGGCCAGCGCAACTACCACGCAGCCTACCGTCGTTGACCTGCGCCATCGAACAGCGGGAGGCGTGAACTAGCCAGGC
>JARRJI010000028.1:0-21530 GCA_037379595.1 Acidobacteriota bacterium | reverse complement strand
CTTTATGGGTTATTTACTTATTAGTTACTTGCCGTCGCTATACAGGATGATAGACGATGGTGAATGGTGATGAAGGCTTGTCTCCTGGCCCGGCGCGTGCGCCTTACATGCTGACAAGCGCGCACCGGGGCTGGGGCTCAGGGCAAACCTTTGACAAGGCTGGCGCATCATAAACGCGCGAAATGCCTGCTTTTTGCAGCAATCGCACGGTCACTTCAAGTTCGACGGTTGACCAGGACACGGACGGAGGGGGTCCGGGCAGTAAGGTTCGAATTCAAGCACACAAGCGCAAGATTATCTTGCTCAGATGAGGGAGGAAGCACCAGATGAAAAAGAGTAGGATTCACTCCTATACGGTCTTAGGCATTTCTTTGGTTTTATCATTAGCGGTTGTTGCCATCGTCGGCTGCGGAGGCAACAACAGTTCTTCCAGCAATCCGACAACGGGTACGGTCAATACATTTATTAGCGATCCTCCGACGTGTTCGTTGCAGGACCCAGCCGTTTATGTGACCATCACCAAGGTTCTGGCAAATGTTAATGCCAATGCCGCGCCAAACTCCAGCGGCTGGCAGACGCTGGTTGATCTGACCAATGATCCCCAGCAGGTTGATCTGATGACGCTGAATCCGGACGCCACGAAGGATTTTTGCGGCACGCTGTTCAAGCTCGGAACAAAGGCGCTGCCGCCGGGGAAATATCAGCAGATCCGGTTGATCCTGCTGGCGAATAACGCGTCGTCCGGTCCCTCATCCAATGCCTGCACTGACAAAGCGGACGGCACCACCTACGGCTGGAACTGCGTGGTAAGCAGCAACAAGTCATACCACGAGTTGCAGTTGCCCAGCGAAGCTCAAACAGGCATCAAGATTCCGTCCTCGCAGATTACAAACGGCGGGCTGACCGTCACGGCAGGCCAAAGCGTTGATTTCAACATCAACTTTGATTCCTGCGCCTCGATTGTGCAGGAAGGGACTGGCCAATATTCGTTGAAGCCTGTGTTGCACGCGGGCGAGGTCACTCTGAATGGCGAGAACACCATCAGCGGAAAAGTTGTGGAAGGCGCGGGTGCGCCAAATCCGGGTACGGGTATTGGTAGTGCCATCGTTCTGCTGGAACAGCCCGACACCAGCACCACGCCGCCAACCGATCGGGTGATTTGGGCAGGAACGACCAATCCGGATGGAACATTTGCCTTCTGCCCGGTGGCTTCGAGCAGCACCAACTATGATGTGGTTGTTGCGGGCACCACGACGGAAACAACCGCGAGCGGGACAACTACCACAACTTACAACCCCAGCGTGGTGTTTGGAGTCCCCGTCGGAGGCGCGACGGGCAGTATTCCTTTGTTTGCGGAAACCGCCTCCGGTACCGGCGGTACGGGTCCCGCCCAGATTTCCGGCCAGATTACAACCTCGGGAAGCTCTACTGTGGGTGGCGATGTTCAACTGTCTGCGCTTCAATCCGTGACGGATGGCAGTAACACCGTTAACATAACGGTCCCGGTGCTTCAGTCTACGTCGACGCCCACGGGTAACGTGACGATGTCTCAACCGCCAATTTATACGACCGTGGACACGACCTCAGCGAACGGCGGCTGTGCGGCGGGTTCGACAGATTGTGTGGGTTACACGATAGCGGTTCCCGCCAGCGCCGCAGCGTTCGGGACTTATGACAGCAGTTCCGGCAACAACGTGCAGCAGGCGACTTCGACGAACTCGGCCACATACACGATCAACGCCCTTGCTGACGGGTCAACCAATACCACTCTTAACTCTACGTTGCTGAGCTGCACTCCAACCGCGGCAAACAGCGATGCGGTCACAGTTGAGCCTGGGCAAAGCGTGACTCAAGGTAATGACGGTTCGCTGGTCCTCGGCTTGACGGGTTGCACGGCTCCAACACCGTAGTCTATGCCTGGCTTGGCAGGGCTCGTTGGCTATCAGGCTGGCGAGCCTTGTCAAAACGTAATTTGAAGTACGAATAGTCTGTATCAGGAAAGCAAACCGGCGTGAGGATGCAACGCGCTCCTCACGCCGGCTTATTTTGTGGCTGCTCCGGCGTCTGGCCGCAACGAATCCCCTTCAACGCGATATGTCGGGTATAAAGGGTGGCGCTGCAGCCAGACTTGCCACTGTGATCTAATCCCTGTTTAAAACTGGAGTCTCGGCCTTTTCAGGAGAGCCTGCTTGGAAGTTGGCGCCTGGGGCGTGCAGCCGGCGTCGGTCGAGTGGAGCTTGAAATCAGCGAAGTCTCCCTTCTCATCAAATGAGCCGAGGCCGATCTGCCCGCAGGTGAAATGGTGGTCGACCACGGAGAACAAGGGCTTCTTCTGAACGTCGGAGTAGACCTGGATCAGGCCCGTTTGCGCATTGCGCACCACGCGAATGGTGTGCCAGTGAGTGTCGGGAAGCGCCGGCGGTGCGTCGAGTCCGGCTATGCGCCTGCGCGGGCCGCCATCAACGAGGAAGATGCCGTTGTGCACCGGCTGGATCTTGCCCGTGTCGCGCGAGACGTGGGCGTAATAGAAGTGCAGGGTGTCAACGTAGTTGAAGACGATGATCATGGAGCGGCCGGCACGCCGGACCCTGACGCTGAGGTTAAAGCTGCCGACGTTCACATTCCTGAGCCGGGCAAACTGCAGCGGGCGCCGGGGCACTCCCGGCTCGCCCGCGCGCAGCATGTGCAGATAGTAGTGGCCATAATCGATCTCGCTGTCCCAGTCGTCGGGATGAGGGAATTTCCACTCGCTCATTTCCTTTGGGCTGAAGTTGCAATGGAAGCTCAGCTTGTGCAGGGCGGCCAGCGCGCCGTGGGAATACGCGAGGCTCAATCCAAGAAAGGCCGCGCCGAGCAATGCCGCCATCACAGCTGGTGATCGCCGGCGGCCAGACTCTTTCTTTACCCGGTTTCCCTCACTTGGCTCCATTGGCGCCACCTCCATCCGTGTTTGTAATCCTCGATCAGTCCCGGTTCGTTCAACTCACATCTTCTGGCGTTCGAACTCGTGGGCGTTGGGCATCTCGTAAGTGTAGACGTCGCCCGTTTCCTTTCGAAGCTGGTCGATGCGGCTCAGGAGATCCTTCGCCAGTTTTGCGTAGCGCGGGTCGCCGTAAAGGTTGTGGAGTTCTCCCGGGTCTTCCTGAAGATCGTAGAGTTCGTATTCCTGCGGGGGCAGGAAATAGTGAATCAGCTTGTAGCGCTCTGTGCGCACCCCGCGCTGCGGCTTGACCTCTTCCACGCCCGGCCACTCGTAATATTCGTAAAGCCAGTCCTTGCGCCAGTCGGACGGCGCAGCGCCTTTCATGAAGGGGACAAGGCTCCGTCCCTGGACCCAGTCCTGCCAGTCGGGAGATTTTATGCCGGCCAGTTCCAGTATGGTGGGAGGAATGTCGATGTTCAGCGCCATCTCGCTTGGGGCCAGGCCACCCCGGATCGCGCGCGGATAGCGGATCGCGAGAGGCACGCGGATCGAAGGCTCGTGCATGAAGCGCTTGTCGTAGAAGCGCCATTCTCCGAGGAAGAAGCCGTGATCGGCGCTGAGGACGATTGCGGTGTCGTCAAGGGTTCCTGCCTTCTCGAGCGCGCCCATGATCCTGCCGACATTGTTGTCGTTGTCCACCACGCCGGCGCAATGGTCCTTCACAAGCTCTTCGAGCGAACGCGGATCGTCACTCCCGAGTACGGTGGTCCCGATCTTGTTATAGGCAGTCTTAAACGCCAGCGGCTTGCCGGGATAGCCTTTCAGATCCTCGTCAAATGTGGAGGGCTTGGGGATCTTTATCCCGTTATACAAGTCGAGCAGATGCCGCGGCCGGTAGAAAGGAGCGTGCGGCGCGATGAACCACATAAAGAGGCAAAAGGGCTTGTCGTGCTTTTTGTTCAGCCACTCGAGCGCCCGGTCGACGATAATGCTGTCCACATAGCCGTGGTATTCCTTGGGCGGCTGGACTACTCCGTGATGGCTTTCGAGCAGGACCGGCCGGTAGTAGTTTGCGCCGGCTGCTTCCACTCCAAAGAACGTGTCCCA
The DNA here is from genome assembly GCA_037379595.1 of Acidobacteriota bacterium. Classification (GTDB taxonomy): domain Bacteria; phylum Acidobacteriota; class Terriglobia; order UBA7540; family UBA7540; genus SCRD01. The sequence goes on along the minus strand of JARRJI010000028.1, from coordinate 17,500 downwards.
ATTCCGCTTGCTCAGGTCCTTGATGTGAGCCTTGCCGAAAAAGGCGACTTCATAGCCGGCCTCGCGCATCATGTCGGCAATCGTCGGGACGCTCTCAGGAATATGGCGGCGGCGATTGTCGATGACGCCGGTCCGGTGAGGATAAAGGCCGGTCAGGATCGAAGCTCGCGAGGGCAGGCAGAGAGCGTAGGTGACAAAAGCGTTGCGAAAGGTGATGCCTTCGCGAATGATGCGGTCCTGATGCGGCGTGGAGATCATCTTGTTGCCCATGGCGCTGAGGCCGTTGCCGTCCCAGCCCTGCATGGTGCTTGAGCTGAATTCATCCGCTCTCACGCCTTCGCCCAGAAAGAAAACAAAGTTGGGCCTTGGATTTTCCCCGGCCGCCCCGCCTGGCGTCGCACCCAATGAGCTGCCGGCTACGCTGAGGGCGCCTAAGGCTCCTGCGCCTGCTTTCAAGAAATCCCTTCTGGTCTGCTTGCTGCGGTCGTTGTTCCGGTCCATCAGTTTCCTCCGGCGATGAAGTCATCGGGCAATCCTGTCTGCCCTGTGTAAGAAAAGCTGCCACGGCGAATAGACGCTCGCCCATCCGGCTTACCAATTTGTAATCGACCCGTCGGGACGCTGGAACATGGGAATGGGCCGCGATCGCTCTGTGATTTCTGCCGCCAGGTGCAGCGGTTTCGTGTCGAGCTCCACGCCCAGCCCCGGGCGGCTGTTGGGCCAGAGCTTCCCGTTTCGGAAATCGTAAAATTGCGGCAGGTGATCGTAATGGTGAATGCCGTTGCCGAGCATCTCCATCATGACCGGCCCGGCAAAAGCGCCGCAGCAGTGGACCAGCGCAGCTTCAGAAACCGGGCCTGTGAAATGGGGAATCAGCCCCACATAGTGCGTGTCGCAGAGCGCCGCAATTTTCATGTATTCCGTGATGCCGCCCACGTTGGGCAGCGTCGCGCGCGAGAAGTCGATCAACTGGTTTTCGATCAGCCACCGGATGTCCCACTTGCTGCCAAACTGTTCGCCCACGGCAATGGGCACGTTGACGTGCGCGCGCAGCTCGCGATACACACCCGGATTTTCCGAGCGAACCAGGTCTTCGGCGAAATAAGGTTCCAGCGGCTCGATCAGGGTGGCGAGGCGCACAGCGCCCGGGAAATCGAGTCGAGTGTGGAAGTCCAGCGCCCAGTCACCGTCGGGACCGACGCCTTCGCGAATCTCCGTGCAGTCCTGAAAAGTCTTGCGGACGGCCTGGTGGGAATTGAAAGCGTGACCGCTCGGCGGGTCGGCGGTGGCATAGAGCCCGCCCAGCAGCTCATAGACCGGCACGCCCAGCGCCTTGCCCTTGATGTCCCAAAGCGCCAGATCGATGGCTCCCAACCCATCCAGTTTTTCGCGCCCGGCAGGATAAAAGTAGCCGCGAAACATCATCTGCCACAGGTGCTCGATGCGCATCGGGTCTTCGCCGATGATCATGGCGGCGCACTGCTTGACGGTGTCCGGCGATCCGCCTTCGCCGATGCCGGTAATCCCCTGGTCGGTCTCGACGGTCACGATGTTGAAGCTCTGATTGAAGGCCGGCGGCGACTGGGGATAGTGGTAGAAGCGAATTCGTGTGATCTTCATTCCGGAACCTTTTGGCGGCGAGGAGGATTCGGAAGCATTCGCGGCTCCGGGCGCCGAGCCTGCAACTCCACGGCCGGCCACGGTGGCCGCGCCTCCCAATCCTGCTGCTCGAAGAAATGTTCGACGTTGCATCAGCCCTCCTCGCGAAACTGGTCTATTGGGCCGCCCTGGCCAGGCAATGCGTGTGAATGTCTTCGCCGTGAGCCGGCATCGTCCTGGACTGGTGACCCTGAAGACGCGGAAATCATCCTGCTGCAGAGAAAATCAGATTTTCCATTTCGACTTCCCGGTCGCGAGCCATTATACTCCCGCTCGCCCTTGTGGGGACTACGCTGTGCGAAAGAACTGCAACCGGGCCATGACTCTGCGTTCACGCGCGGGATGCCGCAGCAGGGCCGCGGCTGAGTTCATTCGTGGTTCTTGCAAGGGAAAGAGTACTTGGTATGCTCTGGCGGCGATGACCCTGTGGCAGAAAAATCTGCGAATGATGGGAAAGATTCAGAAAAGGGCATAGGCCAGGCAGGCTGCAGCGGCCACCACAACGCCCAGGACCGCATCCGCGGCGTAGTGGTAGCGCCCTCGCACAGAGCCAAACATGATTCCGGCGGCGACGGCCATGTAACAGGCTCCTGCTATCGGCATCGGTTGCATGAGCGCCAGGCTGGCAGAGACGGCGCCGGCAACATGGCCGCTGGGGAAGGTATTGAATTTGATGCTGGCGTGATCGTGGATCCAGAGATTAAACATTCGGAGTGGTGACGGCTCGCCCAGTGATGGCGAATTCTGTGGCAGCTTGCGCGGCGGCTGAGCTGGAAACAGCGGCGTCAATCCGTAAGCGGCAAAGACCGCCGGCAGAACGACGCTCCAATAGTCATCGGCAAGCGCCCTCTGGTGTGCCAGATACAATACGGCAATGCCGGAAGGAACTATCACGTAGCATTGGAGGTATGAGAACTCCAGCGCCGCATCCAGCCAGCCCGGCAGTTTGTAATTCGAACTCAGAATGCGGAGCAAAGGCAGGCCGAAAAAGAATTCGTCCCAGCGAAGAAGAGCCTTCTCAACGCTCTGGTCCGGGCGAGGAAAGGTCAGGCGGCCGGCAGCGTGGTATCCCAGCAAAATCAAGGGCGCGGGAAGCCAGTCGCGGATTACGGAAACCAACAGCCCGGGCGAGGAGGACAGGGCTGCAGGAAGAAACAGCAGGACGGCCGTGACCGCAGCGCTTAAAGTTACCAGCCGCAAGCGGCGGCGCGCCGGGACCGCGATGAAGAAGGAGAGAATTGCGACACAGGCAAAGAACGCCAGGCAAATCCATTCCGAGCGGCGCAGGGACGCAAAGTTCAGCAGCGATCCGATCAAACGGTCCTTCCGGCGGCTGAGCGTGATCTACCATCAACATGTTATCGCACGCGAGCACGGCGCGCCCAGTCTGGAGAGCCGGCCTGTTTGCCTGGTGGAGGGGCCGGGCCGTATACTCTAGATGGGGCGATTTTTTATGTTCCCGCTTTCTCTTCGCCTCGCCGCCAGGCGCTGGCATCGGCTGTACCGCGAGACGCGGATGGTGGCCATGGCGCTCAAGTCGCCTGGCCATCCGGTGCTTGCCCACATTATTCCCACCCGGCGCTGCAACCTGTCCTGCGCCTACTGCAATGAATTTGACAACTTCTCGAAGCCCGTCCCAACCGATGAGATGCTTCGCCGCATTGACCTGCTGGCAGGGCTGGGTACGACGGTCATAACCCTCAGCGGCGGCGAGCCGCTGCTCCATCCCGAACTGGAAGAAATCGTTCGGCGGATCCGCCGCCACGGCATCATCGCCGAAGTTCTGACGAACGGCTATCTGCTGACTCCGGAGCGGATCAAGCGCCTGAACCGAGCCGGACTCGATCACATGCAGATCAGCATCGACAACGTGCAGCCGGACGAGGTTTCGAAGAAGAGCCTCAAAGTTCTCGACCAGAAACTGCGCTTGCTGGCTGAGTTTGCTGAGTTTCAAGTGAACATCAATTCCGTGGTCGGGGCATCAACCGAGAATCCCGATGAGGCCCTGACGATCGCACGACGCGCGCTTGAACTGGGCCTGAGCAGTACCGTGGGTGTCATCCACGACCATTCGGGACAACTCCGACCGTTGAGCGCCGACCAGGAGAGAGTTGTTGAAGAAATTGAGAGCCTTTCAAAACCGCTGTTCTCCGTGGCGCGGCACAATCCGTGGCAAGAGAATCTGAAACGCGGTTTACCGAATGAGTGGCATTGCCGGGCCGGCGGCCGCTACCTTTATGTCTGCGAGGATGGTCTGGTCCATTATTGCTCGCAGCAGCGCGGGCATCCTGCAATCCCGCTTTTCCGCTACACGCGCGAAGACCTTGAGCGAGAATCCAAGGCGACAAAGGCCTGCGCCCCGTACTGCACGGTCTCCTGCGTTCACCGCGTGGCTCTGCTCGACAGTTTGCGGGAGAATCCCCGGGCAACACTGGAACGGCTGTTTCCACCTCAGCCCGAGGCCAGTGGACAGCCGCGCTTTCCCGTTCCAGTTCGAATCCTGACCGCGCTTTTCCTGCCTTCGCATCCTACAGGCAAGCGGCGCTTTCTTAGAAGGACCGCGCTGCGGATCCTGGGGTTGAGTTGAATCATCTGGCGCCGCCAAGAGATGAGAACCGGTTCGCCACGCCTGACGGTAATCCCGGCGGCAGGTGAGGTAACGAATTGCTGAAGCCTCTGGCGTAAAGGGTCGCAAGAAGACTTGGCGAACCTGCAGGGCCTGACAACATGTGCAGGGTGAAGGTGCCGAGGCACGCTTCAGCCTGAAGTCCAGGATTAGCTGCGGACGCGGACGCCGTCGCTGATCTGGTTAGAAGGATGCAGGATAACCCGCTCACCCTCCTGGAGACCTTTCAAAATCTCAACCTCAGTTTCATTTCGATGTCCGATGACGACGTCTCTTAGTCTTGCGCGCCCATTCTCGATGACGAAGGTGCTCCAACCCTGGCCTCGCCGAAACACTGAGCTCATGGGAGCTTTCAAGACATTATCGCCTGCCCAAACTGTGATCTCGCACTCCACGCGGTATCCATCGCCCAACCGGCCGGGCGGGCCGACGAAATCGGAAATCACATTGACTCGCTGCTCCTCTACACCGAGGGCTGAAACCTTCGTAAATCCGTACGGCTCGACCAGACGGACGCGGGCACGGAGAGGGTGGCCGCCGCCCCAGCCGACCAGCAGAACAGGAGCGCCGGGCTGAATCTTGACAGCATCGGTGGAAAGAACGTCTGCAACAATTTCGATCTTGTCTGGCTCGCCGAGAGTCAGGATGGCCGTGCCGGCATCAACAACCCGCTCGCTCTTCTCCAGCACACGAAGCACGCGCCCGGAGACGGGTGAGCGCAATTCGATCAGGGTTCCTGGCTTGCCTGGATCTGCATTGAAGCTCACGAGGCCCGCGCGAGCGATTTTAAGTTCCGAAGCCGCCACCTGAACGTTATAGAGGGCCGCTTCCAGTTCCTGAGCCGAGGTGGCGTCGGCATTTCTGGCCAGATCCAGGGCCTGCGCTGAAATCACTCCTTCTTTGGCAAGCGGCTCCGCCCGCGCGCGGTCACGCCGGGCCTGTTCCCTTTCCTCGCGGGCCCGCTCGGCGCGAGCCTTCGCCTGGCGGAGCGCAGCTTCCGCGGCCTCAACGCGAGCGTAAACCTCCTCGCGTTCACGTTGGTTCAAAGGAAGTGGATCGATGCGGGCGACGACCTGGTTCTGCCTGACAGCATCCCCATCGTCAAACTTGACGCGCAGGAGGCGTCCATCAACCGGAGACGAAATCACGAAGCGGTCGCGGGCCCTGGTCTCGCCCTCCTGGTCGATCGTGACGCGTAGCGGCCCCCGGACCACCCGGGCTGTCTCGACTTCGAGCGGCGATGGGACCAGTGCAAAAACAATCAGTGCCAGAACTGCCAGAGCCGCGACAGAAGCCACGACGAGTCTGCGGAGCTTGCTTCGCTGCATTTTACTCTCTCGCTTTCAGCACAGCGACAAGGTCAAGATGCCGGAGCCGCCTGTAAATGAACAGGCTTGAGAACGCTGACGCCAGGATCACAATCAGAGCCGCGAGGGCGTACGTTCGGCCGGTGATAACGAGCGGCATCCGGTACAACTCCGACTTCATACTGTAAACAAGAAGCGCACACAAACCATATCCCATCAGGTATCCAAGCGGAATGGAAATCGCCGTAAGGAGGGCCTGTTCACCCAGAAGCATCAGCCCGACCTCTCTTCGGGTGAAGCCCAGAACGCGCAGAGACGCAAGTTCATTCGCCCGTTCGGAAAGCGCAATCCGTCCGCTGTTGTAAACGACGCCCAGCGCAATCACACAGGCAAACGCAACCAGGGCTCCCACGGAGATCCCCAGGCTCTCGGCGATCGTTTCCTTGAAGCTCTTAAGAGTCGCCTCACGGACGGCTACCCCGCTGACAGCGGGCGTGCGCTTCAGAAAGGAATAAAGGCGAGGTTCAATGGCAGGATCCACCGCAAGGAACGCGCCCGAGACCGTACCGCCTTCCTGCATCAGTCGGTTGAGCGCGTTGATGTTCATGTATGCAGAAGTCCCGATTAAATCGTCTACCGTCCCCTGCACAACCACCTGACGCACCGGCCGTTTTCCTTCAAGGACTTCAACCGTAATGTGGCTGCCAGGGGAAGCACCGAGAATCTGGGCAAGCGTGGTGGACAAAATAATTCCTTCCGGTGGTAACCTCAACGGACGGAGATCCAGGTCGATGATCCTGCGCAACTGCTGGTCCTGCTGCAAGCCAAGGATGGCAACGCGCCGGTAACGGTGCTCGTACCTCAGCCTCACATCAACGGCCCGGAACGGCTCATCCCGCCAGACCCCTGGCAATTGTGCTATGGCGTAACGCGCCGCAGAGCCATGCGGTTCGTTCAGAGTGACGGTGATATCCTGGCGTGATGCTGTTTCAAACTCCACACGGACAAGGTAGTCAATCGCATCATAGAAATAGAATCCGGCGATTAAAATCACGCCCGCCATCCCCAGGGCAAAGGTTGTAAGCGCGGCTTTCCACGGACGCCGCTCCAGGTTACGCAAAATCATTCGTGCCGGGAGAGAGACAAACCGTTGAAGGCCGAGCCGCTCGGCGAAGCCCGGCCGGAACCGGGCTGGCGTTGCCGGCCGCATTGCCTCCGCCGGCGGCAACGCAACCACGGAACGAAGCGCACCCAAAGCGCCCAGGCACGCCGCAAATGCGCTGATCAGGAAGGCCGAGAGAATCAGGCCCTGACTCTGAACAAAACGAAGTTCAGGGAATCGGAAGAAGTCCTCGTACAGCTTCGCCAGGCCGTGACCGAGCCACATCCCGAGCGGCCCTCCGATCAAGGTTCCCAGCAGAACAGCGGTGAGAGCAAACTTCAAATAGTGCAGTGCAATTGAAACGTTGCCATATCCGAATGCCTTCAGCAAGCCAATCGCACCGCGTTGCGTGCCGACGAGCCGCGAAAGGACAATGTGGATCAGAAGAGCGGCTATTCCCAGGAAGATCGTCGGGACAAAGATTCCAGTAATCCGATCCTGTTTAATCTCATCAGACAGGAAGCGGTTGGAAAGCTGGTCGTAGCGTCCATAGGCGCCGAGGCCGCCGTAGGGATTGAGGATGGTATCCAGACGCGTGATGACATCCGGCTCACTGGCGCCCGGCCCAAGACCGAGCGCGACATCATTAAATGCTCCTTCCATATTGAACGCCGGCCCGAGCGCCTCACGGCTCATCCAGAAAACTCCAAACCGTCTGTTGTCCGGAAAGACCTCAGCGCCGCGGATCTCATAAACGTATTCGGGCGAGAGTGCGATGCCGACGATTCGGAGCCGCTCCCAGCGGCCGTTGATAACGGCGCCGATTGCCTGACCAAGTCCCAGATGATTAGCCGTTGCGAAGGCTTCGCTGACAAGAACTTCGTCACGCCGGCCAGGCTCAACGTAGCGGCCGCGGCGGATGTAAAGATCGTTCAGCATGGGCCTGCGCCGCTCCGGAATGGAGATGAGGCGCCCCAGTGCAGGTTCGGGCAGGCCGGGGACGTCAAGCGTCACTTCCACAACAACCCGTGTTTGCACCGAGGATACTCCCGGGATCGCCGCTATCCTTTGCGCCAGCGAGTCGGGCGCCCGCTTAAGATGCGCAAAAACCTCAGCAAAGCGGTAACGGCTGTAATAATCCTGCTGGGCGGCCGCAATCGATTCGTAGGCCCCGACCATGGTCACATAGGTGGCGACGCCGCAGGCCACCACAAGCGCAACGGTGATCAACTGTCCCCGCATACGCCAGAGGTCACGGAAAAGCTTCTTGTCGAGTGCCGTCATGGCTCGTCACCAGGAGAGCTCGGAAGGCGCTACCTTCTTCTCATTCTTATGAATCTCGATGATTTCACCGCTGCTGATGCGGACCACCCGGTCAGCCATGCCGGCGATCGCCGCGTTGTGCGTGATGACGATTGTGAAAGTCCCGAGCTGGCGGTTCACCCGATCTAACGCCTCCAGCACAACCTTCCCGGTGGGATAATCGAGCGAGCCGGTTGGCTCGTCACACAGCAGAACCTCGGGCCTCTTGGCTATGGCCCGCGCAATAGCGACACGTTGCTGCTCCCCACCCGACATCTGGGCCGGAAAGTGGTTGAACCTCTGCTCCAGGCCGACCAGGCGCAAACATTCATCGGGACTCAGCGGATTCTCAGCGATTTCGGTAACCAGTGCTGTGTTCTCGAGCGCTGTGAGACTTGGAATCAGATTGTAAAACTGGAATACGAAGCCGACGTGTTCGCGACGGTAGCGTGTCAGTTCGGTTTCGCTGGCTGAAGTGATGTCGTGATCAAGGTACAGAACGTTGCCGGACGTCGGCACATCGAGCCCGCCCAGGATATTCAACAGCGTCGTCTTGCCGCTTCCTGAAGGGCCAAGCAGCACGACAAATTCACCAGGGTAGAAGTCCAGACTGATGCCCCGGAGCGCATGGACCTCTACCTCTCCCATCCGGTACACTTTGGTGACACTTCTGACATGGAAGACCGCGTCTCCGTCAACGCGAGTGCGCTCGCCCAGGTGCTGCCCGGATTGTCGGACCGACCACCGCGGAGGCGTCATGATCGCGCTCCTGAACCCAGGTCATCCGTCAGCGCCAGCAAACAACCTTTAAAGAACTAACAGGTTCCGAGGGACGCCCTGGGATTGGGAAGCCCTGTCTCTCACAATCCAAATTAGCGCTTTCGTAAGCAAGCTGAAGTGACGAAGGTCACGCGGCAGCGGTCGCCCCTCGCCCCAGTCGCCGGTCAAAGAAGCACACGGACAACGCGCAGTGTGTGGCGAAATCAGCATCTAGGTCGCGAAATCAATCGCAATCACCTCATGCAGTCCGACCGACGGAATCTCCATCTCAATGAAACCATTTTCTCTGCGGTAGGGAATATCCATCTTCGCAACCAGCAGGTGGACCTTCGCAATCCCGCGGTCATTGGGTACACGGATACGCACCTGCTGGCGGGGGATGGGGATAATCTCCCGCACCGGGCCCTTCATCATCATTGGATTTGTCAGGTTCACGAGGTGAACCGTCATGGAATTCTTCTGCGTCCAGATGGAGAGATCAATCACGCCGGGACCATCAACGGAGACAGGTGTGGGCTCGTCAGTGGCCCAGAGCACGGCGTTTCGCAGCAGCTTCCCGTGATCCGCGTTCAGCACATACCAGAAGGTGCGGCCCACATCCCAGGGGAAATACACCACGCGTCCACGCCCGACTTCACGAATGAATACACCGGCCTCCCTGACCTTGTCCGGCCGCGGGAAAACCTCTTCCATCGGAAGATTGGGATAGGGCGGAACGACGACGAGCGGAGAATACGAACCGGCTATCGCCGGTCTCACGATCAGTCGGTTCACGCCGTTGATGATTCGAGTCGCATTTTCGAGCCCGGCGAGCAGCGGATGATAACGGCCGGTGGCAGGATCTTTCTCAAGCGTCAGATAGGAGTTGTACATCGGCCCTTCCGTGCGCCCGGCAAAAGACGTACCGAACAGAGATGCGAGGCCGAAGTCCTCCCTGCGTACGCCCCATTCGTCATAGAGCGATGTTTCATAGGTGGCGATCAGATTGCCGCCCGCGTTCACAAATTGCCGGATCTGATCACACTGCTTCGCTGACAGGGCCGCAATGTTTGGAAGGATCAGCGTGCGGAAAGGCGCAACGTGCTCGGAATCGAGCAGTTCGTCGTGAACCATCTCAAACGGAATCCGGGCCTCAATCAGCGCCTGGTAAAAGCCGAGGGCGGGGTCTTCCACCCTGGTGCGTGCCTTCTCACCGCCATAGAATGCGGCGGTCTGTTGCGAATAAACCATGGCAACCCGTGCAAGCGAAGCCTCATTCCGTAGGTATCGCTCATTCCGGTAGTGCCAGTCATAAATTTCTTCCACAACCGGAAGCCATCGCCGGTCAATTGGCTTGGCATTGAATTTTACGAACCACGGGCGAAAATTGTGCGCCATGCCGTCGACAACCCACATCCGCGTCTCGTTGCCATCCTGAACGGAATCCTTCCACCGGTATTTTTCTTCGAGACCGACACTGAACATCCCCGCGATCGGCTTCCGTCCCAGGGCGGCCCGGTATTCCTTAGCGGTTTTGCCATTTACCCAGATCGGCGTAAGTCCGCTGCGCCCCTGGCGGTCGGCAAACAATGTCGGCGCCCTCCCGCCGATGGTTTTCATGTCGAGTCCGCTGAGGGCTCCGCCTCCCGCATTCGGGATAAAGCTGGCACCCGGATTAATGCTCTGAATGGCGGAATCCCAGACGCGCCACAGCTCGAAAAGCCGCTTCTGGCGCCATACGATGTATTCGCGCCGGGCGGGATTCTGAGGATCGTCCGTTCGTGGCAAATCCATTCCCGAGAACGCCCGGAAGTTGTCTCGACAATGGATGCAGTAACACATGCCGGAGCCGGCCCAACGGTTCGTGAAGATTCCATCGACGCGGTAGAGCGTCATGATCTCCTTATGCACGGCGGTCATGAATTCGAAGTTGTAGGGACCCAGGGCACAGGTGACCCAGAAGTCCGGATCGGACCAGTGACGTACCTTCTCGCCCTTTGCGTTGACCATGATCCAGTCCGGGTGGGCATTGTAGACGTCCTGATGACAAGCGTGGGCGTCGGTTCGGGCAATTACGTTCATTCCCAGATCACGGCAACCCTTGACCATATCGCCGAATGGATCTCTGTCCCCCAGCCATTTGCTTCGATATTGAAGAGGAATTTTTGTTGGATAGAACGCCACGCACCCTCCGGCACTCAGGCATGCTGCGTCCGCGTGAATGCGGCGGAAGTAGTCCAGCCAGAATGCAGGATCGTAATTTCCCGGATCATTCTCTACAAAGGCAAGCTGTGCCCAGCGCATCGGGCGATCGTACCAGCCCGCTGTTTGCTCCGGCGGAGCTACCACCCCGGAGTCACTGCGACCGATATTCACAAGCAGCGCTCCGCTTGCCAGCGTTTCCAGAAACTCGCGCCTGTCTATCGTCATGGAGTTCCCCCACTGTCACATGGAATGACGAACGGATTACTCTACTGAGCCTTCCGACGGCTCTTCGGGATCAGCACCAGCATGGTATCTCTACTTCACCAGAAATGTGGTGTGCAGTCCGCCTGCCGAGCTGTCGCCTACCCAAAGATCGAATGTCCCGGGTTCAATGCGGAAATCGCTGCTGTCATCCCAGAAGCCCAACTGCGTCGCCTTAAGCGCGAATTGCACGACCCGGCTTTGTCCCGGCTGCAGGGTGATGCGTTCAAAGCCTTTCAGCTCGCGGACCGGCTGCGACAAGGTTGCCACTCGCTGGTGGATATATAGCTGCGCCACCTCGTCCCCGGCACGATGCCCGGTGTTGGTGAGGGTGGCGGAGACTTCGATGCTGCCGTCGCGGCTCATCGCCGGTGCGCTCAGCTTCAGGTTTGAAAAGCGAAAAGTCGTGTAACTCAAGCCGTAGCCGAAACGGTAAAGCGGGCCCACCGGCAGGTCCAGATAGCGCGAACTGAACCGCGTCTTCATGGTGCCTGGACGCCCGGTGTTGAGGTGATCGTAATAAACGGGAATCTGCGCTGCCGTGCGCGGCACGCTGACCGGCAGCTTTCCTCCGGGATCGGCATTGCCGAACAGCAGGTCGGCCGCTGCGTTCCCGACCTCGGTCCCCCCTTCCCAGAGTTCGAGGATTGCCGGCACATGCTCGGCCGCCCATGAGATCGTCAGCGGATGGCCGTTCATCAACAACAGCACGACAGGTTTTCCGGTCTTGACCACCGCCTCGAGCAGTTGCTCCTGGTGGCCGGGAAGATTGAGGCTGGAGCGCGATCCTCCCTCGCCGGACATTTCGGCGGTCTCGCCGAGCGTCAGAATCGCCACCTGCGCCTGCCGCGCCGCGGCCACAGCACGCCCAATGCCGGCTTCGGCTTCCGCTTCCGTATCTCCCTCGACGGCGACTCCTTTTTCCGCCAGGATGCGCGCATTCGGTAACTGGCGCTTTAGACCGTCCAGAATCGTAACCGTGTCCTGGGGATTTCCGTCACCGTGCCAGTGGCTCAACGGTTCCGTGCGGCTGTCTGCCAACGGACCAATTACCGCGACGGTTTGGAGGGTCTTGCTGAGAGGCAGCAGGTTGCCGGAATTGCGCAGGAGCACCGCGGAGCGCTCCTCTGCTACCCGCGCCGCGTCGCGGTAAGCAGGCGTCAGCCAGTGCAATTTGGCGCTTGAGGCATCCGCCGCCGTATAGGAATGATCGAATAGTCCCAATTCGAATTTGACCCGCAAGACGCGGCGAACCGCCTCGTTCAACTGCGCCATGGAGATGCGCCCATTGGCGATCAGCGACGGCAGTTCTTTGAGGTAGAGACCGTCGTGCATGTCCATATCCGTGCCGGCGGAAAGCGCTTCCCGGACGGCTTGTTTCGTGTTGCCGGCGACGCCGTGGGAGATAAGCTCGTTCACGGCATCGTAGTCGCTTACGACGAAACCCTTGAATCCCCATTCCCCGCGAAGAACCTTCTGCAACAGAAAACGGTCCTCAACGCCGGGCACGCCGTTGAGATCGTTGAAAGCGGTCATCACCGATCCGGCACCGGCTTCAACCGCCGCATGGAAAGGCGGCAGATAGACGTTCCGCAGCCGTCCGACAGACATATCGGCCGTGTTGTAGTCGCGTCCGCCCTCGGCAGCGCCATAGGCCGCGTAGTGTTTCACACAGGCCAGCAGGTGATGGGGATCGGCGAGATTGGCGCCCTGAAATCCCCGCACCTGCGCCGCGGCCATGGCTGAGCCCAGGAAGGGGTCTTCGCCGGCACCTTCCGTGATCCGCCCCCAGCGGGGATCGCGGGCAATATCGACCATCGGCCCGAATGTCCAGCGCTGGCCGCCGGCCGTGGCCTCCGCCGCGGCGATTGCGGCCTCCTGCTCTTCCAGCTTCGGGTCGAACGATCCAGCCATCGCCAGCGGGATCGGGAAGATCGTCCTGTAGCCGTGGATCACGTCGTAGCCAAACAGGATCGGAATGTGCAGCCGCGATTCTGTAACGGCAATGTGCTGCCGGCGCGCGATATCAGCAGGATCGGTGTCGGAGAGAATCGAGCCGACTTCGCCCTTGCGAATCATTTCCGGGGTCGTGTCGGATGCCACAAGCTGCGTCAATTGCCCGATCTTTTCTTGGGTAGTCATGCGGGCGAGAAGCTCGTTCACCTGTTGATCGAGTGAGGCTTCAGCAGGCAAGAGTCCCGGCGGCGAAGCCTGGACGCGACCCTTCGGGACCCACAGAACCGCCGCGAAGACGATAAGAGCCAATAGCACGACATTGCTGCCGCGAAACCGTTTATTTGTGAACATCAGACAAAAACCTCCTCTTCGATTCCTGGATTCTGCCGGAAACCAACCTTGGAGTGGATCAAAAAGCCGACGCCGACCATCCTCCACTTGGTCGAATGCGTGATTGTTGCCAACCGCAAAGACTGGACCTTGGCCATACTGGATCGCCACGACAAAGGAGAAACTTCGGCTCAATTTGCAGCACGCCTAGAATACGCAATCGCCAAAACTGCCCAGAAAGTCTTTTTACCGGCGAGAACAACCTGCCAATAATTCGCTCCAAACCAGCATAACGATTCCGCACCTCAATGCAAGACAGCCATCAGAGGACGCTTGCAACGGTAAGGCCGGGGCACTGTCATAGCGTCGGTGCAGGATACGGCAAGACAAAAGGAGTTCGGGCAGGATCTCCCGCACGATTATAGCCCGATTAGATTACCCTGCCAGGCTAATCTTCAGGCGGCTTCAAGGACTTCCAGCAGGCGCACCATTGCCAGCGTGTCCTGACAGCAGTAAGCCAGCAGGTCCCGCTTTGCTTTCTTCTTTTCTTCTTCCGTGAGCCGGCCGTGGATCATCGCATCCCAGACGGCCCCGGCCTCCTCTCCCTCGGAAACACCCATGGCCTCGTAGGACATCTCCGGCACCAAAGCCGGGAGGACATATTTCAGCGAGAAGGAGCCACGATATTCAATATGGTAGGTATGCGATCTGATCACGGGCAGCAGGTCCCAAAGCCTTGCCTGCAGCCGGTTGACAGCCGGCTTGTGTTCCGGGAAACGCTCGGCGAGTTTCCCGAGAACGCCCGATTCAAAGGCCTTGTTGTACACGAGAATGTGGCCGGTGTCTCCAATCACTTGACGGAGATTTTTCAGGAACGCAGCCCTCGGGTCGCTCGCATCCTCCGCCAGGAACTCATAATGCTCCAGCTCGCTTTCGGGTTTCCTTCGAACATGGACCGACCACTGGAAAGGAATCGGCTCAAACGGACGCATACCCGCAAACCGCGGGATAGCTGGCCCAAGGGTCTCAAAGTCCATGAAGTAGAGGGGGGTCCTCAGTTCCCCGAGCTTTTTCTTAAGATCCTTACTGAACCACGCCTTGCCGCTGACCGCCGCGGCGCGGGCATGCTGTTGCGGTTTTGTCAGGGAGAAGTCCGCCGGAATATCCCGGATTGAGGTTACGCCAAGCTTCGTGAGTTTCTCGAACTTGGATTGTGAAAGGCGTGGCAAGAGCGATACATCTTCCACCGGGACGGGCCTGTTGCAGATGTTGAAGAACTCGCATCGAAAGGGTTTTGTGCATTGCGGGCCCGGCTTGTCGTCCGGCGCTGTCTCCTGAGAAAGCATCTCCAGTTGTGTCTGGATTTCCGCCGGCACTTCTTTCAAAAGGGCGTCAGTCTCAGGTGTGACCTCGACAATCTTGAACAGCCTGCCGAGGTCATAACTCTTCCCGTCGAAAACATAATCACGGTTCAACAGCATCAGGCAGGGATCTACCTTGAACCCGAGCCCCTCCAGAACGAACCGCTGGATGGCAACATCGGCAAGGTAATAATCTTTCCGATTGGATGAGGACTTAACTTCGATCAGCCTCCACCGTTCGCCTCTCCTGATGCGCTGAAGGATGTCCACACGGACCAGAACCTTTTGATGATCGAAGGTGGCCTCAAAAATGACTAGGATTTTGCCCTCTGCCATCAGCCGGGAGGTTTCCGAGAGTGCCTCGCGCAATTCCCCGTCTCCGGTTTCCACGAGCACGCCCTCCTGGAACAGCTCGCGCGCGAACCGCCCTACTTCGATTCCTTGATCGAATCTTGCCTGCATCCTTTGATCGGGTTCGCCGACAAGTTCCGGCTCGTGAACCAGCAGGTAGAGCCGCTTATGGCACTGCAATCCGGCAACGAATCTGGATTTTGAGAGTCTCATTCGTACTTACGGTATCATGGTCTGGTCGGAAGTTCTGCAAGGACATTCACACAGTGATGGGGGAATAGAAAGCGGCAGGCGGCCCTTGCTCAGTACTGAAACAAAGCCCGAAATCTGATTTATCACTGCCGCCCGATTCGCCGGCCTGGGATGGAGTCTGATGAATTTCGGTGCGGTACCGAACCTGCATCTTGGCACTTCCAGTTGGAGTACGGAAAGTTGGGTGGGGCCGTTTTACCCTCCCGGCACTCCGCCCGTGGAATTTCTTCCTGTCTACGCCAGCCATTACAGCACGGTGGAGGTTGACTCCACTTACTATCGCATCCCGTCCCGCAAGCTCGTCCAGGGATGGTATGACCGAACGCCCCCCGGCTTCATCTTCGCCGCAAAATTCCCAGGCGAGATCACGCACAAGAAAGTTCTGATCGATTGCGAACGGGAAACCGAAGAGTTCCTGAACGTCATGGAGCTGCTCGGAGAAAAGCTTGGACCGCTCCTGCTTCAGTTCCCCTATCTCAATCAGCAGGTCATTGCCAAATCCGAGGACTTTCTTTCCCGGCTCGGCCGCTACCTTGAGCGCCTTCCCCGAAGCCACCGTTATGCCGTCGAGATCCGCAACAGAAAATGGCTGGGCCAACCTCTGATCGATCTTCTCCGAAAGCACAACGTTGCCCTGGCTTTGGTGGACCAGGCCTGGATGCCAACGATCACTCAGCTAACTGAGAAGCTGGATGTTCTGACGACCGATTTCACCTACATTCGCTGGATCGGCGACCGGAAGGGAATCGAGGAGAAAACAAAGACCTGGGAAAAGATTATCGTGACCGCGAGCCCGAAACCCGGATCTGGATTCGCTACATCCGCCAATTCCTCGAGCAGGGCAGGGCCGTCTACGCCTATTACAACAATCACTACGCCGGCTATGGGCCCGGGTCCGTCGAGCTTCTTAGTAAAGTCTGGAAGGAAACCCAATAGACAAATTTGCAGGGCGCGCTCCGTACCGACCAGCGTCGCCCTCGAAACGCAAACGGACGCCTACAGATCCCTCAGCCGGAAGTTGCGCAGGGCTAGGCCGAGCGCTACCAGCAGATACACGACAGCATAGACCACCATCACGGCGCTCGGAGCCGAAAAAGTGCCGAACGGGGACATGTTCAGAACTCCCATTAAGGGCGACTGCATCTCAAAGGCCGCCCGGCGCCACAGAGATTCGCTCGGCATCAGAATGCTGGCAACGATGCCGACATTCATTGCGCCCTGGCTGTGCGTGACGGCCCCAATCTGTTCGATCCAACCACCCAGAAAAGCGACTCCATGCAAACCCAGCACGGTGACTCCGGTGGCAAGCGTCGAAAGCGAAGTGCCACAAAGGAGTGTGATGTTAAGCAGCAGAATACTCTCCAGCCACACCAGGCCGAGACCCTGCCAGACGTGCTGAACGGTCGCGCCGCTGAGGAGGTAACCAAGTGCGGCGACGCCGCCCAGCATAAAAGCGATGTAGACGGTCAGCATGGCGGCAAATCCCAGCCAAGGATGGTCATCAGCACGGTCAGGAGGTCCGCCGCGTAGAGACCCATCATCAGCGTGCTATTGAGAATTTGCCGCCGAATGGCCGCGTTGGGCACGTGAAGGTCTCGCACCTGAAAATGGACGCCCGTGGCAAAAAGCGCAAGGAAGCCTGCCCCCGCGATGAGCGCCATCCAAAGCACCTTCTTGCGCGCAGCTTCCCGGAACGTCACGCCGGCCATCACCCACGTCCCCATCAAAGCCCTCCATCCTCGCCGACGATTCGCAAGAAGAGATCTTCGAGCGAGAGGCGCTGGGGTGTGACTTCGTAAACGTCAACGTTCTGGCTCACAAGAAAACGCACGAGGGCAGGCAGAACGTCTACCGATGGAACGTAGAACGTCAAATGGTCCCCCGCAACCTGGAGAGACGAGACGCGTTGAGCAAGCGCTGCCTGGGCTTCAGGAGTTACGTTCCGGGCGCACATGGTCACCGTGACTTCGCCCTCAAGCAACGCTCCGAGGCGGCGTGTCTCCAGCACTTCGCCGTGCTTGATGAAGGC
>JARRJI010000027.1:0-15959 GCA_037379595.1 Acidobacteriota bacterium | reverse complement strand
CACTTCCAGCACGTTGGTGCGAACCGTCAGCGCCTGGCTGGCGCGAGGTCCCATCAGTTCCAGAATGCGCTTGGCCGGGTCCAGGTTCAGATCCAGGATCGCGACGTTCGCTCCACATCCCACCAGCGCACGTGCAATCTCACCGCCCAGCACCCCGGCGCCTCCTGTCACCACCACCGTTTGTCCCGTAAAATCGTACATTCGAGATAATTCTTCCAAGTCCATTCAGGCATAACCTCCCAGCAGACTCCCAGCATTAGTAATGTGGGGATGGTTCTCTTTGCACAGGCTTGTTTGGCGCTTGCACCGCGTGCCCCGCGATCCCTTGACGAGTCTGAGCAAGAGGGAAGCCTAACACCTGGGCGAACCGTGGCGCAAGAGATGCGCTCCGCTCTGTTGCTTCGCATTTTCTCCAGATGTTAGGATGGCACTTCACGATCTGCCCGCGGGAAGGAATGCAGTGTCCTACTACAAAGGGCTAAGTCTGGCAGGCAGGCGCGCGCTGGTTTTCGGAGGTACCAGCGGACTGGGCAAAGCCATTGCCATCGGGTTTGCCGAAGCGGGCGCCGACGTGGTTCCGGTCGGCCGCCGCGCCGCGGAGGTCCGCAAAGCTGCCTCGGAAATTCAGGACGCCGGCTCAAAAACCCTCGAGATCACAGCGGATGTGACGGATCGGGCCCAGGTCCAGACGGTGATCGACCGGATGATCGAGGAGATGGGCCGCATCGACATCCTGGTGAACTCTGCGGGGATGACACGGCGCGTTCCGTCTTTCGAAGTCACGGACGACTTGTGGAACCAGATCATCGACATCAACCTGAAGGGCGTCTGGAACGCCTGCCAGATGGTTGGCCGGGTCATGAAAGACCAGCAATATGGGCGCATTATCAACATGGCCTCGATTGCCTCGTTCGTCAGCGCCCACGAGGTCGCCCCCTACGCTGCCAGCAAGGGCGGAGTGATGCAGATAACGCGCTGCCTGGCAGCGGAGTGGGCCAGGTACAACATCACCGTCAACGCCATCGCTCCGGGGGTGTTCGAGACGGACCTCAACCGGAAAATCATCAACCGGCCCGGGAGAAAAAACTCGATCCTGTCCCGCACTCCGATGAAGCGCTTTGGCCAGGTGGAGGAAATCAAGGGCGCCGCGATCTTTCTTGCTTCAGACAGTGCAAGCTTCGTCACCGGCGCGTCGATCCCCGTGGATGGCGGCTTCCTCGCCCAGGGCATCGCAGAGTAGTTCCGCTGCGCAAGATAACGGGAAAGATCTTCTTCAGTATTGCCATTCGGTATCGAACCGGACTTCATTCCCGCGCAACGGACCGAGGATCTGGGCGGTGTTGTAATGGGTATATCCCAAAATAAGCCGCAGGTGCCTGCTGACCCGAACCGAAATGCCAGGGCTGGCGCTCAACGCTCTTGTGATCGCCTGCCTATGTCCCACTTGCTGGATGCCGATGCCAGCATGGAAGTCGTAGCCCAGCGGCCCCCAGAGTCGCCCGTAGATTCGCGGAACAAATTCGTGGCTCTGGTAAAAGCTGGGATTAAAGAAACCAAGATAAACAGCCAACCCCCGCCCCGCAACTCCGTAAAGAAGGCCTTCATAGCCCGCATCCAATGAAAACCTCTCAGAGCGCAGAACGTTCCTCTCAAATGTTATCCTTTCGCCCTGTGCCAGCTCATGATCGGCTTGGGTGATGCTTTCGATTGTTCCGTTCACAACTGCCGTGTGGGTGTAGTTCTCAGATGAGTAGCGGCCATACCAATAAGCCCAGTGAAGCTGTGTCCGGGAATTGAAGAAGTAATTGATACGCCCCTGCAGCCGGTCCTGAATCACTCCAAGCCGGGTAGAAACCGGGGTGTAGGGCAACGCCGAACGCGTTGCATCCAGATCAAAGCTGAGGCCATGGATCAACCTCAAACTGACCCCGGCAAGGCCAATGGGACGTTGCTGTGCGGCTCTAACGGCGGATGGTTGCCCGGGGACAGAAACCATTTCGCCGGGGCCGAAACGAACAAACCCCGCTCCGGCGCGCAACGTAACGCGACGGCCGATGCGCGTGGATTGCCGGTAAAGGAACTCGTAGGGAGCGGTGGCGCCGGTTATCCCCGTAGGGATTTGGTTGCCAAACTTGTCACGCTCCGGCCCGGGCGGACTGTCAGTCGGAATCGAGGTGAAAGAAATATAGGAGTCGGTTCTGGGCAGCAGGTTGATTCCGATCGTTGTTCCGTAGGTGTACGTTCGCAGGTCTTCGTTGGCCAGTCCGCCATGCCCAGCGAATTCAGAGGGCGGACCGATTTCGCGGGCAAAGGCGACCGTGGTTCGGAGCGTGACGCTCGATTCTGAAAGGACCCGGTTTCTCAAAGAAGCCACCTGAGAGTTTCCAGGGCTCAGCTTTTCTGCCAGGCTGAGAAGACCCAGGGCTTTCCGGCGATGGTGCCGGGCGTGCTGAATGCTGGCCAGAAGGAAAAGCGAGGAAAAGTCCTTTGGGTGCACTCGGAGCGCTTTGGTGGCTGCCGCTTGTGCCTCCGGCAACTTTCCCTTGTAGAAATCGATGCGAGCTTTGCCCAGCAAAGCTGCCGGATCCTGCGAGTTCTGCCTGAGGAGAACATCGTAGTTTTGCAGTGCGGCTTTGTAATGGCGCTGGTCAACATCAATGCGGGCCACTTCCAGCCGCGCGATTCGGTTCCCGGGGTTCGCTTCCAGCAATCGATAGAGCGTCTGCCGGGCGGCGTCATATTCCTTTAATCGAATTTCCATGCCGGCGAGGCCCTTCATGGCCTCGCGATCGTTCGGGTAGCTTGCCAGCCGTTTCCGGTAGAAGGCGATCCACGCCTGCGGCGAAGCGCCGGCCCCCGGCCGCAGCGCTTTCCAATGCGCCGCCTCTTGAGCTCGCGCAATGTCTTTGATTGCCTGAGCGTTTTGAGGGCCGTGCGGATTTCTTTTCTCCAGAGCTTCAAAGATCGCTCGCGCCCGATCGAAGTCGCCTTCCCAGAACAGAACGTAAGCCTTGCCTTGCAGCGCGTCGTAGTAACCGGGCTGCTTTTTGAGGACCTGGTTGAAGCGGGACAACGCCGCCTGATATTGCCCGGTGTCTGCCAGCGCCTCGCCTAGGCCGACCTGCCCATCGGCATTCCCGGGATGAGATTGAAGATACTGCCGGTAGTAGGAAATCGCTTGTGAGTAGTTCCCGCACAGGCGCAGCGACCGCGCCAGGACAAGCTGGTTCGCAGCCCTTCCGCTTGGAGCTTCGAGCGACTCCTTGGCAAAGGCGATCTTCTGGTTGCATGGATTCGGATTCGCACTGGGCGAACTCGACTGTGCAGCCGGCAGGAGGCGCCCTGCGGAAAACATGAACAAAAGAATCATGCCCAGCCGTACTCCACCTTTTGTGTGTTTCACGGTCATCAGGTTCATCGGGTGCGCCAGTTGCCCCCTGGACGGAGGCCGACCGGGCTGGCCGCTCCGTTCAGGGCCTCCAGTTCCCGGAGGTTCTCCAACGCCAGCCGATCATTGTGGCGAAGCGCCAGCACGCGCTCAAACTCCCGCGCGGCCTTCTGATTGCGGCCGGTGAGCTGGTACAAATCTCCCCATGCCATATCCAGGTCGGCAGAATCGTCTCTTTCGTGGTCAATCAAGCGCAGCAGCTTCGATGCCCGACCATAATGCTCGAGAGTGATTTCCGTATCCGCGTAACCGAGGATGGCGTCGGCAGAGTCAGGGGCCAGGCGATGGGCACGGCTGAATTCTTCAAGTGCCCGGTCCGGCCTGCGCGTCTTGAGATTGTCCCATCCCATCAGCGTCAGGACGCTCGCGTTGTTGGGATCAATCTGGTAGGCGCGGTCGAGGAGCTGAAGTGAATGCCGGTAATTGTGATTCCGGTATTCGCTGACCGCCGCCGCAAAAATGGGACCGGTGGCGGGCCTGGCATAGAATTCCCACAGGCAGGTTCCCGCCAGGATGACCAGCAGCGAAAAGCCGATACGGTTCTTGAAAGCGGGCATTGGCTGGCCCTATTGCGCAACTCCCACGTGAGTGACTTTCTCCCAGCGCCGCGAACCCGCCAGGAATCGCATAACGCCTACAAACCGGTAATAGAGCACGAGCTGCCGATAACCGATATTTTCAATGAAGGCGAACCACAGCAGCGACGCCAGGTCACGGTACCCGGGATAACGCCGGTAAGTAAGCTCCTCCAGGAGGACGGCGCCGATCGACAGCAGCCCTCCATAGGCAAGACTCAGAAGCACAAACAGCAGGTAGAGTGTTGCCGGAACCATGGCAAAAATGATGGCCAATGGAACCATAAAGTAGCCCAGAAATTCCACCACCGCCCCGAGCGCTTCCACATACAGGTGAAACGGAAAGCTGAAGTTCCCCACCAGCCCATACTTGCGGTTAAAAAGCATCTCGGAGTGTTTCCACAAGGTCTGGCACAGCCCGAGTTGCCAGCGCCGGCGCTGTTTGCCCAGCATCTTCAGCGTGGCCGGGCACTCCGTCCAGCAGACCGGGTCGGAGGTAAAAGACATTTTGAGGCGGCGCTTGTTCTTAACAGCCCAGTGGTGCATCTGGACGATGAGATCCATATCCTCGGTCACGGTGTCGTGGGAAAATCCGCCGACCTCAGCCACGGTTTCTCGGTGGAAAACCGCAAACGCTCCCGAGACAATCAGAGTTCCGCCGAGCAGGTCCCAGCCGGTGCGGCCGAACAGGAAGCTCCGGAGATATTCCACCACCTGAAAGCGTTCCAGGCGCGACCTGGGCAGCGCCACTTTCGCAACCCGGCCGTCGCGCACCTGGCATCCGTTCATCACGCGGACGATCCCGCCGCTGGCCACGGTATTGACGGGCGAATGGATCACCGGCCGCATCAGGCGAAGCAGCGCGTCAGGCTCCAGGATCGAATCGGCGTCCAGGGTGCAAAAATACGGGGTACGGCAAATATTGATTCCGGCGTTCAAGGCGTCCGGCTTGCCGCCGCGCTCCTTGCTGACCACCATGAGGTTGGGGACATCAGGATTCAGATAGAAGCCTCGCACCGGTTTTGTCGGAAGATCGTGGCGATAGATCAAGTCCATCCTGACCAGGTGGAAATGCTCAACCAGGCGCTCGAGCGTGGAGTCGGTCGAGCCGTCATCCACAACCACCACTTCCAGTTCCGGATAGTCGGTTTGAAGGACGGAGTCCGTGGTCTCGAGGATGATTTGCTCCTCATTCCAGGCAGGAATCACAATGGTGACCGGCGGTGTTACGGGCGACTCCCGGATTTCGTCCATGCCCTGATAGGCAAGCCGGCGGTTGTAAACCCAGACCGTGGCCAGCGACAGGACCATCAGCAGCGTGTAGACGCCATTCCCAATGAAGAAATAGGAAATGATGATCAAGTTGAACATATTCATTCCGTGAATGAATATCTGTCGCCACAATTCCATGACGCTATCCTTTTCCGTGTGGCCGTTTGGGTGCCAAAGTCGAGGGTGCCTGAGAGCGGGCGCCGGAACCTGACGCCGGCAACGCCACCGGCTGGAGCCAATGAAGAATCTGCGGGACGGCTTTCTGTCCCAGCTTCCGCAAGAACTCTTTGTGCAGGGCAGCATTCCCTTCCCCGAGGTCCAGCAAGGAGATGATGTAGCTCGTCTTGCCCATTTCCACCAGGCGGCTGAGGACAGCCGCTTCCCGGTTGCGGCCCTTCTCTGCGCACCGGGCAAGGAGTTGAGGGATCAGGCCTGCCCGCTGGAATTCTTCGGCAATCTGCTCCTGGCTGTACCGGTCCCTGGTCTCGAGGAAACGGCCCGTCAGTTCGTCCAGTCCCGCAGGCCCAAAAGCTCTCAGCGCGCGGACCGCAGCTTCCCGAACCCTCCAGTTCGAGTCTGTGAGAGCTTTCGCAACCCAGCCGGCGTGCGAAGCAAACTTAGGCTTGGACAGTGATCGCACCGCGTGCAGCCGCACAAACCACACCGAGTCTTTGAGCAATCCCACCAGAACGGGACCCGACCGCGGGTCCGGCAGGCACACAATCACGTGAGCAGCCTGGGCGCGCACGTCCGGGTTCACATCAAAAGCGAGTTTTGTCAGGAACAGGGCAGCCAGTTCCGCGTTCCCATTCTCCTGGTCCAGGCAGAAGTCGGGATTGCCACCGGCCTCGCGCTCAACCATCTCGCGAATAACGTCGGCGGCCAGGAAGCGGATGCGCGGATTTGTGTGGCGCAGCGAGACTGCCAGTCCGCAGGCACTCTGGAGCGGGAAACTTACCAGGGCTGATTTGAGCGTGCGGACTGAAAGGACTGGAGCAGGATCCAGGACGGCTTTGTGAAACCGTTCGACGAGTGCCGGAAAACTGCCGGGGTGCCGGATTGCCGCCAGCGCCCGCGCGGCCACCGCCTGCAGATCAGGGCTGGGGTCTTCAAGCGCCTTCACCAGCAGTGGCCAGCTCGGCCCGTGGCGGATGAGGCCAAGATTCTCGGCGCTCTTGGAGCGAATCAGGAAGCTGAGGAATCTGACCCGGAGGACCCATCCTGGCGGGTCCACTAAAGCTTCGCGCAGCGAAGTCTTGTCAGTCTGTCCCGCCAGCCTCTCCTGCCAGATCTTCACCAGGCCCAGGTCTTCGCACAGCCGTCCCAGAACAGGCATCTCGGCCGAGGCGGGCCGCTTTTCGAGGCAGAGCCGTTCCAGCATGGAGAGAGAGCCAGGTCCTGAGACTTCACGCAATTCCCGGAGGCCTTGCTCATATGCCATCCCGCCGGAAAGCACGCCGGCGATCACAGGGCCGTACTTCTCGCGAAGCGCGTCCATCCGTTGAAAGAACTTCTGGCGCCTTTTCCGGCGAATGATGACAACTCCGACAAGGAGAAGGTTGCCGAGCAGAAGGAGGGTAAAAAGCGCGAAGACGGCTTCGATGACGTGCTCGATCAGAAACGGCATGGTGTTCAAGGGAATTTATGCTCCCTCATGCCCCTTCGTGAAATATTGGGCCGCCGCGGCCTGCTGTGGGACCATGAGACAATCGGCTGATTGGCCATCGAGCCAAAAAGGTGAGTTGCGTCCGGCAATCCTTATTCAGGTGGGCACCGCCCGGCCTTGGACAGGAAAGGGGAAGCGTTGTGCTCCGCCAGTATTCAGGGCATCGGATTGTCTTCAACTGAGTCAGTTCACGGTGGCGTCGATCCTAACGTACAGGCTTGCGAAACCAACGAGCCGCCTTCTCCCGGGAGAAAGCGGAGACTCATCTCGGTCAGTCGAATTGAGGTATAGCAACCGGTTCTCTTCGGCACCGCCGAAGCGAAACCAGCCCAGCGTCCCGGGGGGATTTTATAGTGACAGGAAAGATGATGTCAACAAATATATTAGACAGAAATGACCGGCGTTACTTTCATGGCATCTGACGCAGAGTCTGAATGACTTAGCAGACGATATGGGCACCTAGCGCTTAACGGGAAGCCCTGCTTTCGTCCAGCCCGCCAGCCCGTCCCGGTAAACCTTGACGGCGCTGTAGCCAAATCCCTGTGTCAGCAGAATCCGGCCGGCCGAGCGGCTGGCTGCGCAGACATCTCCCGTGGAATGTCCGCTCTGGTAAAGCACGATGGTCTTGTTCTTTGGCAGTTGGTGCCAATCCTTTTCAAAGGAATCGATGGGCAAATTCACAGCCCCGGGGATGTGGCCCGACTGGAAGGCCTTTGCCGGCCGCACATCAACAAAGACAGCCTGGGGACTGTCTCCGTAAAGCTCCTTCGCCTGGGGCGTTCCGATCATTTTCGGCTGCCGCTCCTTTGCCTCGGCCTCGCTGCAGGCTGTCGCCGAGTTTTGTTGTTGAAGAGTGGCAAGGAGGTTTGCGCCGCCGAGCACCTGCATGGTGTTGCCGGAATGGTCAAGAGAAGATTGGGTTGCCGGCGCTTTCTTCTCCGTCACGGTCCTGGGCGCTGGAGCTTTCTTAGCCGGCTCAGGCGCGCTGGCGGGAACCACGGAAGGCTCACCTTTCAGCTTCAGCTCATTTTGGACCAGCTCCACGAATTGCGGATAAGCGATCGGTCCCACAATCACATGGCCGTCGATGAAAAAGGTGGGAGTGGCATGAACGCCCAAAGCCTGGCCGTCCTGGAGGTCCCGGGCGACGCGGGATACCATCTTCCCTTTCTGAAGGCATTCACCAAACTCTCTGGAGTTCAGACCCAATTTGCCTGCCAAACGATTCAGGGCCGGCAGGCTTAAGTCATCCTGGTGGTGATAGAAGAGATCCACTGCCTGCCAGAACTTGCCCTGCTGGCCCGCGCATTCGCTGGCTTCCGCCGCCTTCTCAGACTGCGGATGGACACCCGCGAGGGGAAACTGCCGGAATGCGAAGCGGATCTTATCGCCGAAATGTTCCCGAACCTTCGCGGCTGACTTTTCAGCCTCACGGCACGCGGGACACTCGAAATCACCAAACTCCACCACGGTAACGGGAGCCTTGGGATTGCCGTAAAAGTGGGTGTCCGGGCGAACCAGGTGGGCCTGAACGGCCTTGTTGGAGGGAGGCTTTGCGGCGGGTAGACTTCCGTTCCGGGTCAGCAGAATAAACGCAGGCACTCCAATTGCGAAACCGATCAGAACCAGGGCAAAATTCTTCTGGATGGCGGCCAGAGCCCGGGCAGCATCAAGAGGTTCGCCCGGCCGCGCGCGATCCACAAGCGCCAGGACGAAGATTGAAGTCACCGTCAGCGCAGACACGACGCACCACACACAATAGGAGTGCAGAACAAAGGCCTCGATTCCCGTCAGGTAGGCCGAAACCAGGAACCCGGCGCCCGAAATGAACACGACGACATATTGCGACAATCGGCCCGCCGTAGCAGGCAGCAAGGGATAAATGAAAATCAGCAGCGCCAGGAAGGCGTACATCACTACGCCGAACACCGGCACCGGCAGCCCGGCGAAGTGGGAATAGGAACTGGCGCGAACGGCGTCACAGCCTCCGCCCACGCAGACCATGGGGCTGGCGGGCGAGGTGTACTCCCACATCAGATAAATCGAGTCAAAAAATCCAACCAGGCTCAAGATCAGAAGCAAAAGTTTTCGCATAAGTTCTCATCCTGTAGCGTCCGGGCCCGACACGACGCCGGCGACCGTTGATAAGCTTTCTCTGCTCGGTTAGGGTCCATAAAGAAAACCTGCAGGGGACCTGAGCGCGAATTTTCCGAAGTTGCCCGGTTAAAAACAATCCGCTCTATCTTTGAAAGCGACAACCGGAAATGCGGTTCCGCCCCTACTCCTAACAAGCACCCTCTAAGAGTATAAAGCCAAGCTCAGCCTCGTGAAACATTTACGAATCAACTTTTTGTGAGTACATCGGATTGGCCGGTCCGCGACCCTTTCCGAGAGACAATCCCTCCCGGATGGCCGATGTCACAAAGCCCTTTGCCAAAGTAACGCTTTCCCTGACCGTCTTCCCCTTCGCCAGCCCGGCGGCGATTGCCGAGGCAAAGATGCAGCCGGTGCCATGGGTGTCTTTCGTCTTGATTCTGGCCGCAGAGAACTCCATGCACCCTTCTCCGTCAAAAAGCACGTCGACGGCTTTGCCTTCAAGATGCCCGCCCTTCAGTACGACGTTCTGTGCGCCAAGGGCCCGAAGCGCCCGCGCCGCCTCTTTCATCTCGTCGGTATTCCGAATGGCACGTCCGAGCAGCAAGCCTGCCTCGTCCAGGTTGGGCGTGATGACGGTGGCGAGAGGAAACAATTTTTGCCTGAGGGCCCCGACAGCCTGAGGGTCGAGCAATGGAGTTCCACTCGTAGCACTCATCACCGGATCAACAACCAGGGGGAACCCAGGATACTCTCGGATTTTATCCGCCACCGCCTGAATGATTCCGGCATTCGACAGCATGCCGGTCTTTATTGCGCTACAGCCCACATCTTCAAGGCAAACCTGCATCTGCAAGGCGACAAACTCGGGGTCCACTTCGACGACGCCAAAAACGCCCGTGGTGTTTTGCGCCGTCAAGGCCGTAACCGCGGTCATACCGTAAGCGCCAAGGGCTGAGACCGTTTTCAGATCGGCCTGAATCCCGGCGCCGCCGCTCGAATCCGAACCCGCGACAATCAGCACTCGGGCAAGGCTTTTTTCCTTATGTACCATTTCGTCCCTATTTTACCTGAATCGAGCAACAGGTCTGTAGCAACACTGCGCTCTTTTGGGGCGCTCGAGAAAAACTTTCGCGGGGGGTATCCGGCAAAATCCTGATGGCTTCTTGTTAGGCGATACCCGCATCTTGCGCTCAAGATTCATGACTATGCTTATGGGCAAATGGCCTTATTGACGGCTTTGATGCGAGGGTGTGACGATGCTGTATGGGGCGTTTCGGCAGGTAGAAGGAGGAGCCCATGCGGAAACCTTGTTTGCTTCTCGTCGTGTTACTCTTCACGCTCCCTCAATTGGCCAGGGGTCAGGCAATCCAGGGCATTGAGATCTTCGGAGGCTACTCCTATCTCCAGAACAATCTCAGCACGACGTATTCTCCCTTTTACTTTCCTCTGACGCCTTTCGGCAGCGACTTTGCTCTGAATGGCTGGCAGGCCTCCATAACCGAGAAAGCAACCGACTGGTTCGGGTTGGTGCAGGAATTCGGGGGCTATTACGGGACCAAGAACCTGCTGGGTGCTGATAATCGCTTCAGCACATTCTCAATCCTGTCCGGCCCGCGCTTTTACTATCCGGGTTTCAAGGTCATCACGCCTTTCGCTCACGCGTTGTTCGGTTATGACGAGACCGCGGTCAAGCTTAGGGGCACAAATATCAGGGCCACAAGCGGTTCCTACGCCATGGCTTTTGGCGGCGGGCTTGACGCCGGTGCCCGGCGGGGCCTGGCCATCCGCCTGTTCCAGTTTGACTATTATCGGCCCCGGTCCTTTGGAAGCGGCCAGAATGACTGGCGCATTTCCGCCGGCATCGTCTTTCGATTCGGCGGCCCCAGGCGCTAAGCTATCTCTTGCCAAACGCTTCTGTGAATCAGACGATAGCCGCGGCCTGCCTTCTCTGCCGGGGGTTCGAGCCTTGGACGGCAAAAGACCCACGGCGCCGACCCCGTGCTGCACCTGCCGGTGTCAATCTAATTTGCAATCCTGGATAAGTCGTGGAGAATTGAAGAGAGGTCAATCATGGCAGCAACAATTCAGGTTGAACGCAGCGCCCCCGGCCGTTTTCGTGTCACCGTCGTAGAGGCCGGCACCCAGTCCCAGCACATCGTTTCCTTGAAAGATAGCTATTACGAAAAACTGACCCGAAAACAGGTCTCGGAAGAAGAGTTGATTGAGCAATCGTTCCGGTTCCTGCTGGAACGCGAGTCGAAAGAATCAATTCTGCGGGAGTTCGATTTATCCGTCATTGGCCACTACTTTCCCGGCTACGAAAGCGAGATCCGGAAGCGCCTGGCGTAGTAGGGATGTCGCGCCGGGGTTCGGCTCGGCATGCTTTCCTGGCGGGGGAGCACTACGGGTAAACAGCAACGGAATACCGCGGGAGAACTCGCCGGCGGCTTGGTTTCCTTGCCCTTCTCCCTCAAGGGCTGGCATAGCCAAGGCTTTTCAGCATTTCGACGTCCTGCTTCGTGAGGTGGCCCTGCGGCTCCAGCCCGCGATTGGTTTTGTCATACCAGGAATCCAGATCTTCCTTGAACGAACTCAGCTTCGCAACGTTCATGCTCTTAGCAGGCAACTGCTCCGCTTTTGAGAATTCATCGCTCAGCCGGTAAATCGTCAGTGCGTCCTGGCTTCCGTGGGAAACCACTTTGAGGTTCCCCACGACGAATCCCATCTTCACAGGGGTTCGCTTCACCTCAGCCCAGGTCCAGAACATACTCATCCACTGTGGCGGCAGAAGCTTGGGTTCGTCGTAGACCACGAAGAACGTCGGCCGGACTGGAGCGTCTTTTCCTCCGCTTTGAATCATGGGCTCCAGGCTGTACCCGGCCTGGCCTGGAACTCTGAACTTCAAGCCGATGTAACTCAGAATCGTTGGCAGGATATCGACGGTGGAGACGTTCACCTTGATTCTTTCTCCCTGCGGAATTTCTTTGGGATAGGAAATGACCATCGGAACGTGCATGGCCTCCTGATTGATATGGTATCCATGCCCCCAGATCCCGTCCTCGCCCAGATTCTCGCCGTGATCGGCTACCACGACGATCAGAGTTTTGTCTCGGACGCCTAATTCGTCCAGGAGCTTGAGCGTCTTCGCAAGGTCGTTATCATCAAAGGCGATTCCGCTGTCATAGGCGCGAATCTTTGCCGCTCGATTGGGTTGAGCGGACGCCGCCACAGGAGAAAACCTGGCGTTCTTCATGTGGGGAAGATTCGCAAACTCGGAATGGAGGACATACGGCTCATGGGGATCAAAGTAATGAACCCAGAGGAAAAAATGCGAATGGCCATGCTGGCGCAACCAATGGCGGCTGACGTCGCCCGTCTGGTTCCCACGGCGTCCCGTGTTAACAACTTTGTAGTGGTAAGTAAAATTCTGGTTGTAAACGTCAAACCCGTGTCCCAGGCCGGTGATCTGTTTCTTCAGCGTCCAGGCGCTGATAAAAGCCGCTGTCTTGTAACCCAGGTGATGAAAGATCTGTGCCAGCAGGACGGGCCGGGGATGGGTCGTCATGTGCATGCCATTGATGGTGGCGCCATGCTGCTGAGGATAGAGCGAAGACATGATGGTGATGTGCGAGGGCCCGGTGAGCGGTTCGGCGGTGTAGGCGTTCTCAAAAAGAACTCCGTGGGCGGCCAGATTATCAATGGTCGGCGAGGTCTGGCGGACATACCCATAGCAGGACAAATGATCGGCCCGAGTGGTGTCAAAAGTAACCAGCAGCACATTAGGCGCGTCCTTCAGGTCGAACTGCTTCTTCTTAATCTTGATCGAGTTTCTTGCAAGCGAGAGGGATGGCAACGCGAGCGCCATGAGCAAGACAGCCAGAGTTCGGCGCATTGTAACACCTCCAGTTCTTAGTCCGTTATGAAAATGCCCCACAGTTCGTCCAGAAACAGTTATGAAGACTCAGCGGGGAAGGTGTCCTGCCAGCCTTCGAGTCCATTCAGGCATCAATTCAATTTCCTCGGTCATGACATCGCTCTCCACGCTTCCATCCTTCATCTGGATAATCCGGTCGGCCCGAAGCGCAACCTCAGGATTGTGAGTTACCATCACAATCGTCAGGCCCAGGTCACCCTTCAGCCGAAGAATCAGGTCCAGAACCGCATCAGCATTCCGGGAATCCAGATTGCCGGTCGGCTCGTCCGCCAGGAGGATGTCGGGATCATTGACCAGGGACCGCGCAATGGCCACTCGCTGCTGTTCGCCCGCGGACAGCTCGCTCACCCTGCGAAGTCGCTTCTTCTCCAATCCCACTGCCGTCAGCAGCTCGTCCACGGACCGGGGAGCGTGCCGCTGCTTCCAGCCGAGCAGGCGCGGGGCGTCAATGTTGTCCCTCGCAGAGAGGAATCCCAGCAGGTTGAACCGCTGGAAAACGAAACCGATCCGGGTGTTGCGCATGCGTGCCCGAGCCGTGTCCGGCAGGGTAGAAATGGACATGCCATCGATCAGCACTTCGCCGCTGGTCGGCTCCGCCAAGCCCGCAATTAGGTAAAGGAGCGTCGACTTTCCCGAACCGGACGGTCCCATAATGGCCGAAAACTGGCCCTCCGGAACCTTCAAATCCAGCGCATTGACGGCGGGTGGAGAGCCCGAAGTGCCGTTATAAATCTTGGTCAGGGTGCGAGCCTCAATCATCGGTCGCGCCACATTCGTTGCATAGTCCGTCTTCTCATTCATAAGCAAGCGCAGTAATCGGCTCGCTGGCGCTGGCCCGGTAGGCCGGGTAAGCCCCGCCCAGGATAGCGCTGGCAAGCGCAACAATAGCTACCCGCACCACAGATCCGACAGGCAGCAGAAAATGAAGAGCCGGGTAGATCGATAAGACGATGGCCTTGGTCATAAGATAGAGTAACAGGGAAAGGCCCCCTCCGAAAAGGCATAGCAGGCAAGCCTCACCCAGGAACAGCCGCAACATGTAGCGACGGCTTGCTCCCAGGGCACGAAGAATTCCCAGTTCCCTTGTTTGCCCAAGAACCTGAACGTAAAGCGCCAGAAAAATGACCAGAAAATTGATCACCCCGGCGAACACCACGATCACCAGCAGGAACTGTCTCAGACCTAGAAAAGATGAAGGCGTGATGAGCGAGGCAAGGTCACTCATCTTCGTAATTTGATAATTCTTTAGAGCCCCGCCGGCAAACTCGCGCAGTCGCTTTTCCACAGCCGTGTCCTCAGTCGGCGATGTACATTTCACAAAGATGACAGCGCACTTCCCGGGAGCCACCAGGTCCTGAAGCGTCTTTAGAGGGACAAAAACCCGTGCGCCCCTTCCGTGTTCGACTTCGCCAACAACCGTAAATTGGTGGTTCAGAAGATTCAGCGTGCTGCCCACATGCACGTGATGAGTCTCAACATAAATGTTATCGACGAGGGCCGTGAAGGGGCCCGTAAAGGGTCCACCTTTAACGTACTCAAAGCCTCCCGTGACTCGAGCAAAGCTGGGCAGGTCGATACCAAAGATGGCCTCCAGCCGATTCGTAAAGCTGACGTTCGTGGCGGTCGGGGTTGCGGCCTCAACCCCCTTCACTTCCATGATCTTCCGGGCCAACGAATCCGGCATCACGTTTTCGCCCAGGCCCAGGATATACGTGGAGTGAGGAGGCTGGATCATGAAGTCCGCTCCGATCCCCTCCGTCCGGTGGATCTTCTCCGTCATGACCCCGGTGGCCAGTCCCTTGATGACCAGTCCCAGCAGGAGCGCCACGCCGATCATCACCATCGACAGCAACATCCTGATGGGATGATGCATCAATTGTCGCAGCATCAGTTTGAGCACAACACCTCTTCCCCGCCCACACTCAAGGGTACGATTCTCTGCCCTCTAATCTAATTATCTTACGGCAATTGGATGAGTTTTGACGAGATAGGGTTGTGATCAGGGCCATTACCAGCACAGCGCTCAGGGCAGACAGGCAGCCCCGCCGCTATGGGAGAGAGCAGGTTAGGGGAGTTGTTCCTGGAAGTTTTTCGGGAAATAGCAGGTCGGGAAACCGGACCACGAAGGAAGGCCTGAGACGAGACACTTTCCGCGGGATCACGATCAATGGCAGCCACCCGGGCAGAGACGGAAACGGACCGTTTCTACCGCGGGTGTGCTGCGTAAGTGTTATCTTTCTAACGCGACCGGACGCTCGGCCAGCTTCTTGGCAAGAGTCAGCAAGACATCCCGGTCGGTAGGAGAAAGGCGTGGCTGGAGGCTTCGCAATTTCAGAAGAAACCTCGCCTCAGCCCCAGCTGCTCCTCCTTCCAGAGCCAGCTGTTCCAGCGTCACGTCAGTCGTTGAAAACTCGTGCGGAGAGTTCTCGTCATAGTAAAAAAGTTTGTAAAGGGGAACGTCCAAAGCGCCGGCAAATCTTTCCAGCGTTTCCAGTGACGGAACCGTATGCCCGTTCTCAACCCGAGAGATGTAGCACCTCAGCAGTCCCGTCCTTTCTTCAATATCGCCCTGGGAAAGGTGCTTCTGCTCGCGCAATCCCCGAATTCGCTCTCCAATACCCATCGTACTGCCTCCCTTAGTCTCACACGTGAGTCCCCATTCGCCTCACAAGGGAAAGCGTAAGCGATATTAACTTGATCAGACAAGAGTACGGGAGTACTAGTACCAGAGTTCTAGGGGAGGCAGGAGCCGTGTCATCAAAGCAAGGTCTTCAGCAGGGCCATGCGGACAAACAGCCCGTTCTGCGCCTGGCGAAAATAGGCCGCCCGGCGGTCCTGGTCCACTTCCATGGTGATCTCTTCCAGACGCGGCAGGGGATGCATGATAATGGCGTCGGACTTCATCAGTCGGAGGGAGGCCTGGTTGAGGACATAGATGCCGCGGCAACTCTCATAGTCGGCGATCCG
>JARRJI010000026.1:0-16026 GCA_037379595.1 Acidobacteriota bacterium | reverse complement strand
TTCCACCACGGGGCCCTGTGCCGGATCGAGCTGGGAATGGTCTGCGCCCACCTGGTAAAGGGGATTGATCAGCAGCGGATAAAGCTTGCTGACATCAACATCGCCTTCGAGCCAGAAGACGCGCTCAATAGTGAGATGGCTGAGATGCGTGTAACCGTGCCGGTGGAAGAACGCAACCCAGTTGCGCGCTTCCGGATCATCCCTGGAAAGTGTATAAACCGTGTGAATAGCCATGAGGAATTCAGTCGATGTACTGACCCTTCATTATATGCGAGTTCGTGAAAAACCACGACCCCTCACGGCAGGGAATATACAGCTCCGCTTCTCTGAGCCAACAAAAAGGAGAGACGGTCATCCCCGCACCGGATGACGGACCTTGATGAGTGCTTCGAGCGGCCACATCGCCTGGTCAATAGGAAAACCCACACCGGATGGCGCAGAGGTCAGCGTCCGCAGCGACTGCTAGCTCAGATACTTCAAGCTCTCTTTCAACAGCTTGCTTGTGCCTTCGTAGGCGCCGCCGCGCCCTTCCCATTCCAGCGAGTAGTAGCCGCGATAGTTCGCTGCCTCGGCAATCTTGAAGATGCGGGCCACATCCACCGTATAGAGCCTATCGTGGGCGCCCACTTCGGAATCCTTCATGTGGGATATGTTGTAGGCGTGCCGGAACATCAAGGCCAGGGCGTCATAGTTAAAGGCCGCGTCCCCGCTGAGCATGGAATTTGCGAAGTCAGGAAGAGCGTGGAGGTACGGACTCTGGACTTTATCGATAATCCTGACAATAAAGAAAGCATCTTCGGTCACCAGGTTGTCGTTTTCAAGATTGACGAGGACGTTCCGCTGAGCGCCGTAGGCGGCAATCTGCTTCAGGCTTTCCGCAGCCCGGTCGACGTCAGGAGCAACCCCTTTGGCTCCGACAATATGCAGCCGGACGCCTGGGCAGCCGACGGCCACGGCAACGTCGATCCATTTCTTTCCATAGTCGATGGATTCCTGCCGTTTGGCAGGTGAGGGATCATAGAAGCTCGCTTTGCCGCCAACGGGAATATCGATGATGTGCGAACCGGCCTTCTTCACGGCCTCCCGCAGTTCCTGCAGGTATGCCTTGTCGGTCGACGGAAAATGGTCGGCCAGAAGCTCGACATTGTGAAGATCGAATTTCGCCGCTATCATTGCGGGAAAATCTTTCAAGGCCATCCCGGGAAATTTGGGGTCACGCCAGCGGTTTGTAGGACTCAGCATGTACATGCGAAACGGCCAGGTGGTTGCGGCAAGACGCTCGCGCGGAGCGGTTGGAAATTTCATGTGCGGTTCTTGCGGAAAGGCAAAAAAGCCCGAAGAAGAAAAGAAGCCTGCTGCGCCGATTGCCGAAGCAACGGAGTTCCTCAAAAAATTGCGTCGTGAAACGTTTTTCATCTTAATCGCCCCCCTCAACAAATTTTTAGTGCCAGAACAATAGCGCAAACCCTTACGTATTGTCTGCAAATCGAGTGCGCATGCCTGCTACGCCTGCTCGCGCGGAACCATGGGCCACATGCGCTTCTTGTAGGCGAGGATGAAATAACCCGCAATGCCCACACAGATGGTGGTAAACGCATAGACCATGAACTTCCAGCCACCCGGCTGGAAGGCCGAACTTCCGAAAATGTAAAGCCATCCGATCAGGGCCAGAATAGCCGGCGCCGGGTAAAGCCACATCTTGAAGGGCAGCTTGACTTCCGGCTGCGTTTTCCTCAGCACGAACAACCCCACCGTGTGCCCGACAAACTGGACCAGGATGCGCGCCACCATCAGTCCGGTGATGATGTCGCCCAGCTTGAACATGCTGGCCACCGCCGCCAGCACTCCAACCAGCAGCAGCGAACGGTTCGGGAATTCGCCTTTCGGGTGAAGTTTCCCGAACCAGCCGAAGAACAGGCCGTCGCGCGCCGCCGCGTAGGGAATTCTCGAGTAACCGAGCATCAGGGCGAACACCGAGGCGAATGCCGTAAACAGGATCATGGCCGTCAGAAGGACCGCCGCCCAGTGGCCGTAGATCTTCTGCATAAAGACCGAAGCCACGGCCAGATTGGCGGGCGAGCCAGGTTTGATCATGTCCCGCCAGGGAACAACCGAGACAAAGCTGTAGGAGAGAAGGAAATCGATGACGGTCACGGCCAGGATGGAAATGATCACGGCGTAAGGGATGGTCCGCTCAGGACGCTTGACCTCGTCGCCCAGGTAGCAGACCTGGTAGTAACCGAGGTAATTGTAAATCACCACAATCGTCCCGTTGCCCAGGCCGATCAGAAACGCCCAGTTCAGGTGAAAGGCTCCCGGCGGAAAACTGAAGGCCATGTGGTAATTCATGTGGATAAGCCCGGTGACAATCACCCATCCCGTGGTTATCAGTGTGGTGATCCAGAGGATCAGCATGAGCATTGCAACGTCGTGAATCTTTCGGTAGAGCGAGAGCATCACGATCACGGCGATGCTGGCCGCCACCAGCTTCATTTCCCACGGATGGCGCGCCAGTCCCGTCCACAGGTAGCTCAAGTACTGAGTCATGCCGATGGTTCCGGAGGCAATTTCGAGCGGTCCAAAAAAGAGAAACTCCCAGGCAAACAGCCACGCCATCAGCTTGCCCCAGCTTTCGCGATTGTAGCTGTCGCGCAGAAACGTATAAGTCCCGCCGGAACCTGGCAACGCGGCTCCCAGTTCTGAAATCACCAGGCCGTCGGCGATGGCCAGAACCGCACCGGCAAACCAGGCGAGCAACGCCTGGGGGCCACCCATTGTCATCAAAATAATCGGCACGGTAATGAAAGGACCAATGCCGATCATGTTCGACATGTTGATGGAGGTGGAGTTCAGAATATTGAGCCTGCGCCTGAGATGCGGCTCCTGCGCTTCGGCTTTTATGGGCCGATCCGTGTTCTTGTCGTTTGTGCTCATCAACCTCCCCATTCTGAATGCAGTTGGAAACGCTCGATTGATCGATTGGGCCGCGCCGGCGTTCGATGGTTAAAACGCGCCCCACGTTCACGGTACGAAATCCCAGTCCTTCATCTGAGTGAAGAGTATGAATGATGGCACAGGCGGAAAACCATCCTCAGCCCTCCAGACCTTTCTCTATCTGTTTTGGCCTAAACCTACTTGCTGCCGGGCTCCACGTACCGGCGGTTCTCGTGAAGATGGAAGGCCGTCTTCAGCGCGCCCTGAACCGACACTGCAAAACTCTTCTCGGCCGGAATCCCGTCAACGCCATCGACGGTCAACTTGACGTTATAGTCTGCGGCCCTCG
This sequence comes from Acidobacteriota bacterium, assembly GCA_037379595.1. GTDB lineage: Bacteria > Acidobacteriota > Terriglobia > UBA7540 > UBA7540 > SCRD01. Next base: position 12,743 of record JARRJI010000026.1, on the reverse strand, counting down.
TAAAGGTGTGGCTTACCTTCTCGCCGATGGCACTGGTGCCGTCACCAAAGTCCCAATGGTAGGACAGGGCCGGGACACCGTCGGCCGACGCCGTCGCCCGCAGTTGAAGGGTCTCGCCCGTCTGTGCGGATGTTGGCACAGTTGCAGTGACCGAAGGGGCCGCCGCCGGCACAGAAGTGTCGATGATCTTGATCAGCCGTACCGAGTGCGGCGGCTGGCGGGAAATCACGAGGCGTCCCATCTGGATGGCAACCGGTTTATCCTTGTTGAGGGCATCGTAGGCTTTGTAAGGCTGCCCCTGTGCAAGGCCGAGGCTGCTCAACTGAAGCGCGTGGGTGCGCGGCATCTTGGTCCAGTTGAAAACAGCCAGCATCGACTGCCGCGCGTCTTCTTTCAGAAAATACTCGCTGGGCATCTGGTCCTGATAGGAAAAGCTCATCAGGTCCACCGGAAAGGCGGCGCGCCTCAACTTCACCATTTGCAGCAGGTCCTGGTTTTCCACCAGCGCCAGGCGCTGGGGCGTGGCCGCCAGCGTCGGCAGGTCGTCGCCAATCTCATACATTCCGCCGGCAACCGCAGCCAGCACAATCTGCACTTCCGCTTCGTCAAGCGTCAACGGCTCCTTCCGGTTGTGCCACGACTGCTCAGGCTCCACTTCTTCCGAGACGCTGAAGGCGTCCGGATCGTTGACAAAGAAGTTGCGGTTCATATAAAAGCGGGCGGCGATGTTCGGGTTCGCATCCTTGCTGGCTTCGAAGGAATGGCCTGTGTCCGGCGCAATGCGGCCTTCGTTCACCAGACCAACCGGGTTAAGCATGAAACTGCCATCTTTATCCAGCAGCACGTGGTCGCCAACGGCCTCGCGGATAATCCTGAGCCCAATCCGTTCCGCTTCCAGAGCCGTCGTGTGCGGGCGGTGGTAATATCCCTCGATGGCGGAAGAATCCATGAAGTCGAGCTTGATGTAACGCACGCCCCACTGGCGCGTCAGAATGCGATAGGTCCTGCGAAGATATCGCTGAGCGCCGGGGTTGGTGGTGTCCAGCACATAGATCGGGTCAACCTTGTTTTGCACATAAGCGATCCGGATGGGCCGCCCGTGGGCATCGTGCACCAGCCAGTCCTTGTGGTGCTCATAGACCCAGGCCCGTTGCGAAACCTCAAAGGGTGCGGTCCACACGCCCAGCGTCAGGCCCAGATGGGTGATCTTGTAACCGATCTTGCGCATGCCGTCCGGGAATTGCGTCGCGTTCGTCGTTGTATACTCGCCGCGTGCGTAATCGTAGCCTTCGTCGATGTGGAAATAGTCGTACCCAAGTGACTTAAGATGTTTGGCCAGCCACCGGGCATTGGTCATCACCTCACCCTGGTTAATGCCGCCGTAAAAGGCCGTCCAGCTCCACCAGCCCATGGGAGGCTTGTCTGAAACCAGGGCGTGGTGCAGCCGCCTCACCGCCGCCCCGTAAGCTTCCAGTTGAGCATGGTAATGATGCCCCGCGGCGAACATCACGAGTTCCGAACTCAGCTCTTTGCCCGGCGCGACGGGAAGGCTCAACTGGATCTGCTGGTCGGGAGCAATGTCATCTCTCGTTAGTGCCGCCTCGGTTGTGCCGGTGGAATCCACCGTTAATGCGCCGATGGTCGATGCGCCCATGGGAGGCTGATGGACCGTCAGATGCAGCGCGGTCATAAACTTGCTCTCGGTAAGAGCCGCCAGCAGCAGGCTCTCCCTGCTCCGGTGGTTGTAGATCAGCGCGTCGCGCACCCCGAAATACCCGCCTTTCGGAGCCTGGTCGAGGCCGCCGATCCGGATGGTCGGATCTTCCGTGAAGGTTTCGAACATCATGCGGTCGGCGCCTTCCACCGCCCCCAGGTTAACCAGCGGGCTTCCAATGGCATTGACATCGCGGAAGGCCTGGACGGATACGGTTTTTGAGGTGTGGTTCACTACTTTGACTTCAATCGTTCCGTAAGGAAGCTGGTTGTACACGCGCAGGATGCAGACAAGGTCAGGCTCGGAGCTGAGCCCGGAGAAGGTAATTGTGGCCTGCTGACCGGAACCCAGGGCATCCTGAAAGCTGCTCTGCGCTTCTTCGTGATGCGGATAAGCACTCGACAGCACCCATTTGCGGTTGATCTCAGCTCCGACGTTCGCTTTCAGAACCGGCGACTTCAGACTGCTTGCAAGAATCTCATACGATCCGTCCTGTGGGTTCACGGCCACCGACAACTGCGAGTTGTGGAGCGAAACGGCAGCCTGAGAAACAGACGGCAACACCCAGCCGATCGCAAGGCATAAAAACAATCCGAGCGAACCATTCCTGAAAGATCTCCACGCCGCTTTTTTCATTGCAATTCCCTTACCCTTCGTTTGGATTACCAGGTCTCCACGACACCGGCACACTTCCGCCACTTCAAAATCAGCGAGACCCGGTCATATCAAAGCTGGTCGTTCCAGGCGGATGGCAGGATTAAACAATCGGGGTCCTACCTCGAACGAGGAGACTCACAGGATAGTGCCGCGCCTCTGAAAACTCAAGCGGATACCTGCAACGTCACGACTGGTGTTCGGGATGAGTGCAGGCGCCCGGAAATGAAGTGTTGTAGCGATCTCCGAGGTAGCGCAGTTCCTCATCCAGACCAGTCCTGGAAGTGTAGTAGCCGAAAATGGTCAGTCCCTTCATTAACCCAAAGAATCTGACTCCCGGCTGGTCCTCCGGATTGGAGTTCCCCGAATCGGCGAGAGGAGTCAGCATGGCCGTCTGCTCTTCCTGAGTAAGGCTGACAAAAGGCTTGCCGTGAACCGACAGGCTCCGCCCGTCCAGCCACCCCAGTCCCTTGATGATTTCGTCCTGCCTTTCCGCGCTTTCTTCGTTGTACCTCAAATCCAGGTAGCGATTGACCAGCGCAGCCTTGGCGCCCGGGGTGTCTGTGGCGGGAATAATCAAATCTGTGAGAGCGATCAACGTTTCATTTTGGTGCTCATCAAAGAACTGAGGCTTCCAGCCGGCTTCAGCTTCGCCCGCGGCGCCGGTACTTTCAGAGGCGCCCATTCCACCAGAAGCTGCCTGCGCAGTCTCCGTCTGTCCAAGGATCGGCAGCGTCGTCAGGCTGCCGGCACCGATCACAAGAGCTTTTAGAGCGTCGCGTCGTCCCTGATTGGTTTCGTTTTCATTCTTTTTCGTCATAACGGTTCATCTCCCCTTTCCCGGGTTGGCGTGGCGCTCTTAACTGAGCGCTCCGGTCCGCATCTGTTCGGCGATGTAATCGGCGGTCCTCATTGACAGCGCCAGAATTGTCAGCGTGGGGTTCTTCTCCGACGAATTGACAAAGCAGGCTGCGTCCGCCACGAATAGGTTTTTGATGTCGTGCGCCTGGTTGAATTTGTTCAGGACCGAAGTCTTCGGATCGTTCCCCATGCGCGCCGTTCCGGACGAATGAATGCTCCAGCCGGGCGCCAGCGGAGTGGTTCTTTCACTGATAATCTCGATCCCTGCTTTCTTGAACATCTCCCGCTGGACATCGTTGGCATCCCTGGCCATGGCAAGCTCGTTCGGCCCCCATTCGACTTCAAACTTGAGGACCGGAATGCCCCAGGCATCGCGGACCACGGGATCAATTTCCACGCGGTTTTCGGCCCGCGGCACCACCTCGCCAAAGGAGCCGATGCTGACCACCGTGGCGTAGTATTTCTTGACTTCTTCTTTGAAATGGACGCCAAAGCCGGGAATCTTATTGGCGAAGCCGGGAAACTCGCTGCTCCCGCCGCCGCCCTCGAATCCGTAGCCGCGCACAAAGTCCTTCCGCTTTTCTTTCAGGTTGCGGAAGCGCGGAATATAAAACCCGGCGCCTTCCGGGTGCGCGTCTCCGCCTCGGTTCGTATTGCCTTTGAGCCGCGGAATCAGTCCCGTGATGTCGCCTGCCATAATCTGCTCGCAGAAGTACCTGCCGAGCGCGCCGCTGGAATTGGCCAGGCCGTTCGGGAAGTCATCATTCTTCGAGTTCAGCAGAATCCGGGTTGTGTCCAGCGTGCCGGCGCCCATCACAATCACCTTGCCGTAAACTTCTTCAACCTGGCGGGTGATCCGATCGATAAACATCACGCTCTTTGCGCGATTCTCTTTGTCGGTCAGCACCTTCCAAACGACGGCATTGGTGCGCAACGTCAAGTTACCCGTCTTTTGCGCAATGGGCAGCAAAACCCCTGCGGAACTGAAACATGCCGCGACGTTGCAGACGCGCCCACAGTGACCGCAATAGTGGCATGGCGCGCGGTCTTTGAATCCGGGCTTTGTGACTGTCGCCGACCGGCCGTGGATCACATGCCAGTCGGGATTGTTTCTCTCCATCGAGCCCTTGAAGACAGACTCTGCACAGTTGAAAGGCACGGGCGGAAGAAAGTGGCTGTCAGGATTGTTCGCCAGGTGATCGGGGTAGCCGCAAACCCCGATCAGGTCTTCAACACGGCTGTAGTAGGGCTCGACGTCTTCGTAGGAGACGGGCCAGTCTTCCCCGACTCCGTCGTAGCTGGCGGCTTTGAAGTCGCGCGGACTCAAACGCAGCGAGACTAGGCCCCAGTGGAGCGTCTTGCCGCCTACCGCCTGGGCGCGAACCCACACAAACTTCTTGCCCGTGTAGGGATTTTCGAGTTCGTTGACAAAGTGATGCTTGTTCCATTCATTGGCCGTATAGTTGTAAATCGCCCGCTCGGAAGGCCGGATCCGGCCTCGAAACGGAAACTGATAAGGCTTCTCGTGATGATGGAAATCCGTTGCGATATTGAATTTCGGTCCTCGTTCCAGCATGAGAACCTTCAGACCTTTCAGGCATAATTGCGTCGCCGCCATGCCCCCGGCAGCGCCTGACCCCACAACCACAACATCGTATACTTTGGCCATCTGGCCTCCCCCTTATGAATTAGACTGCAGTTTGATTAACCAACTTGCCCCATATAACTTCGTCACCAAGACTTTAATTGACAAGAAAAGCGACCTCAAACCTGAAGGAAAGAAACAAAACCTGCACGCAAGCTACTCAGCAAGACGCGCAGACCGCCTGTAGCCAATTTCCGGCTTCCCTGTCACCAGCCAAAAGGTGCGGCCCGAGCGGCGATCCGAGAAAAACCAAGGTTCCCTTTCCTACGCGCCGCTTGATCGCAACCGGCAGCTTGTGAAACCACGCAATGGTCTCACCGCTCCTGCAATCGACCGGAATAATCCGGCTGAACTCACGCACCTTCGTCACCACCGGCCAGCGGTAGTCGATATAGGGTGACTGACTGAACGAGTCTGCGGATTCCCATAACCGGATGGGAGCATGAAGGCTCAATCCCAATACCGAATCCATGAGACACCGATGAAAGTAAAATCCTTCGGCATTTATGAATGCTGCTCCGGACTCAAGAATGACCGTCGAGCCGTTTTTCAGATGTCTCCTTACTCGCACCAATTCCGACTCGTGCGTAAAGACAGCGGCAGGTAGGATCACGAGGCGGGACGGCAGAAGCGAATGCAAGGAAGTTCGCTTGAATGCCATCCCAGCGGCGGCTAATGCGGATTCGTACCCTGCCGATGACTCGCGCAACGCGCAGGACGATCCGAGATCAGCCAGCGCGCATCCTGAAAGCGCCACTGGGGGCTCACGGAAAAGGCGGCTTAATTGCGACCCGCCGTCGATTCCAATCATCGAAACGCTCGCCGCACTTCCCAGAAATCCGCGTCTTGAAATTGGCATCTCAAAACCTGTCGGCAATCACGCGGTCAATAGCCGCCGCCGTATCATAAAACTGCTGGTCCTTTGCATAGCCGTAACGCCGTTCCATCTCGGCAATCAGCCACCCGTCGTAGTTCACTTTGCTGAGGGCGGCGCGAATGGCTTTCCAGTTGTTGTCGCCGAGGAAGATGTTCGTGTAGACGCTGTCGCAACAACGCCCGCGCTTCTTCATCACGTCTTTCAAGTGAATCCGCGTGATGTGCGGCCCCATCATTTCAATCCACTGCTCGGCATATCCATCATCATGAATATTCCCGACGTCCAGATGAATCCCGACCGAGGGTTCGTCAACGTCCCTTAAGAACAGGAGAAACTCGCGCGGACTCATCAGGAATTTCTGCTCGGAATTACAATTTTCGCATCCGATCCTGACTCCGGCACGAGCCGCCTGCGGTGCGAGGCTCTTCATTGCCTCGACGCATCGATTGTAGACTTCGTTGTAAGGGACCTCTTCGGTCACCAGCCCGGCCACGACCAGGACGGCATCCGTCCCCAGGATTTGTGCGGTTTCAATCTGGCGCTTTACGATTCGAATCCCTTCTTCACGGGTTTTCGGATCGCGCGCCGATAGCGGGTATTTCCAGTGGAGGCCGGTTGAGACGTTTGAGACAATCAGGCCGGCATTCTCAACCTTGCGCCGGAGTTCGCGAACCTCAGTGTCCGTGGTGCTCATCTGGAACCACGGCACGTCACCCAGCCATAGCTCGATTCCGTCGTAGCCGGCTTTCTTGGTGAGTTCGAGGCCCTGCTCGAAACTCCAGCCTTTAGGAATCTCGTTGTCTCCGATCGACTTCTTCATTTTGAGAAAGCCCCAGTTCTCTCAAGCGCGGAAGACTTTTCGGACGGACAATTGAGTATCACAAACCGTCGTTCACATCAACACATTCCGGGGAATGCGTTCACAATAGGTTGCTTCTGCTTACTCGCCGAGGACCTGAACCATGTAAGTGCGAAGAAGGGGCCCGTCGTATTCCATGAAGTAGATGGTCTGGCGGGAGCCGCGAACCATTTTGCCGTCCTCGATGGGAACGGCGCAACTGATGCCCCCCAGGATACTCTTCAGGTGTGTTTCAGCGTTGAAGCCCAACCGCCCGTCATAGTCGAGATAACGCCGATGATGGTAATCCTCATCTTCAGGAAACAGCCGGCTGAAGTGCGTCAGAATATCTTCTTCCAGGCACGGAATGCCTTCCGTCACCAGCAGTCCTGACGACGTGTGGCAGGTCATCACGTTCACCAATCCCTGCTTCACACCGCTCTGCCTTATCACCTCTTCGACCTGCGGCGTGATGTCGATGGCCTCTTCGGACTTCCGCGTCTGCACCTTGATTCTTTCAAGCTTGATGATCATGGCCTCTTCCCGCCTCGATTCCGGCTCTTAGACCAGGCCGAGCAGCCGGCCGGGATTCTCCTCAAAGATCTTGTTGAGACAACCTTCCGTCAGGGCCAGCGTGCCGAGCGCGTGCACCATGTTCTTGATTTCCACGCGCGGATAATTTGAGCCGAACACGATCCGGTTACGCAGGCTGCGCTCCAGCACTGTTGTCGGGATCTGCTTCGAAAACACGAATTGGTAGAACTCTTTCGGGCTGTCGTAATAAAGGCAAGAGGTGTCCAGATACACATTCGGATACTTCAGCGCCAGAGCCGTCGATTCCCACACCCAAGGCCAGCCCCAGTGCGCCAGCACAAAGTTGAGCTTCGGGAACCGCACGATGGCTTCTTCGAACAGCATCGGATGCCCGCGCTCGATCAGCGTTCCCGGCGCCCAGCTCATCCCCGTGTGCAACAGCACCGGAATCTGCAACCCCTCCGCCGCTTCGTAAACCTCGTAAACCTGGCTGTCCCGCAGCTCAAAATCCTGAAGCGCCGCGTCCAGCTTCAGTCCTTTCAAACCCATCGCGGTGACGGCGTGCTCCAGTTCCCGCGCGGCGCCTTCTTTCAAGGGGTCCACGCTGGCAAAGCCGATGAACCGCTTGCTTGCGGCGCACAGCTCCGCCACCTGCTCGTTTGAGCTGACCGCATCGCCCCGTGCCCTGGCGCAGTCGATCGGCAGCAGCACCGCCCGGTCAATTCCCGCGACATCCATCTGCAGATGGAAGGTTTCGAGCGGCTGGAAGTTGTTCCCGATCTGGAATACTTCCCGCGCCATCCGCGCGTAGTTCGGATACTTGTCGACCATCTCCTGAATCAGGACCGGGTGCGTGTGAAAATCAATCCTCATGCTGATGCCTCATTCCCGTGCCGATGTAAGAACTCTTCCCAATCCGCCCGTTCGCGGAACGCCTCTGTGCCGCCCGGCCGCGTGGTTGAAAACGCTCCCGCGAGATTGCCCCAGGCCAGACACGCCTGCAGGTCGGCCCCGCGCACGTACTGGTGCAAAAAGCCCGCATCAAAGCTGTCGCCGGCGCCCACGGGATCGACGGCATTGACCACGCAGCCTGCATGCGTCCACTCTTCCTTTCCTCGACGCACCCGGCCGCCACGCGCGCCCTGCTTAATAGCCAGAACCTGGACCTTTGCGGCCAACTTCTCCGCGGCCCGTTCCAGGTCCTCTTCATGGGCGATTTTCCTGGCTTCACGCTCGTTGACAAACAGCACATCCACAAAGCGCAGGACGTCTTCCAGGCCATCCCATCGGTCCTCAGGATCGTCGTTGGTATCCAGCGAGGTTCCAAGCCCCGCCCGCTTCATTTCCTCAAAAAGCTGCGACAGCCTCGGCCGCAGCGCGCGGTGCAGGTAAAAGGAAGAGAGATGGAAGTGCTTGCCTGAGCGAAGGTAGTCGAGGTCGAGGTCTTCGTAGGCCATCTCGAACATGGCCCCGGGATATGTCAGGATTCTTCGGCTGCCCGCTCCGGCCAGAATCACCGTCAATCCGGTTTTGGTCAGGCCCGCGACGCGCCTTACCCGGCCGACATCAACTCCGCCATACGCCAACCGGTCAAGCGCGATGCCTCCAAGCGCGTCCGTGCCGATGCGGGAAACAAATCCTACCCGATTCCCGATCACCGCCAGGTTGTGCGCGAAGATGGCTGAGGAACTGCCCAGCGTCAGGGCCAGATCGCCCGCCAGGATTTCCCTTTCCGGTTCCAGGTCGTCCGGCAGGCCATAAAGGATCAGATCCAGATTCAGCTCTCCAACCACCGTCACATCAAATTGCGCCATTGACCGTCCCTATCCAGCATTCTGCTTGAGCACCACCACCCGGCTCAGATGCCGTGGCTCATCCGGATCAAATCCGCGCTTCAGTCCCAGATAGAGACCCAGCAATTGTGGAGCCAGCACATAAGGCGCCAGCCGCGCGACCTCAGGAACATCCAGTTCCAGTTCGATCAGCAGGTCCGCCGCTTTCCGCACCTCGGCGCTCGCGCGGTTCGTCACCGCCAGCGTCGTGCCGCCCAACTCTTTCATTTCCGTGAGAACTTCCTGCTCTTCCTTTCCGGTGCTCTCCCCCAGAAGGAAGGTCAGCAGCGTTTGCGGGCCCACAATCGACTTTGGCCCGTGCCGGAATTCCAGCGTGTGGAAGACCTGCGCGTACGAGCAGGACATCTCCGTCACTTTCAACTGCCCTTCCGAGGCAATTCCGAAAAACGGTCCCTGCCCCAGGAACACGTAATCAGCAAACTCCCTTGACCGGGGAAACTCCTTCACGCGCGGCTGCAGCCGCGCCAGCGCCCGCTTCGCCTGCGCAGGCATTCGTTTGAGAGCTTCCAGAAAATCCGGCCGCTCGCCAGCCCAGCCCGCCAGTCCCTGCAGTCCCAGGAGCATTGAGCTGAAGGAGCGGGTCATCACGGTGCTTTGCTCGTCCGCAGTTGGCAAAAGCAGCGTTGACGTCGCGCGCTTTTCAAGGTCCTTTCCCGTCGCACAACTGATCGCCAGGGTTCGGATCTTGCGCTTTCCTTCCAGATATTCCGCCGCCATCAGCATCTCGGTGGTGTGTCCCGAACGGGAAATCAGCACGGGCTGGCATTTCGCTTTCCCCAGCACATGCTCGGGATAAAAGAGAAGTTCCGAGGCCGGAACCGCCTTGGCCCGCTGCCCCGTCACAGCCGTCCAGCTCCAGGCTGCCGCCTGCGCCACGTAGTAGCTTGATCCGCAACCTACAAATATCCACTCCTCGGCTTTTTCCAGGGGCTTCAGCACTTGCTCGTAGCGGCCTTGCTCTACGAGCTGCTTCAGGCTTGCCGCCCAGGTATCAGGCTCCGACATGATTTCCTCGTAAGTCCGATACCCTGGTCCTCCCATGGTCTCGCTCACTCCTCTACCTCCCCAATTCTCCTAAAACTAAGATCAAACGGACACTAACGCTCTGTGTGGGATCTGCGTAGCAAATCCGTGGCCGCACCCTACCTGTTGCGCTTATTACGGTAGGTTTCTTTTTATACAGTTTGCTTTCGAATGTCAAAGCTTTTTCGTCATAGCCCAGCCACTCGAAAGGATTGGGCAAACTCCAGAGAGGCTGCCGCCACCTCGTCAGACGGCACCCTTTGAAGTGCAGATCAAGTCCGCCATTGGGGGCACAAAAGCCGGATGAGACCCCCGAGGTAGCAGTTCCTTGAAGAGATCGTTTCCCTGCCCATAGCGGCGAGGGCGAACGCTTCCTATCGGTTAAGCCACGGGGTCACCGGCACTTGGTCGGGTTTCTGAGACTTGTAAGGCCATGTGATGCGCTTGCCGGTTCCAGCGGATTCATAGGCGGCGTAAATAATCTCCAGAGTAGCGCGGCCATCCTCACCGCTTTCCATCAGTTCCTCTTCACCAAGCACACAGCGGATGAAGTGCCGCATCTCATGCGGGAAACCGTACAGGTAAGGCTCCTCGAACACGGTGAAGGTCCAGCCTTTCGTTTCGCCGGCCTTCTCCACGGCGTATCCATAACCTTTGCTGCTGTAGGTTTCCATAGAACTGCCGCGGAGCAGATCGCAGTGGATCACTCCGCCTGTTCCATAAAGCTCAACGCGGTCGTCCATGCCCCCGTGGCGCGCCCAACTGTCTTCAATCACGGCAATGCCGCCGTTTTCGAATTCCAGAATGACGACGGAGTTGTCATCGCCCCTGGTGCGTCCTTTGTGATAGACAAGCTGGCAGTGAGCGGCCACGCTCCGGACCTTTGGCTTTCCATACATCCAGCGGGCCCATTCGATCCCGTGGCATCCCATGTCCATCAGCGCACCGCCCCCGGACCGGTTGACATCGTAGAACCAGTCGGAATGTGGGCCGGAGTGCTTTTCGCCTTGCTTGGCCATGTAGAGATCACCGATGGCGTTTTCAGCAACCAGTTTTTTGGCGCGGACGTACTTGGGTGAGAAGCAGATCGTTTCCGCGTACATCAATTTCACGTTGTGCTCTTTGCACGCGGCAATCATCGCGTCGGCGTCCGCCAGAGTGTGGGCAATGGGTTTTTCAAGGATGATGTGCTTGCCGGCCTGAGCCGCGGCCACGACGACTTCGCGATGCAGGTGGTTCGGAATGCCCACCACCACAACGTCCACGTCCTTGCGGTCCAGAAGCTTCCGATAATCCGTCAGCGCGGTTGGAATCTTCCATTTGCGCGAGAAGTCTTCAACATGGCTCTTGTCTGGCGAGCAGGCTGCCACGATTTCCGCTTCCGCAACTTCCTGGAAAGCCTCGGCATGCAGGTTTGAAACAAACGCCGACCCAACGATACCCACCTTGATGTTTTCCATGAAGTGCTCCTCAAAAAGATTTTTTATCCGGGCTGCCATGTGCCCTGCGCCGGAAGCCACTTCCAGCCGCCCACAAAAAATTGCCCCAACAACATATCACAAGCCGGGCCGAACCTGAGCCGCGAAGGCGTGCAAAATGCGCCATCGGCTTTGAGCTCGGCGAACCTCAAAACCAAAGCAACGGCCACAGCCGGCCCGGAGGCGCCAGATTTCTGTTGCGAGTGAAATACGTTCAGCGATAGCATCCAATGCTCTGTGCATGCAGGAGAGGCCTGTTGCGACGAAACAAGATTGATGTTGTCGGTCTTGGATTGAATGCCACCGATACGGTCCTGGTGGTTCGGGAATTTCCGCCGCTCGGAGGGAAGGAGCGCGTGGTCTCGCTTTCCCGGCAGGCCGGCGGACAGGTGGCCACCGCTCTTGTGGCCTGCCAGCGTCTTGGCTTGCGAACACGATACATCGGGAAGGTCGGCGACGACGAAGCCGGGCGATTCCAGCTCGAAAGCCTGCGAAAGGAAGGCATCGACGTTCGGTACGCGAAGGTCAGCCGCGGAGCCGCAACGCAGTTCGGCATGATCATCGTCGACCAGGCCACTGGCGAGCGAACGGTTTTCTGGGACCGCGACGAGCGGCTGGCCGTTACGCCGGAGGAATTGAAACCGGAGGCTATTACCTCCGCCAGAATCCTGCACCTCGACGGATGCGACTCCGCAGCCTGCGCTCAGGCGGCCAGATGGGCGCGGCGCGCAGGCATCCCCGTAGTTGCAGACCTCGATACCGATTATAAGCAGGTGGAGCAGATCTTTCCCCTGATCGACTACCTGATTGCTTCAGCGAACTTCCTGCCCGCCGTCACCGGGCACAACGATCCGTTTCGCGTCCTTGAATACATGGCACACGAGTACAAGATCCACGCTCCGGGAATGACCCTGGGGCGCGACGGCGCTCTGGTCTTCAGCGGTGGGCGGTTCTACTACTCGCCGGGCTTTGTGGTAGAAACGGTGGACACCACCGGGGCAGGAGACATCTTCCACGGAGCCTTTGCCTACGGCCTGCTGCAGGGATGGGAGATCGGTAGAATCCTGGACTTTTCGAATGCCATGGCGGCGCTGAATTGCACGCGGGTCGGCGCGCGAGGAGGAATCGCGGCCCGCGCGGAAGCCGAAAAGCTGATGGCAACGGGAGCGCGCCACCGCAACCGCGATTATGAGAGTCGTCCCCAGGCTGGAGGAAAAGGCGCACGCCATCGTAGAATCAAAAGGGGCGCACCAACAGACACCCATG
>JARRJI010000025.1:0-23910 GCA_037379595.1 Acidobacteriota bacterium | reverse complement strand
CCGGAGCAGGAGTTCTGGGGGGCTTGGTCTTCGTCTACTCGTCTGATCTTCCCCAGGTTCACCAGCTAGAGAATTACAAGCCGGACGTGATGACGGAGGTGTTTGCCGACGACGGCACCCCAATCGCCCGGTTCGCGCTGCAACACCGCGTGATGGTGACCTACAATCAGATTCCTCCCGTCGTGCGAAACGCCGTCATCTCCGTGGAGGATCGCGATTTTGAGAGCCACTGGGGCATTGACGTCCTGGGCATCGTCCGGGCTGCAATAACGGACATTCTTGAGTGGCGCAAGGCGCAGGGCGCCAGCACCCTGACGCAGCAATTAGCCCGCATGCTGTTTCTGACACCTCAAAAGAGTTTCCGGCGCAAGTTCCAGGAAGCTCTGCTGGCCATCCAGATCGAGCGCCGCTTCACCAAGCCGCAGATCTTTACCATGTACTCCAACCAGGTTCCCATGGGCTTTGGGAACTACGGTTTCGCTGCCGCCTCGGAATTCTACTACGGGAAGCCGCTGGACCAGCTGACGCTTCCCGAGGCCGCTCTGCTGGCGGGAATTCCTCAAGCCCCGACTCATTACTCGCCGATCCTCCACCCACGCTACTCCATCACGCGCCGCGACGAAGTTCTGAGAGCAATGTATGAGAATGACAAGATTGACCGTGCGACGTATCAGAAGGCCATTAAGGCGCCGCTGCAGTTGAACGTTCGAAGCTGGAACGAAAACATCGCGCCCTATTTTGTCGAGGACATCCGGCAGTTTCTGGAGCGCAAGTATGGCCTGACGGCCATTCAGAAGAAGGGCCTTCGCGTCTACACGACGCTGAACATCGCCATGCAAAAGGAAGCCCAGGAAGCCCTCCGGCACGGCCTACGCGTGTACAGCAGAGAGCACGGGTGGCGCGGTCCCGAACAAAACATCATTAAGAATCCGGTCAAGCTTTTGGGCGGCGAACCGGCTACGCTCAAGACCTATGATAATTCGGATTGGAGAGAGCCTCTCACTGCGGGGAGGCTGGTGCACGGCATTGTCATGGAGGTCAATCCGCTCTACGCCCTGGTGCGCTTTGGCGACGTTACCGCACAGGTCAAGCGGGCTGACTTTGCCTGGACCCGAAAAAGGGACGCACGCTCGGTGTTCAGCCCGGGCGACGTCGACCTTTTCAAAATCGACGAGGTGAAGGGTTCAACAGCCCATGTGACGCTCGATCAGACCCCGATCGTTCAGGGGGCGCTGCTGGCGATTGACAACGCGACGGGCGAAGTCAAGGCCATGGTGGGCGGGTACGACTACCACACGAGCCAGTTCAACCGCGCGGTGCAGGCTTACCGGCAGGTCGGGTCGTCGTTCAAAGTCTATGTGTACGCCCGCGCCCTGCTGGATGGCATCGGGCCGTTTGATACCATCCTCGATACGCCGGTCACCTTTCCGGCCCCCTCCGGCCTTTGGGCGCCTCATGATTACGATGGCAAGTTCGAAGGGAACATCACGCTGCTGCGCGCGCTCGCAGAGTCGCGGAACGTTCCCGCGGTCAAACTTCTTGCCAAAGTGGGAATCGATAACGTCATCAAGCTCTGCCGCCGGTTCGGAATCACGTCGCGGCTGGTTCCTAACCTGCCCCTGGCCCTCGGAGCTTCAGATCTGACCTTGCTGGAGCATACTTCGGCTTTTTCGACTTTCCCCGACGACGGAGTCCACATCACACCTCGTAAAATCCTGCGGGTTACGGACTATAACGGCCGCCTGATCGATGAGTTCCCGCCCCATGTCACCGATGCACTCCCGGCGGGCATCGCGCGCATTGAGACTTCGATGCTGCGGCAGGTGTTTGTATCCGGCACAGCCGTGCGCGAAAGGTGGATGGCGCAGAAGTATTCCCTGGCCGGCAAGACAGGGACAACCAACGACTTCAGCGACGCCTGGTTCATCGGTTTCTCGCCTTCAACCACTTGCGGTGTCTGGGTGGGCTTTGATGATCATCACACGCTCGGGAAGGGTGAAGAAGGCTCGCATGTCGCTCTGCCCATCTGGGCGGAATTTATGGGCAACGTTTTGAAGGGCAAGCCGGTCGAGCATTTCCCCGGCTCCCCGCTGCTGACAGATCCCCAGCAGGTACAGCAAATCCTGGCCAGCGCCGGGACCGGCAGCCTGGTGGCCAGTGATTCCACCACCAACACGCTTGGAGCCAGACTCTCGGAAACAAAACCGGTATCCTCCATCCAGCCGGGGGTGCCTGCCACTCAGCCCGCGACCGTCGCGCCGCCGGTAACACCACCCCCGCCGACCCAATCCAATTAGGCCTCTGCTCGCCGCCCCGGCGACAGCCAGAACTCGCACCTGAAATTCCCTGTTACTTCGAGAAATGATCGTAGCCGGCTGGGGCGAGCGGCATTTCGCTTCCGTCCTTGAGAACCAGCAGAACATCGCGGGAGCGGGTGATCCGGCCGATGCAACGGAGCGGGACTCCTCGATGGCTACGGGGAAGTTTGGCCAGCTTCCGCTTTGGAACCGTGAAGAGCAACTCGTAGTCCTCCCCTCCATGAAGCGCAAGCTGCTGGGAATGCTCCGGCGCGATTCCTGCCGGTCCTGGCACGCGTTCGGCATAGACTTTGGCTCCCACGCCGTTCGCATCGCAGAGCCGTGTCAGGTCCGTCGAAAGGCCATCGCTGATATCCATGAGAGCAGATGGGATGCCGGTGCGCTGAAGCCAGCGGCCCAGTTCACAACGCGGTTCGGGGTAAAGGTGGGCTCTGAGTGCGACCGCTGTTTCCGGGCTCTCCTTCCGGAGCCGCGGGATTTGTTTTCTGCTCCTCGCACGCGACTTCAGAATCTCCAGGCCGCGCGCCGATCGTCCCAGGGTGCCACTAACAAAGATCTGATCGCCCGGCCGCGCCCCTGAACGCAGCATCCCCTTTCCCCGAGCCACTTCGCCGGCCACAGTGACGTCCATCATGGCTGTTCTCCGCACGATCGATGTGTCCCCGCCGATCACTGCCGTCCCGAAGCACTCCGCCAAGTCAAGGACCCCGCGATAGAATTCTTCGATCCACTTGCGCGAGGCAGCGCGCGGAAAGGCCACCGAGATCAGGGCGAAACGCGGTACTCCTCCCATGGCGGCAATATCGCTGAGGGAACGCGCCAGCGCGCGGTGACCGACGGACCTCGGAGGGTGCATGCGGGTGGTGAAATGGACGTCCTCAATGGAAAGGTCGGCCGTCAGGATTAAATCGCGGTCGCTCCCCACCCGCACCAGGGCCGCGTCGTCTCCGATGCCCATTCTGACTTGCGACGCTTTCCCCGAGCTGAGCGTCCTGAGCCACCGCACGAATTCACCTTCAGTTTGAAAGATCATTTCCGCTGTAGTATATCTTCCTTCCTTTCTTTGCGGGAAATAAGAACGACGCCGGTCGTGAGAAGAAGAACCGACATTTCAGCCCCAGGCCGATTCATAGTCTGTTCAGCCGGTTTGCAACCGCTTCATCATGCCGTCTTGCGCCTGTCTGCCGATGACCGTATAGTCTGTCTGGTTAATACTTTATTTTATGCTACTATTTTGCGGGATGTTCAGAATTCTCAAACATCACCGGCTTCCAGGTGCGCGGATGCTGGGGTTGGTGACAATGGGGGAAGATCGGAACACTCGTTGAAAGGCCCCTACACAATCAAGTATTTAAGAATGGTGGGATGGTAACGGGAGCATTAATTACCAGTCTGTATAGACTGAAACAAGTCACCTGTCTCTCAAAGTTGGTCATAAAACGTCCAGGATGACGGACTTATCTGCTTGACAAGCTTGGAAATATCCGAGTAGGATCAAAGTTCCGTTTTCAGTGGACGAAACCCTGGTCGGTTTCTTCAACTCTTTTCCGATCGGGTTTAGGCAGGACGTCCAGCAATCCACGAAAGGCTAATGGTGGCTGAAGCAAATGAACAACAAGTTCTATACACTGCTCATTTCACCTGGGGCCCATGGTAGAGTGCGCAAGATCCGACTGCCTTTTTATGTTGTGCCCGTCGTCCTGGGCCTGAGTCTGATCGGGGTTGTGATGCTGGCGGGTCTGGTAACCAGCTACGCGAGGATGCTTGCCAAGGTATCGAATTACAATACCGTTCGAAGCCAGCGCGAAGCTCTGAAGAAGCAGTTCCACACTTTGGAAAACAAGGTCAGCAGCGCTGACGCTAAGCTGAATTCACTTCAAACTCTCGCCGCAGAGGTGGCGGTCACCTATGGGTTTGGGAACGGGCGGCATGCGCGCATCGCCCCGGACCTGCTGAGACTGGCTAGTCAATCCACCGCGACCGCCGGCACAAACTATAACGCCTCGCTCGACGCTCTGAGCGCGATGAAGAACGTGAGCCTCGTTGGGGTAAATAGCCGGTTCGGGCCAGGCACTTTTCCGGGCATGCTGGATGACCCGAACGCGATTCCATCGATCTGGCCCGTCCAGGGCCGCGTGAGCGCAGGTTTCGGCGAGCGGATGGATCCATTCAGCGGCGAAGAAGCCTTTCACCCGGGCATCGACATCGCCGATCCTCCAGGCACCGACGTCGTGGCGACCGGTGACGGCCTGATAATCGAGGCCGAGCCCGATGCGGGCTACGGGAGAAGCATCCTGATCGATAACGGCGATGGAATCACGACTCGCTACGCGCATCTCAGCAAAATGTTCGTGGTGGTCGGGGAGCAGGTCAAGCAGGGCGAAATTATCGGGGCCATCGGCACAACCGGCCGAAGCACCGGCCCGCACCTCCATTACGAAGTTCGAATCCACGGGATCCCTGTGAACCCGGCCCGCTTCCTTCCCCAATAGGTATGCGCCGGGAGCCTGGCTGCAGTCAGAATTCTAAGGAATTCCTTCGAACGTCGCCTGCGCTTGATGTATTTTCCCGTAATCAGAAGCGCCGTCTCTCGGCCCGGCGATAAGCCAGGTTATCTTGCGGAGTCAAACTCTCATCACCGCCAGCCACGCTCCAGAAAGCCAAAAACATCACAAAATCCCGCCAAAATCACACATTTCTCCTAAGAACGGGATTGACATAATGCCCTGGAAGCGCGCATTATAATCACAAGGACTAATATGAATGGGCGTTGATTTTCGACCTGAGGCTCCGGCCAATTCGTGCCGCCTGCTAGTACGAAAGAAACCTGGCCCTGCAGAAATCATTCAGTTAGTGGTAGGCGGCGTCGAAATTGGCCAGCAAATCGTGGTGTTAGCAGGTCCGGCCTGGCTGAAAGAGCTTGCTCGCCTCTTGAGTGAGAACGGACTCCGCCCGGAGACTTTACTTCGAAACGGCCGGCTCGTCTTTTTAACCGCTCCTGACTGCCTGTCACGTTTCGCCAAGCTGGACAGTCCCTGCAAACGTCCTATCATCCGGCGCAACGGATCGATCGTGCGCTGGATTTCCGACTGGTCATGGGCTTACCAGAATGGATTCGACCCGCCGACAATTCTTCAATACCAGCGGAAAATCCATAAGTGCATCCATCAGATTGCTACCATGTCGGTTTGCACCGTCCATTGCGAGAAGATGGAGCGCAGTTCCATGCTGGCCGTTCTGGTGCAGCATCGGCGCGCGGCCCGTGCCGCCGACCATCTGCAATAAGTCGTTATCCCAACGCGAAAGATTCAAACCTTTCTGGAGCGCAAGCTCGCAGGCGAAGTAGCGCGCGGATAGTCTGGTTCTGCCGGGCGGAGAGTCAATGATAACGGCCCGTGTAGCTGGTGGGATTCTGCGGCACCGTTGTGCAGCTTGAATCTGCATAGCCGCACTCCCATCCCGAAAAATTATCCAGGGTCAGAATTCCCGAGTCTGAAGTCGGAGACAACGGCAGGGCCAGCACATCATAGTTTCCGGGAGGGACACCAACCAGAGTCTGAATTCGGAGACAACGGCAGGGCCAGCACATCATAGTTTCCGGGAGGGACACCAACCAGACTGTAGGTTCCGTCAGGATTTGTCAGTCTGTCGGTGACGACGTTTCCTGTGCTGGTGTCCACCACAACAACGTGCGCGGCAAAGACTCCGTTCCCACTCAGGTTGACCGTGCCGGAAATCGTGCCGGTCGCCTGGGTGAAAACCCCGGTGCAGTTGCCGGTGGTCGAGCTGGTACAAGGATATAGGTAAGAGATTCCAATCGCGTCGTCCGTTGATAGATTGAGCTGCTCGCCCGCCGAAGTTGTATCGCCGAAGGGAAACATGACCGTGTGCCCGATTCCACTGTGATCGAGGCCCAGAAAGTGCCCTTCCTCATGGGTTGCGACCGATTGCAGGCTGTACGAATTGGTGGATGGAGTTGACGACGTCACGAAGTTCACGTTGGGATTGAACTCAATGTCGGAGTCGGCCAGGCAATCCGCAAAATTGCACGTCTTCGTGACTCCGCCACTGCAGGAGTAGCTAAAAGGAAAAGCGGTCGGCGATGAAGCAGTGACCGTGGCAACCTGCGTGAAGGCGATGACGCCGGTCGGGAAGTCGCTGCTAGTGGTGTCGGAAAATCCGATGACGTTCTGGCAGTCGGCCACGTTGGGGCTGGTCAGCGTGGAAGAACCGGCGTATTTCGTGGTGAGGTCCGTCAGCGTTTGGCCTGCTACCTGGGCGGTGGTCCATGTGCTGAACCCCAACGTCAAAGCGTCTTGAATGCAGGTGGCCAGGGAACCGCTGCACCCCGAGACGTTGTTGCTGGGCACGTCTGGGTTCAGCAGCCACTCGACGGGCAAGGTTGACCATCGCGGCACCACGGGCAGCGGTGTCTGGACCGTGCCCAAATTGTCCTGAAAGACGTTGTAGCCAAACAACAGCACAGCGGGAAGCAGCATGGCCAGGGCGATCAGGCCCATGCTGATTCGTCCTGCCCCGGCCGCAGAATGCCTGTCCCTCATCGCCTTCACCTCGCCTCCACGACCACGGCCTGGCCTTTAAGGCTTCCTGAAATCTCGTTGCTGCCTGAGACCTGCGCCTGATGTCCGCGAACCGAAACGGAGTTCCAATAGATTTTCCATTTCGAGCCTTCCCGCTGCGCGGTGCCCACAACATGGCTGCCGGCAGGTATGACAACCGCTTTGCTCGGAAACAGGTCTGAAGTCGTCCGCGCGATCACTATGGCCTGCCCGGTGCCGCGGAACTGAGTCGATTCAATGACGACAGGCATCGCGGTTCCCGCAGGAATGATGATGGGAGCCGCAAGGGCTCCGGAGATCGTCATTTGGAATTCGCCGAGCGTTGGCGACTGGCGAAGCGTCTTTGAGCTGTCCCCAGTTTCAAGAGCGCCCAGCGGAAGGACGATGCGCCGTTGCACGCCGTTTCTTTCCCTATAGATGCGAAAGGCTCCCTGCATCATGCCCACCATGTGGTAGGTCTGCGCCTTTCCCTTCACCGGTTCCAGGAAGAGGACATATTGGCCCTGCCGCCGCAGGAACGCTGTTCCGGGCACACGGACATGAAAATTGCCGACAGTGCCTCCCAGTTGCTCGATGGTCAAAGTGGAAGGCGGCTGGCCTTTCAGGGCCTTGTCAAGCTGCACGGTTGTGTAGGTCATAATGCGAGTGTGGCTCGCGTTCCAGCGTGATTCCTGAGACACCACCTGCCCCTGGACAATGGTGCTGGACGCCTGCACAAGCTGGCTGAGGCTCATTCGGACCAGCGTGGTGGCGCGCGCAGACGACGCCAGCCAGAATCCCATCGCGACAGCTAGAATTGAAATGCGAAGCTTCATGTTGGTTCGCTCACTGTGTAATCGCCAGAGCCCCCGGAAATGATGCGAGCTCATTCCCCGAATTTGTTACCACCAGATTTCGCGGCCCCGGCGTAGCCGTCGAGCTGAGTTTGTCCCGGCGAAACCGACGCGCCCGTAGCGTCACCCGAACAGTCCAGCGCGTTAGCGGACGTCGTGCTCTGCACGCACTGCCCAACCGCCAGCATGGAAACTCCGGAAAGCGTCACGGTAGCAGACGCAGACTGCGAAGGATCAGCCTGGCTGGCAGCCGTCACGGTCACGGAGGTGATGGAATTCAGAGGCGGGACTGAAATGTCAACGTTCGGAGTAGTATTCCCGGCCATCACCGTAACACTGCTGGGGCTGGGCGAAGCTGGGAGGGACGTGGCCGCGGGAGCGGTGTAGAGCCCGGAACTGCTGTCGATGGAGCCAATCTCGGTGCTGCTACTGCTGTTTGCGTTCGAAACGGTCCAGTCGACAGTGGTATTGGTCGAGCCGGTCACGGTGGCCGTAAACTGCTGTGTACCACCATAGCCCACAGTGGCACAGGTGGGTGAAATCGTAACTGTCACGCTTGAAGTAGGCGGAGGCGTCGGACTGACTGTACTGCTGCCACCTCCTCCGCATCCCGCCGCAACCAGCCCAAGAAACAAAACCACTCCCCTCACCGCTCTTCCTGCGCTTTTCATAGGCTCACCAGGCGGTACATTCGTTCTCTGAGGCTCAGCGATTCGACTCCTGCGCAAACTCAAAAGTTTGCATGACAATGGACCCGTTACCCGGGGAGTCACAATGTGTGTTTCGGGCAGAAGTCCTCCCACATTGGTCCTATTTTAACCTGAATCGTCACGCGCGGGGCAGGGCCTTTGTGTCGATTCAGATCGCACCCAGGCCGCGTGGCGGGACCTCCGCCCTTTTTCGCTTTGTATCCGATCTGTATTTTACCAATCCTCTGCCTTCAACAAAATGGCCCGGGGGCGGAAGCATCGTCCCCGAAAGCTGGGAAGTTTGAAATCGCAAATTTGAGATTCAGACAGAGCCGAAGGGGCGGGTATCACGGATTAGAGTTGCCGCCCGGAACTGAGCCGGGCCGGGATGACGGGCTGGGTCCCAGGTGAAATCCTCCGTTCGAGTTGGGCTGCGATGCGGGACCGGAAAGAGGCGTCTGTCCTTTCTGTTGTTGCCCGGTTGGAACGATAGACGTCCCTCCCAGTTTCGGAGCACCCGGAGCGCCTGGAACTCCCAGAAACTCCCAATAATCATACTCGGTGCGGCCGTCAAAGACACCGATCGACTGCTGGTGGCTGGTGCTTGCGACGCCTACGATATAGACGCCGACCAGCTTTTTCCCGCCAAAGAAATTGGATGAGTTACTCCCCTGCTGGCTCTGTCCGGAATTCTGTTCCAGGCCCGGCAGTGAAAAGCTTCCAGTTCCCGGCCCGCTCTGCTGCTTCGAATTGCTTTGAGAGGCCTTTCCGTTTGTTTCGGAATTCGCGCTTCCGGATGCTCCAGGTTTTTGGGGACCGCCCGGCTTTTTCTTCTGTTTGCTGGGTGGACCGAGGATCTTGGAGTCAATGATGATTCCACTCGCCGTGGCGTGAATGAATCTCCATTTTCCATCCTTGCTCATCGGGTCGCGGAAAGCCCGCCGCAGAAAGCTCATATTGTTCGTGTGAAGAAGTTCTTTCACCGAAGTCGGATAGCGGTTGAACTTCGTATGAAACAGCTCAATGGCGCGCGCATACTGTTCGCCGCGGAAGATGAGTTCTTTCTCTTTCTCCCGCTGGCCTTCCACGTAAATGCTGGGGACGGCGGCGGCCAGGGAGATCAGGAGAAGGGTCGCGATCATCATCATGATCAGCAGAACATAGCCCTCCCCGGCGCGCGGACTTCGCAAACGGCCGCGGGAGGAGCTATTGCACTTGCGGAATGGGCAACTGAGCTGTTTCACCTGAAGCGCCGTCCTTGACCTCGACCATCGAGGCGGTAACTCTGAGAACTTTGTACCGATGTGAAATGATGTCGCCGCCGTGAACGATATAGACCTCGTCCGAATCGGCCAGAAAGGCTTCCAGCCCGAAGCTGACATTTTCATAGCAGCCGATGGCCTGAAACGGAATCCGGGGTGTCGCTGGGGCGGCGGAAGCGACCGCGGCGGCTCTGGCTGCCTGCGCTGCCCGCTGAGCCGGTGTGAGCGGCGGAGGGCCAAAATCAAAAGGATCGCGACCGATATCGGGAAGCTGATTGGAGGGAAATTCCTTTAAGGGCCGCACCTGAAGCGCGGAGCCGGAATCGGCCGATGTCGTTGCGCCCTGGGGTCCGCGTGTCCCAGGACGTGCCGGCCTGGGAGCGGCAGCCGCAGAGACCATCTCCTCCGTGTCAGCCACCGGAGTTCGATTGCCCCAGATTTCTGAAACCACCCTGAAGACCAGAAACGCACACAGAGCGCCAAGCACAACCGCGCCCCATTTCTCGATCTGTTTTCGCGAACTCATGGTGTGAGAAAGAGAACTCCGCCAACGCGCAGCGTCACCGAACCGCTCTGTCTGGCCGCGAAGGTGAAGTTCCTGACCAGAATAAGATCATCCGCTGTCTCGAGCGAGTGCGCAAACTTGAGCAGGCTTGGAAACGGCCCTTCGACCGTAATATCCAGTCCCAACCGATCGAGCGGCTCACCTTTCTCTGAACTCAGTTTATAACTTACGCTGTCAAGTTGCACGCCGGATTGCTGGGTCAGCACCCGGACCAGGCGCGCGGCATCGGAAAAAACGAGCCGCCGCGGCGGAACATGATCGCGGATGAAGGCCTTCAAATGGTCATCGGCGGCAGGTAAAGCCTTCTGGAAATTTTCCAGGCGCACCACGTTCTGCTGCCTTTGTTGCAGCCTCAGAAGCACCCGATGATAAGAAGTTTCACCGCGGTCAACCTCCCTCTTCAAAGGCAGGACGGCCAGGAGGTAAACGGCTACGTCCAGAAGCACAACTCCGATCGCTGCGACTTCAAAGATCCGAATTGTCTTCTTACGGCGATCTCTTCTCATACCTGCTACTTATCGCTGGCGGTCTGGGTTCCCGCTACGTATTTGGCGGTACAGATTAAGGCTACTTCCTTCGGCCCGTTCCCACTTCCCGCCCGGAAGCCCTGGCTCTTGATCAGGATGCCATTGAAGTCGCTGGAGTTTTCGAGATTATCCAGAAAAGTTTCGATATCCTCTTCGCTCTTGCCCATCACGGCGAATTGCACTTCGGGATTGGTGGCTGACGACGATGTCAGGGCCAATCCGTTGAGCCGGGCGGACGGCGGCAACAGCTTGCTGACCTTGAACGCGAGTCTGGTCAGAGAAAATTGCTTCTGGCTGATCAGTTGATTCACGAATTCGGTTTCCTGAATCATATTCTGGAATTGCGGACGCTGAATCTGCTGCTGGAGTTGAATTTCTTTGGCCTGCACTTTTGCGTCCTGAGCCTTGACCTTCGCAAGCGACTGCTGAATCTGATGCGAGCGGCGCAAGTGATGCACAGCCGACACGCCAAGCCACACCAGGACCAGAAGCGACACCACAAGCGTGGGAACAGTCCAGGCCAGCGAGTACCGCTCGCGGCGATTGCGAGGGACGGCTAGATTTAAATATACCTTCATAAAAACCTAAGCTGCATTTGCCACGATTCCCATGATCGTGGCGCCCAATTCAGAGAGAACCTGCTCTTCCTCGTATGAGAGTTTAGTCCCCGCAGCCAGGGGATTGGTAGTCAGGGGTTCGACTTCCTGCGAAATGGTGCGGCCGAGCTCCGCGACCCAATCTTCCGGCATGCTCGGACGCGCACAGAGCGAGACACTGCCGATCTCGACACCAAGGTGATCGTGAGAAGCGGCAAGAGTCCGTGCCGCCTCCTCGCAGACCGCCGCAAGTTGCTCGGAGGGCGACTTGCCGTTTATCATCTGGTTTCTCCAGAGCCTGATCTGTTGGCCGCCCACCACCACCGCGGTCAGCTGGCTCTGGGAAATATGAAGCAGCAACTCGCCGTCCTCGCTGTTCCCTTCCAGCAAGGGCAACAGGGCGGCCGTGGTTGGCAGCACAAGCCTGAGATCACCGTTCAGAGCCTCGAGCAGCGACTCATATTCCGCCGCTACCGATTTCCGCACGGCCACGACAACCGCTTCGACGCCTTCCGGCCCCTTCGCTGCAACTTCAAAAGTCAAGCGGGCGTCCTCTACGGGGAACGGAAGCAAGGGCTTCATCTTCCACCGGATCAGGGACTCCTGCTCCTTGCGGTCGGCCGGCAGCGTTTCAAAGCTGAGGATGCTGACTCGAACCGCCGCATCGGGCAGCAGCAAACCGAAGGGCCCTTTGTCGCTGCCGAGAACCTTCGTTATTGCCGTAACGGTCTTCGCCACTTCCTCCGGCTTCAAGATATTGGGCCGCCCAAGGACCGGAGAAACAACTCCGCCGTCGAGCGCGCCAACGGCGACGCGCGCCACCCTGCGGGACGACCTCGATATCCGGGCGCCAAGAACGTACTCCGGCTGGATCTCAAAGACCATTGCCGGCAGCGAAATCTTCCGCCTTTTTCGGGCGTGAAAAAGTGAAATCTTCGCTATCGGGCGATCCTGCCGGAAAAGTGTTTGGCGAAGTCCTGAACTATTCAACAAAAGTTACCTTATTGATTTCCTTCAAGGTCGTGATTCCCTGGCGAACCTTGTCGAGTGCGGCGTCGCGCAAGCCCCGCATGCCTTCCTCACGCGCGGCCTGCCGGATTTCCGACGACGGACGCTTATCGAGAATCAGCTCGCGAATCCTGTCGGAGAGTGCGAGCAGTTCACCAATCGCCGTCCGGCCGCGGAATCCCGTCTGGCTACAGTGCTGGCAGCCTGCGCCTTCGTAGAGAACCACTCCTTCCCATTTGGCGTGATCAAGCCCGGATTCTTCAAACAATGAGCGCGGGATGCTCACCGGGTGCTTGCACTCTTCGCAAATCATGCGCACCAGGCGCTGGGCCAGAATGCAGTTGAGCGCCGAGACAAAGTTGTAGGGTTCCACGCCCATATTCAGGAAGCGGCCGAGGACGTCGACCACGTTGTTGGCGTGAACAGTGGTGAAGACCAGGTGGCCGGTCAGAGCAGACTGAATGCCAATCTGCGCGGTTTCGTTGTCGCGGATTTCGCCGACCATGATCTTGTCCGGGTCGTGCCGCAAAATCGACCTCAGGCCGCGGGCGAATGTGAGACCCTTCTTTTCATTGACGGGGATCTGCGTAATTCCCCGGATCTGATATTCAACCGGATCCTCGATGGTGATGATCTTGTCTTCCTCGCTTTTGATTTCAGAAAGCGCCGCGTAGAGCGTCGTCGTCTTGCCGCTGCCGGTCGGGCCGGTGACCAGCACCATACCGTAGGGCTCGCGGATAAATCGCCGCATGCGCTTGACCTCCCGGTCTGAAAAACCCAGGATGTCCAGGCGAAGCTGGCGAAACTTCTCGTGTAGCGATTCCTTGTCGAGAATACGCAGAACCGCGTCTTCGCCGTGGATCGAGGGCATAATGGAGACACGAAAATCAATCGGGCGCCCGCGGTAGCTGACTCTGAAGCGGCCGTCCTGCGGGACACGCCTTTCGGCGATGTCAAGGTCCGCCATCACCTTGATGCGGCTGATCACGTTGGCCTGGTATTCGTACGAAAGCGGGTTCATGGCCTGCTGAAGCGCGCCGTCGATGCGGTATTTGACCACCATTGAGTTGTCGCGACTTTCCAGATGGATGTCACTCGCGCGGCGCTCCAGGCCGGCGAAGATCACGGAATCCACCAGCCGGATCACCGGGCTGACGTCCCGCTCGCCCACCAGTTGCTCGAGCGAAAGGTTCTCCTGGCCATTTTCTTCGTCACGGATGACGTCCAATCGAAAATCGACGGTGGCCTCGTCCAGCACCCGCTGCGAGGGGTCCGTCTTGCTCAGAAACTCCTTGACCTGGCTCGGGGCAGCAACCTTGATGACCAGTTGGCGGTCAAGCCTCATTCCCAGATCGTCCAGGCGGGCCAGGTCGGAGGGATCGCCCACGGCGATCACCAGTTGTTGATCATGGGCCTCGAGGGGCAGGAACTGGTAATCCAGCATCAGGTCAAGCGGAATGGACCGCAGAACGTCGGGATCGGGACGCAATTCGCGCAGGTCGACAAACTCGAAGCGGTAGCGCTGCGCGGCGCGACGTGCCGTTTCAAATTCCTGCTCAAAATCGATGATCATACCGGGAAGGGGAATCTCACTCATTAATGCACCTGCCCTGCCAGCGAAAACAGCGGCAAATAGAAAGCTACCAGCACGAAAGCTACGATAACGGCGATGGAGGCAATCATGATGGGGTCCACCATCGCCACCAGAGTCGAAAGGTCGATGTTCACGTCCTCTTCAAAGAACTCCGCAACTGACTCCAGCATGGTCGGGAGCGCACCGGTCGTTTCGCCCACTTCAATCATGTCCAGAGCCATGGGAGGGAAATAGCCGGTCGAGCGCAAGCTTTCGCTCAGGGGCCGTCCCCCCATAACATCTATTCTAGCCATTCCCAGCGCCTGGGCCAGCAAAGGGCTCGATACGGAATCCGACGCGCTCTGCAGGGCCGCCACAACGGGAAGGCCGCCTTGCAGAAGCGTTGAAAGGGTTCGGACAAATTCCGCCACCGAGAATTTCAGAAGCAGCTTTCCAGCCACGGGAAGGCGATACTTCAGCCGGTCCATTTCCAGGCGCATTGCCTGCGACCGGAGCATTGCCCGCAAGCCGAAGATCGCCAGAACAATTCCCATCAGGATGAAAATGCCGATCCGTTTAATTCCCAGCCCAACGTTGATGACAAAAACCGTCAGCGGCGGCAAGGGAACGTTCAATTCGCTGTAAAGCTGGGAAAACCTGGGAATTATGAACGTATCGATCAGGACGATCAGCCCGCAAAGAAAAACCATCAGAAAGGCGGGATAGATCAGAGCGGAAACGAACTTCTTGCGGAACGATCTCGCGGTCTTCTGGTAGGTTACATATTGGCCCAGAACCTTGTCCAGGCTGCCGCTGCGCTCTCCGGCACGAAGCGTCGCGCAATAGATTTTCGGGAACCTGCTGGTGGCTTCAAACGCCTCGGAGAGCAAGGCACCGCCGCTGACTCTCTCCTGAACGTCTTCCACGGCGGCGCGAAGCTGCTCACTCCGCGTCTGGCGGGCCAGCATTTCAAGCGATTTCTGTAGAGGCAAGCCCGATTTTGCGAGCGTCATGAATTGCTGATTGAAAATCAGCAGATCGTCGGGCTTGATTTTTCCGCCCCGCCTACGGCCGATCCGCATCTGCAGGATCGACTTTGGCCTGACCGAGAAGACGTAGTAACCCTGCGAAGCCAGGTGCGCGCGCACCTCACCCTCGGAAGCCGCCTGATGCGTCTGGTTGATAACCTGGCCGGTTTCCGTCCCGACCCTGCAAACATACTCACCCATACCCTACCAACTGCTGTACGGAGTTCCCTCCAGCGACTTTACATTCGATCCGCTGTGGACGTCCACAACCCCTGGCACCGTCTCTTCCGGGCTGATCGGCACTTCTTCGATGTCCGCCTGCCATGTCTGATTGGATCCTGTAAAGGGGTCAACCGGCAGTCCGCCCCGCAGATAGCCTGCCTGAACCAGGTCGTCCAGAGATTCCGGAGGCTTTTTCTTGTCCAGGGTGTACTGGTCAATCAGCTTGCGCATCGTGAAAAGATCATCCTTCAGAACGGCTTCCCGCGCCCTGATGATCGCCACGCGATAGTTGGGAGCAGCAATCGCCGCCAGTATCAGAATCAGCGAGAGGACAACCATCAACTCGAGGAGCGTAAAACCCTTCCCCGAAGGTCGCCCCTCTCGAGAGTTGCCCGATTGCGGGCTTTGATTTCTACCAATCAGCATACGGGATTCCGTTTAAGCCGATTCCCTGGCTCTTGGAATGAACGTCAAACACATCCTGGCCTCCCCAGCTTCCGGAATCGGGAGAGTCCTGCATCGAGCGCAGGCCCCAGTCGGTATTTCCTGTCATGGGATCAACCGGGATCTTTCTAAGAAATTTGTATTTGGTTTTGCTGCCTTTCAATGGAACGCCTTCAACCAGAGTTTTCAGGGTGGGCGGATATCCAAAAGTATCCATCTTGACGGGAATCATGCCCCGATCCGCGAAGTCCTTGTAGCGGTCGACGGCGTTCCGCATCGTCCTGAGATCGCGTCTCAGTTCCAGTTCCTTTTGCCGCTTAATCACAACGCCGGCTGTCGGGAGGGCAATGGTGGTCAGGACCATCATAATCGCGATCGCGGCTACCATTTCCACCAGAGTAAAACCCCGGCACATGGCTTGATTTCCCGTCCGTCTTCTAGGAAAAATTCTCATTGTTGGCGCGGCCCTTGGGGTGAAGCAGGCGCCGGATTTGGCTTAGCAGGAGGGGTGGGAACCGCAGGTGCTGCAGAAGAGGGAGTTGCAGGTTTCGGGACCGGTCGTGCAGGAGTCTCGCCCGCAGCGGTTTCCACGCCGGGTCCCGGCAAGCGGATCACCCGGGGTGTCAGCATGATCAGCACGTCCGTTTTCTGCTTTTCGTGTCTCGTGTCGCTAAATAAATACTTCAGTCCGGGAATACTGCCGAGCCCGGGTATCCCGGAGACCGTCGTCTTGTCCGTGGTCTGAAGCAACCCGCCCAGGACGCTCGTTTGTCCTTCTTCCAGCCGGATATCGTGTTCAATCTGTCTCTGGCCAAAGGTAGGCTGATTCACGCCGGCGATCTCGACCGAGGGCTGCTCCGATGAAATGTCAATCTTGGCGTGGATCGCTATTTCACCATCTGGTAGTAAATGCGGCGTCACATCCACATTGACCCCAACGTCCTGAAACTGGAATTGCGTATTGGCAATCAGCCCACTGAAGCCAGTCGTGCCCGTTGTTGTTGTCCCACCCAGCGAAGGCACAAAACTGCCGGTTGCATAGGGTATGCGGCTCCCGATTCGCAGCGTTGCGGTGTTCCCATCCGTTACCTGAACTTCAGGATTCTGCAAGATGCGAGTGGACGAGTCGTTCAGAATGGCGGTTGCCACCGCGCTGGGGACAACAAGGCTGAAGTCATTCGAAGACAGGTGTGCCAGTGTAGCGCCGCTATCCGGGTTGAAAATCGCAGCCCCCTGGAGTCCATTCGTAATAGTCCCTGAAGTGGGATTCACGGTCGCCGGCGTCAACCCCAGTTCTCTCACCCGGTCAGCGTCGGCTTCCAACACCGTGATATCCATCATGATCTCGGCTTTGCCGTGATCGAGGTCCTGGATCAAGTTGGCGGCCTCTTGAACTTTTTGGGGAGTGTCCCGAATGATGATGGCGTTCGCGTCGGGATTGTCGATAATCCGCTGGATACCCAGAATCTGCTTTAGGGCCGTCGTGATGGCGGTCCGGTCAGCAGGCTTCATGGCGTTTTGAAGATAAACTGTTCTTACAACTTCCGTCTGATAATCACGCCGGTTTGCAGGGTTGTCGGGAACAACCAGGATGGTATTGCCAGTTACAACCCTCCAGAAGGTATGGGTCTGCAACCCCAAGAGGTGCAAAGCATTTAAAATCGTGACATCGTTCAGGTCCATCGAAACCGGTTGGGCCTGAAAATCGGATGTAAAAGCCACGTTCAAGCCGGCCAGTTTGCAGAGAGTTTCATAGACCCGCTTGCTGTCTGCGCTGATGCGGAAGTGAGCCAAGGGCTCTTTAGGCAAAGGCTTGAGCTTAACGGCACTGGGTTCAGCTTGCCGTTCGCTGGCCTTGAGGGCCTGCTGAAGACGCTGTTCGTGTTCCTGCTTAACCGCCACTTCTTTTGCCAGTAATCGAGCCAGTTCCTGTTTTGCGGCTATATTGCTGGGATCAATGCTCACAGCCTTCTGGAATTCCCCGATGGCATCCTGAATCCTTTTTTGGCGCTGAAGCTGCTTGCCTCGCTCCAGGTGAAAGAGCGCTGCCTCCATCCTCGCATGCTGCTCCTGAAGCTGAAACTCGGCATTCTCAGGTTGCGTCTGGGCGGCTTTTTCGAAATTGATAAGTGCTGTATCCCAGTCTTTGCGATACGCTGCCTTGCGTCCCTTCTGGAAGTAAACATTGCCAGGTGCACAGGCTGCGCAGACCATCAGCCCTGCCAACACTAATGAGCCCCCGAGATGTCGCTTCATAGAAGGTTCCTGCCTAAAGCGCAACAGCTTATGTAGAATGTATTATCGGCGAAGAAGTTGCCTGAAAGCAAGTGATCTAAGGCCATGATCTTAGACTGCCTTAATGCAGGTCTCGTCATTGCTAAAACAACATCCGGAAGGTTCGCACGACGGGCAGCCGATGAATCGGCTGAAGGAACATCGGCCTGTGCTAAGATATGGGCGGAGTTCCAAAAGCTAGGAGGCGAAAAAATGGGGAAAGTATTGCGCTGTCGCGACCTGGGCACCCAATGTTCCAAGGAAATCCGGGCGGAAAATGAAGAAGACCTCATGAAGCTCGCAGCCGAGCACGCGGAGAAAGACCACGGAATCAGCGTTTCCAGCATTCCAGCCCCTATGCTCGAATTGGTCAAAGCCGCCATCAAAGACGAATAGGGCAAACCCTCGAAATCCCGATCTCGACTCGCACCGCAAGAACCCTTGAACTCGAGTGCGGCGGAACAAACAGCGAGGACAGCCGGCGCCCTGTTGCAGGCCGCCGGGCCGGAAGTCCACTCCCGGCTTCTTCTGACAACGATTCTCCTGCTTAACGGCCACAAAAGGAGGCCCCTGCCGGAGACCGGCAGGGGCTGATTTCCTTAGGTCCACTCCGGCATTCAATGCCTGAAGCATCGGCATAGACCCTACTGATCCTGGCCCTCCTGTTTGTTTTCTTTTTTCTGTTTCTTTGATTTCTTCTGCTTCTTCTCCTTCTTGTGTTTCTTCTGTTTGTGAGCAGATTGTTGAGTCGTAGCTTCCTGGGACTCCTGTGCGAATACCGGCATCGAGAGCGAGAAAGCTACCAGCACGGTCGCAAATACTGTCAAAAGCTTTTTCATACTTGGAGTTTCCTCCTTCAAATTGAGGTCTTGCTTATGTGGGCCCCAGCACGAGAACGGCCAAAGACAACGGTGCCCGTTATCTCCACATGTTCATGATTTATAAGGATTTCGATTGAGGACAAGATCTTTGATTCCCCCTCTGGCGCTTCGCCGCAAACATGGCCGCACGGGCTGGTGCAATGCCATACCAACTGGTGCAGGATCCCCGCCTGAAACGGTTAGGTTCCGTGGCATCCAGTTGAGTCAGGGAGCTTAGAAGGCTGCCGTTTTCAGGAGTGGCCCAGCGGGGCGCGGGGTTCGAAGCTTCCAGAGGCCGCGGCCTTGCGGTGTTCGAGGTACTTCTCAAAGCGGCGCGGGAGTTTCTCCTGGACGCCGACCTGCCCCCGCTCAGACTTGAAGTCGTAGGCGCGCGCGCCCTCCAGGCCCATCGTCACCAGAGCCTCGATATCAAGACCCTGCTCAGCGCGGTCGAGTTGTTCGGGACTCGAGAAGATCGCCGGCGACCGCGGCATGAAACGCGGGCAGCAATCCTCAAACGGCTCGCAGGAGATCTCATAGGTTCCAATGCGGCGCGCCAGGCGGAGGATCTCCTCCTTGTCGTCGCCGGCCAGCGGGCGATAGACCGGCACGTCAATGCCCCGGTCCACCGCAGCCAGGTTGTGGAGGGTTTGCGAGGCCACCTGCGAAACGCTGTCGCCGGTCACCAGGCCCAGCCCGCGTTCCACCCGGCAGATCTCGCGGCTGATGCGCCCCATCATGCGGCGGTAGAGAAGAACGCGAAGGTTCTCCGGTGCGCCGGCCACAATCTGCCTTTGCACCGAATCGAATGGAATCACGTAAAGCCGGGAAGTAAATTGATAGGGCGTCAGCACGCGGACCATGCGCTCTGCAACCGGGCTCGACGGGCCGCTCGCTGGCGAGGCACTGCCGTAGAAGTGGACGAAAGCAAGGTGGGCGCCGCGTCGCATCATTTTGTAGGCGGCCACGCCCGAATCAAATCCCCCGGAAAGCAGCATCACCAGCCGCCCGCCGGTTGCGGCGGGCAGGCCACCAGGCCCCTCGGCACGGTCGGCGTAGACCAGTACTCTGCCCGGAATCACTTCCACATGGCAAGTCGCCTCGGGATCGGTCAGATCGACTCGAACCTCGCCGCCCTTTGCGCGTAAAGAAGTCAGAATTTCGCGCCCGACTTCGCGCTCGATTTCCATGGAACCCGCGCCGAATGTACGGTCGGCAATCTTGGCGCGCACGGCAAAACTGCGCGGATTGATCCGTTCCATGATCTGGCATGCGCAACGCGACACCTCCGGGACGCCGCCCGAAACCTCCCGCGCGATGCCAATATAGGCAAGGCCGAAAACTTTCTGCAGGCGCTCCACCATCACCGGCAGCAGGCTTTCATCCGGCACGTCAACGAGCAGGCGATCCAGAACTATCTCCAGCGGGCGGGACGACAAGTCTTCCAGGGCACGCTTGACCGCCGTGACCAGACGGCTTAGGAAGAACCGCTTATTTCCTCGCTTCAGCCAGATTTCATGGTAGTGCAGGATCAGCACGCGCTTCGCCGCGCCCTCTTTCCTGTGAATTCCCTGCTCCAGAAAAATCTCCTCAGCCAAGCTCCCAACCCTCCATCCGGGGACCTCTCCGCGGAATTACATCGCTCCTGAAGCCGCGACGCGCTCCAACCTGATCTGATGGACCTCACGGATCACCGATGCAACTTAGAATATCCGCAATCTGCGAATGCGGCAAGGAAGCCTCCGGACCGCCGGCTGGCCCTCGTCCAGCGCGCGAACAGGACGCGTGGCATTTCCGGAAAGCTGGAGCCAGAATGCAATCCGGGTTTGCCCTCGACCCGTACTTCGGTGTTTGACCTTGCAAGCGAGTGTAGTATGCTTGACGACGCACGGGCGCGGGCCGATCCCGGCCCCGGTCCGGCTTTCGACCAGGTTTCAACACAGAGTACTCTGGTTTCCCGAAAAGCGAGTTGATTGAGGTGACGCGAATTCACGCCTTGGCAATCGCCGTTCTCAGCCTGTGGGTCGGATGGACCTTGTTCATGTGGTTCGCGGCCACGCGCAGCTTTCGAACCACTGAGGAGGTGCTCAAATCGCCTCCGCCTCAGTTCAGCAACGACGTGCAGGGCCTGGGTCCTGAAAAGACGCGCGAGGTCTTGCGCTACCTCGCGTCGGAAATCAACCGGACTTATTTCCGGGCCTATGGCTGGGGGCAACTGGCGCTCGGCAGCCTCCTTCTTTTCCTTCTGGCATGGAGGACGCCCCGTGACGCTTTCAACCCGGCCATCGCGGCCATCATGCTCTTTATCGTGATTGTCCTGACGCTGGGAGTCATGCCACAGATCATTTCGCTGGGACGGAACATGGATTTCCTGCCGCGAAATCCTCCGCCGCCCGGTTATCAGCGCTTCTGGAAACTGCACGCCATGTTCACGGGCCTCGACGGCGCAAAACTGCTGGGCGGAGTGATTCTTCTGGTCCGGTTGATTGCGTTACGGTAACCCGGACCGGCAGAACCGCAGGTCGCAGAATGCGCCTCAGGTTCCCGTATTCCTTGACACGATTTAAGCCCAATGGCAACATGGAACCTGTCGTTGGCATCGGCGCTGTCTTTGATGAGGGCGCTGATGAGTGGCGACTCCCGCGATAACTTGCGCCGAAGTGGCGGAATTGGCAGACGCGCTACATTCAGGGTGTAGTGCCCGTCAGGGCGTGGAGGTTCGAGTCCTCTCTTCGGCACCAGACTTCAAGAAATTCAGTAGAAACGCTGCTTTTTGAAGGTCTCCTCACTGCAGCCCAGAGTTTTTCAGTATTGTTTCGGCAGAGAGGACCCATGGCCCGCCGTTTGGATTAACTCCACGAAGCGATTCATGTTGGTGAGCGGCCGGGATACGCCTGGAAACCGGTTCCGCTTTTCTTGAAAGCCAGTTACGAGACAGCCAGTCTGTACGCTCGACTTGAGCCTGCAGGAGGTGATACTTTCTGAGCGCCAGGTTTTGCGGCGACAGGACGGCGGCAAGATGCGATGCTACCAGTTCGCCGCGAAAGTCGCCGACCGCAATGCAAAGATCTGTTGATTCCGGAGTGATTGCACCGATGAGAGACATGGAAGATCGAAGGAATATCCGCACTGCTACGAATACATTCAGAGTTTCACTTCGCCTGATTGTGATTGCAATCGCCTTGGCCTTTTTCGCGGCCCTTATTTCGCCGAGGGCCGCATGCGCCCAGCCAGTCAGCAATCCCGCGCAGACATCCCGGGACCAGGTCAAGAATCGGGTGGCCGGTCCTGTTTACGTCATTCTCTGGTTTGACACCGAGGACTACGTGCTGCCACAGAGCGACGACTCCGCTAAGCGCATTGCGGAGTTCCTGACGTCACAGGGCATTCGAGCCACTTTCAAAGTGGTGGGGGAAAAGGCGCGGACGCTCGAGCGCCGGCACCGGGAAGACGTGATCGCTGCGCTCGACAAGCAGGAGATTGGATTCCATTCGAACTACCATAGCTGGCGCGTGAGCCCGGCGGAATTTGAACAGCCGCTCGACTGGCGTGACGGCGTGCGGGAATTCATCCGGCGCGAGAAACCGGGCATTGAGGCCATCCGCCGGATCTTCGGCAGGATGCCGACCGCTTACGGGCAGCCGGGTAATTCCTGGTGCCCCGAGGCCCAGCCCGCCCTCAGGAAAATGGGAATCCACGTTTACCTGGACGACGGCGAGCAGAT
Organism: Acidobacteriota bacterium; assembly: GCA_037379595.1. Lineage (GTDB taxonomy): Bacteria > Acidobacteriota > Terriglobia > UBA7540 > UBA7540 > SCRD01. The sequence goes on along the minus strand of JARRJI010000025.1, from coordinate 1,407 downwards.
CGGGCTCGATGGGAAACCCTTCTGGTATGGCGGAATCCTCAACATTTTCGACATGAAATATATCAACGGGTTCAGGCCGAACGAGGATTGGACAAACCTTGCCGAAGTCGAAGCGAATTTCAAGAAGGCCTACTCCAACCTGAGCCAAAGCGGCGGTGGGCTGATCAGCATCTACTTCCATCCCTGCGAATTCATCCATAAGGAATTCTGGGACGCCGTGAACTTTGCCAACGGAGCGGAACCGCCGCGTTCCCAGTGGAAATTGCCGCCCATAAAATCTCCGGTGGAGCAGGCCCGGGCCTTCGCCTTTCTGGAAAAGTTTGTTGAGTACATGAAGACGTATCCCGTGCACTTTGTTACAGCACCGGGAACTCTGAAGCTTTACCTGGACAAGGCCCAGTGGCGTCCGTTTTCTGACCATGATCTCTCTGAAATCGCGCGGGCGGTGAGCCCGGCCGTGTCATTCCAGGTGCATAAAGATTACGACCTGTCAGCGAGCGAGGTTCTCTGGCTGCTAAACACCTACATGACCCGAATGTTCCAGAACAAGCCGAGCCAGTTTATCGAGCTTGAGGGAACGCCGCTGGGACCAAGCTCCGATGCAGCGGGCGCAAGCCTGAAAGAGGAAGTGAAAGTTCCATGGTACCAGTTCCAGTGGGCGGTTCTGGATGTCGAGAGTTCACTCAAAAAGAATGCGCAGGTACCCACGGTTGTCTGGATTGGCGGAAAGCCGTATCCACCGGCCAGCTATCTAGTTGCGCTGGCACATGTGGCGCGTGGCTTGCTCGAGGGCCATGCGGCTCCCAAGGAGGTTTCGCTGGCCCCGGCACATTTGGATGCGGCGAATTATGTGGCAAAAGATTCGGCGAAGGTGTGGGGATGGCCGATCTTCCGGCCGGGATTTGACGGAAAACACCTTCTGGACCTAGCCCGGCTGCAAACGTGGACCTTGAAGCCGGCGCAACTTGAGGCTGCGCGCCGTCCGGCTACGAGCGCCTCTCTGCCGTTGAAATAGAGTGAAGGCGCGCCTTGTTGCTGGGATCTTCGGCATCCATATCGATAGCGATGCACCCGGCATTATAGAACCCCATGCGGTAGAACCTAAGTTTACTCACCGCGGAGACTGCAATATGCGAGTGCGCCTGAAAAACGTGCGGATTCTTTGTTACCTCCTGGTAGCAGTTGCCCTGGCGTGGACAGCGGCAAATGCAGCAACGGTATCGCCGCTTCTTGCCCATGGCTATACGGTGATGCCAGAGCCACAGAAGGTAGAGCTCAAAGGCGGGGATTTTGAATTTGGCAGCGGCTGGCGGCTGCAACTGGGCCAAGGTGTGAAGCTTGACGACATCGCGGTGACGAGTCTGGAAGATGGGCTGAAGAAACGCGATGGGATCACGCTGGAAACGC
>JARRJI010000024.1:0-20329 GCA_037379595.1 Acidobacteriota bacterium | reverse complement strand
CGGACTGGCAACCTGCTTTACGCAAACAACCGGGTTCCTCGCGGTATCGGGCCTGGCGCTTTATTTGCTCTGGGCGGCAGCTACTCACCGGATAGGCTGGCCCACTTTCCGCAGGGCCCAACTCGATATCTGGTCGTCTTTTTGCCTTGTCAGCGTCTTGTTCAACGCTTATTTCATTTTCAAAGCGGGCCTCGGAACGTTCTTCTACGACACTGTTGTCTTTTGTTTACGCTATTGGCCCAGGGCCAAGTGGAACGGCCTGGGCGTTTACATGACCGACGTGCCGTACTTTCATCCATGGTACCGATTGCCCGCGCTCGCCATCTGGCTCTCTGTCTATCTGTTAACGCCCCTGATCTACATTTTGTTCCTGGCTCGCTACCGGCAACAGAAAGCAGAACGTCCTTCCGAGCCATGGGATCGCCTGGTGCTGATCGCCATCACGGGGGCGATGCTTTTCATTGGCGTGGCGCCGGCAGCGTCATGGCTGCGGCTGTGCGTTGTCGCTCCTTTCGGCCTGATCCTGTTCGTCTGGTTCGTCAGTACTCCGGGACGTTTTCGCTCCGTGCGCATCGCAGCCGTATGGGTAGCCGTCACCTGGCAGAGACAGGTCAAGCTCCCCATTGGCCGCGTGGTGGTGTTCAATCACGTTCAGTACAAGGAAATCAAATTCCTGCTTGGCCGCACCAGGCCAGGCGATTATTTCTTCGGAAACACTGAGCTCAATTTTCTGTTTGAATTGCGCGATCCGTCGCCCATACCCTACCTGACTTCCTCCGGCTACACTCGGCCAGAGCAGGTTCAGCAAACCATCCGGGGTCTAAAAAGCCATCCGGCCAAATACATTTTCTGGTCGTCCGATCTTGACATGCCGCCTGAAAATGCCCACACCAGCAATCATCTTGCACCGCTGCGTGCTTACTTGCTTTCGCATTATCAGCTTGTTAAGAGCATCGAAGGCTACGATGAGCAAATCAGTTTCTGGAAGAAGCGAAACGCGCCGGCGGCCGCTCCCTTTTCGGGACAGGTCGGTGCGCTCCGGCACGTTGGCCTTCTTACTCGTCTCCCCCACCGCGGTTCCCAGGAGAGCCCAGGCCCCCTCGTCAGCGCTGCCGATGGCGTGTTAAACTACGCAAAGCGTGCGCGAACCGATCCTTGAACGACTAGATAAACGGCCGCTGGTCTGTGACGGGGCAATGGGGACCCTGTTGTATGCCAAGGGGATATCTCTCAACAGGTGCTTTGACGAGCTGAATCTCGTCTCACCGCAACTGGTGAAAGAAGTCCACATGGGCTACGTCAAGGCCGGCGCGGAACTTCTTGAGACCAACACCTTTGGCGCGAATCGCCTGCGGCTGGCCAAGTTTGATCTGGCGGATAAGGTACGTGAAATCAATCTGGCCGGGGCGCGCCTGGCGCGCGAGAGCGCCGGTGAAGACCTCTATGTGGCCGGCTCTGTGGGACCTCTGGGTTTGCGTCTCGAGCCGCTTGGCGCCACCTCTCTGGATGATGCGCGGAACACCTTTCGCGAGCAGATCGAGGCTCTCGCAGCCGGCGGCGTGGACTTGATCTTGGTTGAAACCATGACGGACCTGGAAGAGGCTCATCAAGCCCTGCTTGCCGCGCGGGAAGCCTGTTCCTTGCCGGTTGTCGTACAGATGACAGTTCGGGAAGACGGAAACACGCTTTCCGGAGCGAGTCCGGAAGACTTTGCGCGCCAGCTCGACGCCTGGGGAGCAGACGTTATCGGCGTCAACTGCGGAGTTGGACCGGCAACCGTCCTTGAGACGCTCGAACGGATGGCTGCGGTGACGACGAAGAAGCTGTCCGCGCAGCCCAACGCCGGCTCACCCCTTTCTGTTGACGGCCGGACCCTCTATCTTTGCTCGCCGGAGTATATGGCCGAGCGCGCCAGCCGGTTTATCCACGCCGGCGCCCGGATCGTGGGCGGCTGCTGCGGTACCACGCCGCAACACATCAAGGCCATCAAGTCCGCCGTAAGATCGCTTGGACCGCAGGCGGCGAGGGCGACCGTCGAGACTGCCCTTCGGCCGACGCAGGCGCTCGAACCCCTGCCGATCGAAAACCGCTCGCGCCTTGCCGAAAAGCTCGTTCAAGGCAAATTCCCCGTCGTCGTTGAGATCGTTCCCCCCAAAGGCTGCGATCCGGCGCGCGAGGTCGAAGGCGCGCAATATCTCAAGAGCCAGGGAATTGACGCGGTCAACATCCCGGACGGCTCCGGCGCAACTGCAAGAATGAGCGCCCAGACGCTGGCGGTGGTAATCCAGCAACAGGCCGGGATCGAGGCGCTGCTCCACTTCAGTTGCCGCGGCCGCAATGTGCTCAGCCTGCAATCGGATCTTCTCGTCGCATATGCCCTGGGCCTGAGGAACGTCTGGGCCGTGACGGGCGATCCGCCTCAGTTTGCAGACCTTCCATCGGCGACCGCCGTTTTTGACGTGGATGCGATCGGGCTGGTCAACGTTCTGAGCAACCTGAACCGCGGGCTGGACATCGGCGGGAATCCGCTGGGTACGCAGACGAATTTTTTGATTGGAGTGGGACTTAATCCCAACGCGCTCGACCCGGACGAAGAGCTTCGCCGCTTTGAATACAAGGTGAAAGCGGGAGCAAACTTTGGCGTGATCCGGCCGGTGTTTGATGTGGCCCGCCTTGCTGCTTTCCTTCGCCGCGTCCAGGCGCTCGATGTCCCACAAATTCCACTTCTTGCTGGGATCCATCCCCTGACGAGCTACCGGAACGCCGAATTCCTGAATAACGAAGTTCCTGGCATTTCGGTGTCGCCGGATATCCTCCGGCGAATGCGCAAGGTCGATACCGGCGACAAGGCCCGTGCCGAGGGTTTAAAAATCGCCCGGGAGATGCTCCTGGAGGTTCGGGAATTTGTGCAGGGAGTCCAGATCGTAGCGCCATTTTCACGCTATGCTATGGCAGTGGAGGTGGTTGGAATTTTGGGAGCGCGCGCAAAAGAGTTCGCACAAGAGGCCAGGCAATTTACGGCCCAGAGTCAAGATAATTCAGTGTAAGGATTCATCCTGGAGGTCATAAAAACAAGAGATGTCCACTTCGACTAAACCTGCCAAGCCGGAATCATTTGAAAAGAACCTCGAGCGGCTGGACGCCATTGTGCAGCAGCTCGAGGACGTCAACCTGCCCCTGGAAAAAGCCTTGCAGCTTTACGAGGAAGGCATGAAGCTGTCGGAAGTGTGCCAAAAGCAGCTCCAGGAAGCTGAAGGCCGCATCCAGGTCCTGACGAAGAAAGCAGGGGGCAAGATTGTGGCTGAACCTTTTGAACAAGAAGAGAAGAGCGCGGAGTCACTTTGAGCACCACGAGCACAGTTTCCCAATATCTCAATGAACAGCGAGCGCTGGTCGATCAGGAACTTAACCGGATGCTCCCTCCCGAGGATACCTTTCCGCCCTCCATCCACCGGGCGATGCGATATTCGGTCTTTGCAGGAGGCAAGCGTCTTCGGCCGATTCTCTGCGCCGAGGCGGGACGTCTGCTCGGCGCCGACGAGGCCCCTCTGTTAAAGATCTCTTCCGCCCTGGAACTGGTCCACACTTACTCTCTGATCCAAGATGACCTACCTGCACTGGATAACGACGACTTGCGCCGCGGCAAGCCCACCTGCCACCGCGCCTTCGGCGAGTCCACGGCCATCCTGACCGGAGACGCGCTGCTGACGCTGGCCTATGAAGTTCTGGCGGAGCCGGGCATTGCTTCAGCCGAGTGCCAGCTCCGCATCATTCGCGAGCTGGCGCATGCCACCGGAACGCTGAATGGCATGGTTGCCGGGCAGGTGATGGATCTGGAAACCACGAACCAGGCCGTTGACGCCGCCACGCTCGAATTCATTCACTCCTCAAAAACGGGAGCGTTCCTTTGTGCCGCCGTGCGATGCGGCGCGATCTTTGCCGGCGCAAAGGAATCCGATCTTGAGCGCGTCACAACCTATGGCCGGAAAATCGGGCTGGCCTTTCAGATTGTGGACGACCTGCTCGATGTGGTGGGCTCAAAGGCCGCGCTCGGCAAGACCCCGGGGAAAGACGACAACCAGCACAAGGCAACCTACCCCGCGCTTTACGGAATCGAAGAGTCACGCCGCAAGGCCGCAGAGCTGATCCAGGAGGCTTGTGAAAGCCTGGAACCTTACGGCAAGGCAGCGAGCAGGTTGCAGGAGCTGGCACATTTTCTGATCGAGAGGACTGCCTGATGGACTACCGGTATCTCTCAAGGATCGAATCACCCGCAGATTTGAAGAAAGTCCCTCGCGAAGAACTGCCGAAGGTTGCCGAAGAGCTTCGCGACTACCTCATCTCCGTCGTGTCGAAGGTCGGAGGCCATCTGGCTTCGAGCCTGGGAACGGTGGAACTGACACTGGCACTCCACTACCTGTTTGACACGCCCAAGGACAAACTCGTCTGGGATGTCGGCCATCAGGCCTACGGCCACAAGGTCCTCACGGGCCGGCGCGATCGCCTGCCCACCATTCGCCAGTACGGCGGCCTTTCAGGTTTCCCCGTGCGGGCCGAAAGTCCCTACGACACGTTCAATGTGGCCCACGCAGGCACCGCGATTTCCGGAGCCCTTGGAATGGCCGTAGCCCGCGATCTGAAGGGCGAAGATTTCCACTTGATTGCAGTGGTCGGCGACGCCGGACTGACGGTCGGCCTGGAGCTCGAAGGTATAAATAACCTCGGAAACCTTCAACGGAAGGTCCTGGTGGTTTTGAACGACAATGAAATGTCGATTTCGCCCAATGTGGGAGCGATCGCCGGCTATCTGAATCGCGTTGTTCACGGGCAGGCCTACCACCGGATCACTCAGGAAGTCGAGAAGATGATACTCGCAGTGCCTCGGCTTGGACCGCGACTGCTGAAACTGTCCAAGGACCTGGTCGAATCCGCCAAGACCGCACTGATTCCCGGCCTGGTCTTTGAGGAACTGGGCTTTGACTACATGGGACCCGTCAGCGGCCACAACATTGAGGAACTCCTCACCGCTCTCGCCCAGGCAAAGGAGAATCCCAAGCCCGTCCTGCTCCACGTTGTTACCCAGAAGGGGAAAGGCTACCCGCTTGCCGAAAAGCTGCCCGTCAAGTTCCATGGCGTGACGCAGTTTGATGTTGCCACGGGAGCTTTCCGCAAGGCTCCCGCCGACGCGCCCAGCTACACCTCGGTCTTCGGTAAGGCTGCCTGTGAGCTGGCAGAAAAAGACCCGAAGATCGTTGCCATCACCGCGGCAATGGCGGAAGGCACAGGGCTGGTGGAATTTTCCAAACGCTTTCCAAAGCGCTTCTTTGACGTAGGCATCGCCGAGCAGCACGCGGTGACCTTCGCATGCGGCCTGGCTTGCGAAGGGATGAGGCCGCTGGTTGCAATCTATTCCACTTTTCTCCAGCGAGCCTACGACCAGGTAATGCACGATGCCTGCCTGATGAAACTGCCGGTCGCCTTTGCCCTTGACCGGGCGGGAATTGTCGGCGCCGACGGTCCCACGCACCACGGGCTTTATGATCTGGCTTACCTTTCCACGCTCCCCGGCATGGTGGTGATGGCGCCCAAGGACGAAAACGAGTTGCGCCACATGCTGGCCACCGCGCTCAGCGTGAACGGCCCTGCGGCGGTCCGCTATCCTCGCGGCAACGGATTCGGCGTGCCGCTCGATCCGGAATTCAAGCACCTGGAGATCGGCAAAGGCGAAATTTTGCGTGAGGGAAAGGATATCGCCATCCTGGCGCTCGGTAGCATGGTCTATCCGGCGCTCGAATCGGCCCAGAAGCTGGAGGCCGCGGGAATCCAAGTAACGGTCATCAACGCCCGCTTCATGAAGCCTCTTGATGAGGAATTGATCTGCTGTCTGGCCTCAGAGAAGCAATTTCTGGTAACGGCTGAAGAGGGGACGGAGCGTGGCGGATTTGGCACTGCAGTAGCCGCTCTGCTGCAGGACCGGCGGATACCCACCAGCGTGCTTCGTATCGCGGTTCCGGACCGCATCATTCCCCACGGCGCAACCAGCCTGCTCCACGCAAAATACGGGCTGGATACCGACGGAATTGTGGAAAGAGTTCAAGCCTTCGTCAACCAGGCCCCACCTGTGCGTGGCGTAAGCTTCTAGCACAGATTGTTCATGAATCGGTGGGTGGAACTCCAAAGGGCAGGGCTTCGGCCGTGCCGTTCACGGGCGGCTGGTCGGAGCAGCGTTAGCCGCTGAGTCCAACACTGCGGTCGCGACGAAAATGTTCCATTTGCGAAAGGCAAGCTGGCGCCACTCCGACCGCCACAGTAACAACCCAATCGGCATGCCGGGGAGTAGCCCGCACGAGACGATCCAGTTCCGCGCGGGCCTCCGCTTGGGTGCAGTCTCCCCGCTCGATTCGCGCTGCCGCCCCACGCAACGCATCATCGAGACTCTGATTCACGCCCAACGGGTTGGCTTTGCACATCCGGGTGATCCCGTCGGGTCCGATCCCGATCGTGATGGCAAGTGACGCGTAGCCAACCCGGAGTTCCGTGCGTTCAGCTCCCAGGCCGGTGGCCACCTGTACGATGATCTCCTCCACGTCGCGCGCGCTGGCACCGGCTTCCATCAGCAGCCGGCCGAATTCCAATGCCAGCACCGCTATCTCCCTTAACGAATCGCCCTCTTGGGCTTCAGCCTGATGAAGCATGGGTGGTTCCGGAACGGTTCGAACAAACTGCCATCTTGGATCTCAGCATGTCCGGGTTTGCTTTGTTCCAACCCGCCTCGCCGCGCAAAGTCTTGATGCAATCCGAGCACGGACCTTGGGTTCACCAATCCGACTTCACTCCAACCCTCATACAGCCGCTTTACGGCCGCCGCCGGCCGCCTTGACTTCATTGCCGACACTGCTTTCGTAGGCCTTGAAGTTGTCGCGGAAAAGCTCTGCCAGTTTTCTCGCCGCCACATCGTAAGCCGCCTTGTCGGCCCAGGTATTCCGCGGAACGAGGATTTCTCGCGGGACGTTGGGACATTCGGCGACCACCGCGAATTTGAATTCCGGGTCGGGCTGCGTTTTCGCGGTTGCGAGCGCGCCACTGTGGATGGCGTCGATGATCGCTCGCGTGTGGGCCAGTTTGATGCGCTTGCCGGTGCCGAACGCGCCGCCGCTCCAGCCGGTATTCACCAGCCAGGCCCGGGTTCCGTGCTTCTTCATTTTCTCGGCCAGGAGTTCGGCATACTTGCTGGGATGCCAGACGAGGAAGGGTCCGCCAAAGCAGGGAGAGAATGTTGCCGACGGTTCTGTGACACCTTCCTCCGTCCCTGCGACCTTTGCCGTGTACCCGCTGATGAAGTGGTACATGGCCTGCGCCGGGTTGAGCGAGCTGACCGGCGGCAGGACCCCAAAGGCGTCGCAGGTCAGAAAGATGATGTCCGTCGGATGCCCGGCGATGCAGGGAATGCGCGCATTGCGAATGAAGTTGATGGGATAAGCGCCGCGAGTGTTCTCGGTAATGCTGGTGTCGGCGTAATTCACGGTCCGGTCGTCTTCGAGCACGACGTTCTCGAGCACCGCACCAAAGCGCAGCGCCTGGAATATTTCCGGCTCGGATTCCGGTTTAAGGTGCACGGCCTTGGCATAGCAGCCGCCTTCGACATTGAAGACTCCGTCGTCGCCCCAGCAATGCTCGTCGTCGCCGATCAGATCCCGCTTAGGGTCGGCTGAAAGAGTGGTCTTCCCTGTACCGCTCAAGCCGAACATCACCGACGAACGGCCGGTCTCCTTGTCAGCGGTAGCGGAGCAGTGCATGGAAAGCATGCCGAATTTGGGGGCAAAGTAATTCACCGCCGTAAATACGCCTTTCTTCATCTCACCGGCATACTCGGTCCCCAGGATGACCATTTCCCGGTCTTCTAGACTGAGGCTGATGCTGGTCTTGGACCCTATCCCGGCCGTGAGCCGGTTCGCCGGAAACGCCCCCGCGTTGTAGATAACAAAGTCTGGCTTGCCGAAACCCGCCAGTTCTTCCGGCGTGGGACGGATCAGCATGTTGTGCATAAAAAGCGCGTGGTACGGCCGCGAGCAAATGACCCGGATCTTGACGCGGTATTTCGGGTCCCAACCGGCAAAGCCGTCAACGCAGTAGAGGCGCCCGCAAATGTTCAGGTAGTCGCGGGCCCGTTCACGCAGGATGGCGAACGTTTGTGGTTCGATCGGTATATTCGTTGTCCCCCACCAGACATCCTTTTCAGAGGCAGAGTCCTGGACAATCCGCTTATCTTTGGGCGAGCGGCCTGTCTTCACCCCCGAATAGGCTACAAGGGCGCCGTTCTCGGCGATGCTGGAGTCCCTCTCGTAACGGATGGCGTCTTCGTAGAGCGCGCTGGGCGGAAGGTTACGGTGAACCTGGGAGACTGTAATTTCATTGGCCTTAAGATCGAATGCACCCATCAACCACCTCCGCACGTTGAGGCACAGCAGGATTCCTTGACGAATCGCCGGGCAAGCCGCACATCTCCGTCATCATTCAAGCAAGCGTATGCTCTTGGAATTACAACTATAGCAGCACTCTCGCATCTTTTCGAGATCCACCCTGCACCTATCCCTCTACACTCTAAAGGCCGAGGTCCGGACCGTCGACTGTCAGAATTTACAGTACCTGCCCGCCGCAACGCCTCCCTCGCCGAGTCGAACTGCAGCTGAATCGGATTGACGAAGCAAGTGCCGGGATAACATAATGAGTCCAGGCGTTGGAGTTCGCCCTTAACCGCCCCTCTTGGGGAAGATGACTCCTGGAAAGGTGCTGGCGGACGATAACTCTTTCAGGACTTCGACGCGCCGTCTTTCCTCCAGAATCTTTTGCAATCAAGCGAATCCGTGAATGGAAGAAGAAGGCGGCGAGCCTTGGGATTCCGAGCAGCGATGAATTCCGGTCATGAACCCTGTCCCCTCCCGATTGCCTGGCATGTTGACAACCCTCGCGCTGGAAGCTGGATGAGGAATAGCCGCCGCCCGAGCGCGCAATTAAGTTTCCTGCTGGCGCAATTGTGAATAGAGAGAACCACGGGAGATCAGCCCGGAGCAAAGTGACGATGCCCAACACAAAGCCCGAGGGGGGCACATCGATTCTGTCTACAAAAAACCTTGAGGCCAATGGTGCGCAAAGGCTTCAGCGAGTGGAAACCCTGGCGGAGGAACTGGGCGCAAGCCGCGTGGCCGAAGAGGCCCATGACTTGGCTGTCCGCGTCGCGGAGGGCCGCTTCTTCCTCGCCTGCATCGGCCAGTTCAAGCGCGGAAAGTCGACGTTGATCAACGCGCTAATCGGGGAACCCGTGTTGCCCTCAGGCTTTATCCCGGTCACGACGGTTCCGACGGTTGTAAGGTACGGCAATGCGCGCAAGGCCCGCATTCGTCGGCGGAGTGGAAGCTGGCAGGAGACGTCTCTTGCCGATCTGAATCTGTACGTTTCTGAAGAGAACAATCCCGAAAACACAAAGGGAATAGCCGGGGTGGAAGTCTTTGTCCCGGCGCCTCTACTCAAGGACGGAATGTGCCTGGTAGATACGCCCGGCCTGGGTTCGGTCTTTGCAGGGAACACGGCTTCCACCCACGACTTTCTACCTCGTATCGACGCAGGGTTGGTGGTGGTCGGAGCAGACCCGCCGCTGGCGGGTGAAGAACTGAAGCTGGTCGAGTCCGTGGGCCGGCAGGTACGTGAACTGATCCTGGTGCTGAACAAGGCCGACCGGACGACTGATGCCGAGCGCGCGGCAGCCATCAGCTTCACCCGGCAACTGCTGGAGAAGCGCCTGCTTCGGCCCGCCGGACCGGTCTTCGAGGTCAGTGCTTTGGAGCGGCTGGAAGGGCGTGGCCCGGAACGCGATTGGGGCAAGCTTCTTCTAGCCCTCGATCGCCTGACGGTCGATTCAAGCTTCCGGCTGATCCGGGAGGCTTGCGAGCGCGGCATCGAGCGCCTCAGCGAACAATTGCTTGCGATTGTCGTTGAGGAACGCGAGACGCTTTGCCGTCCCATCTCCGAGTCCGAACATCGGGTGGCGGCTATCAGGGAAACCATCGCTTCCGCTGAAAGGTCTATGCGTGAACTGGGATTTCTTTTCATGGCCGAGCAGCAACGCCTCTCCGATCTCTTTGTCAGCCGCCGCAAGGCGTTTTTCAATTCCGCAGTGGCACAATCGAGTCAGAAACTTGAAGGCGTCCTGCGACGACAGCGCCGCGGGATGGGTCCCGCTTACCGGCGGCAAACCATGCGGGAAGCCCAACAGATCGTCCGCGAGTTCGTCCTCCCCTGGCTTGAAACCGAGCAGGCGGACGCCGAAGGCGAATACCGGCAGGTTACACGGCGATTCATTCAGATCGGAAATGATTTTCTGAAGAAACTGGCGGAAGCGGGCGTGGGTGAACTGGCAAGGATGCCTCATGCGCTCGATGAAGATTTCGGGTTTCAGGTACGTTCCCGCTTCGTCTTTCGCGACCTCATCGAAGTTGCGGAGCCGGCCTCGCCGTTACGGTGGCTGGCAGACCTGCTGCTCGGGCTCATCGGGGCTCACCGGATCATCGACAAAAGCGCGAAGGAGTTTCTCATCCATCTCCTTGAAGTCAACAGCGCGCGTGTACAGAGTGACATCCTGAACCGCGTCCAGGAAAGCCGCAGCCGGCTGGAGGCCGAGATCCGGAAGCTTCTGCACGAGGTCACTCGCATCGCGGAACAGGCCCTGACTCACGCCCGTGCCGCACAGGAAGCTGGCGGTCCCGCAGTTGAAAAAGCCCTGGCGCGATTGGACGCGCTGGAAGCGGAAATCTGGGCGCTCAGACAAACAAACTGATGCAGCAGGACCGGTTGCGAAAAGCTTACCTGCGCCGGACTGTTCGCGCAGCGTTAACTCTTCCGGCGCGCCCTCTCATCAGGTAGTCAATATGAATGAGTTTGGTCTTCACCCGCGAATCGGATTGATAGCGCGGATCGGCGGCCATCTCACACATGGCGACGATAGCCCCCGGAATCAACTGGCTTAATTCCAGAATTTCCTTCCGAAACCCTGCAAGTTCAAGCCCAGCCAGACCGAATTTCTGAATACAGTCCTCCATCAACCTGCGGGCGGCGCTCGAGGGGAGCGGCCCCAGCCGAAGCATCTGCTTCTCATCCCAGTAGAAGTAACGGGCGGCCTTCGTAGTTTCCGTCGCCGCAGAAGTAACCACGTAGACAGGCATCTGCCGCATCCAGAAAAGCTCCCTGATGACCCGCGCCACAGCGGGCGTCAATCCGGGGCAATGATCAAGGAACAAGCGATATTCCTTGCCTTGCACAGTGCGGTAAAGCATCCCGCGCAGCCGGCTGCTCGAAAAATCCTTCAGCCGAGCTTCGAGGCCCGTCTTTGTCACGCCCGCTCGACGAAGCTCACGCCTCAGTTCATGGGCCCCCGCTTGGTGTAGAGCACGGATGAGTCGCCGCAACAGATCCTGAAGGTCCTTGAAGGCTCCGATATAGACGCAACGCTGCCCGACGGCCGGCGGCAGTTCGGCAATGGCCTTGCGAACCAGAGCCGTCTTGCCCATATCGCGCCCGCCCGTGATCATCAGACCTCGCCCAGAAAGGATTGCCCCCCGCAGCCGGCGGGTCTCCCTTTCGCGGTCAACGAAAATGCTTCCGGAATCGCGCGTCAAACGAAACGACCTCTCATGGCAGTCGAGCTACTTATCATGATCCCGGTCAGTCCATGCGTTGATGCGCCCGAGGGCGCGCCCGGCAGCGGCGCGAACTCGAAGCGCACCCTCGCGCCTTAGGCGGTCGAGACAAGGCAAAGCGCGCTTATCACCGATGGCCCCAAGCGCCAGTGCGACCGCCTCCTGCAAATACGGGTCCTCAGTGCTTGAGGCAGCCTTAATCAGAGCAGGCACCGCGGCTCCGGACATGAGCTCTCCCAGAATTGTGGCGGCCCGGACAGGGACGGTCGGCTCCGGATGGTGAAGCGCGCGAATCAGTTTTTCCTCGTACGAGTCCGCCGCAAGGTGCCGAATGTCAACTCCGCACGACGGGCACACGGCTACGTCGCCAATTTCTTCCCAGCACGCAGGACAATATCGGGTGATCGGCATTGGAATCCTTGCGACCCTTTCTGGCGAGGTCTTAGCGCAATGTTTCTCGGGAGGAAATTCCAGCACGAAGATCACAGCGCGTTTGCTTCTTCGGACGAATCAGAGTTGTTATAAACTGTGTCACTACGTTTGGCAAGAAATCCCGGGTAGGCGTGGAAGGTTGCTCCGCCAGATCCGTGAAATCCTTCCAGTGAGGAGATCTACGAAATGAGAAACCGCAGCAATCGGCGTGACTTTATGAAACTGATGACGGCATCCGCGCTTGTCCCGGCATTCGCGGAAAGTGTGGGATTCTCTAAAGGCGGAAGCGCGACGGGAAATGGCTTTCAGCCCCGGGTTGAAAAGTGGGGAATTCAAGAGATCTCACTTCAAACCTCGAAAAGCTACTCCAATCCTTTCAAGGATGTCCAGCTCAAGTGCGAGTTCAAGTCGGCACATCACGACCGGGAGGTCGTTGCTGAAGGGTTTTACGACGGTGACAATAGCTGGAAGGTCCGACTGATGCCCACGGTCGAAGGAGAGTGGACATACCGGACCTTGTCCAATGATTCCGATCTGAACGGCAAGACGGGATTGTTCCGGACCTCACCGCCCCATGCAGATAACCACGGCCCGGTCGGGGTTCAGAACCAGTATCACTTTGGCTATGCGGATGGGACCCCGCTCTATGTCCTGGGGACGACGCTTTACAATTGGGTCCATCGCGACGAAGCCCTGCAAAGGCAGACCCTGCAATCGCTCAAGCAGAATCCGTTCAACAAGGTTCGGTTTTGCGTTTTCCCCAAGTGGTATCCGTATAACCACGTTGAGCCTCCTCGCTATCCCTATGTCAAGACGGGAGTAAGCAAGTTTGACTTTGAGCGGTTCAACCCCTCTTATTTTCGCCACATTGAAAAACGCCTCAGCGACCTGGAAGCACTTGGGATTCAAGCCGACCTCATTTTGTTCCATCCCTATGACAAATGGGGATTCTCTAAAATGAACCCCGCCGATGATGATGCCTATCTTCATTACCTGATCGCCCGCGTGGCATCGTTCCGCAACGTGTGGTGGACCATGGCAAATGAGTGGGACTTCATGAAGCCGGCCAAGAACTGGGACCACATCTTCCAGACCGTGCAAAAGGCCGATCCCTACGGGCACCTCCGCGGCATTCATAACGGACGTGTCTGGTATGACCACAGTAAACCATGGGTCACGCATTGCGACCTTCAACTGCAAGGCGGCGACACATATGTAACGGCGCTCGGGGCACGCCAGAAATATGGCAAGCCGGTACTGATGGACGAATACGGCTACGAAGGCAACAACATGATGCATTGGGGCAGCCTGACGGGCCGCCGGGAAACAAGCCGGCATTGGGGTGTGACCATGGCCGGCGGGTATGCCTCTCATGGAGAGACTTATGTGCATCCGGGAGACATCCTGTGGTGGGCGGTTGGAGGAGAACTGGTGGGAGAAAGTCCCGCCCGGCTGAGGTTCCTGAAGCAGATTTTCAACGGAACACCATTTCAACAACTTCAGCCCCTGCCCGATGCCGTCAAGCGTGGCACAGCGCTGGGAAAAGAAGGCGAGATTTACTTCTTCCATTTCACCGAAACTGGCTATCGTGAGGAATTTGAAGTCAGAATCGGGGGGACGGGAGCCTTCAGGGTGGAGATGATCGATCCGTGGGAGATGAAGACTTATTCCCTTGGCCACGTTGGCCCCGGTACTCATGCTTTTACCTTGCCATACGTTCCCAACCTGCTGCGTGCAACGCGCGTCACGGCATCAGAAGCGGGCGCTCAGCCCTTGCGCACCATGAAAGAGCTGTTGAGCAAATGGGCGTCGCGTCCAGGCTAGGACTCGCAATTCCGGCAACCTGCCCACAACATGCGTTCTTCAGACAGGATAAGGCTTCCAACCGCTGAGTTGGGAATCCTGAAAATGTGTCGTTAAGCGCTTGGAAACGGTTGGCGTCCCCGGCGGGATTTGAACCCGCGTTACCGCCGTGAAAGGGCGATGTCCTAGGCCGGGCTAGACGACGGGGACCGAGGCTCTGCAAATCTCGCGGGCAAGAAGTCTTCGGCGCTGAAAAGGATGTGACCGCCTGGTTTAAGCACGAACTCCCCGTTAATCTGCAGAATTTAATATGCTAGCAACAGGCCTTCGTGCCTGTCAATCCTTGTTCGCCGCGCCAGCCCCGAAAGTGAAGCTGGCTTGTTCGGGCGGCGCGGGCGACGGGGAAGAGGCGGCAATACTTTGGAGCTGGGGATATTCGGCGGCCAGCGTGGGAGGAACAGGCACCGGCTGGTCCCGAATGATACTGATCAACTGCAAAGCATTGGCGACGGCCTTGCCCCGAAAGTGGTTGTTGGTGATCACGTAAGTTGCTTCGACGGCTTCGGCCACGTGCCGGATGCGCTCTGCCCAGTCGCCGAGTTCGTCCTTGTTGTAAAGATAGTCATAGCGCTCATCCGGGCGTTCACTGGATGTGAACCAGTGCCGGTAGTTCCTGCCGTGCAGGCGCACGTATCCGATCGGCGACGTGGAGCGCTGGCTGGGACGGATGGATCGCCCGATCACCGGCTGGTCGATGTTGCAAAAACCCACTCTCAGTTCCTGGAGCATCCGGTAGATCTCCGGCTTGTTCCAGGACGCGTGGCGGACTTCCAGCACCAGCGGATAGTCTGAGAACTGCGTCACCAGCGCGCCGAGATATTCCCGGTTCTCCTCGCTCACCTTGACGGACCACGGAAACTGCATCAGCAGCGCCCCCAGCAGTCCCGCTTCGCGAAGCGGGTCGATACCTTCCTTAAAGACCTTCTCGTCTTGCGGGCAGGCCTCCCGCTCGTGCGTAAAGCGCTGCCACAGCTTGGCCGTAAAGCGGAAGTTCGGATTATGGCGCACGCGGCGTACCCAGCTTCGGGCAACCTCCGCGCGGGGCGGATGATAGAAGGAGGTGTTGATCTCGATGGTGTCGAAAAAACCGGCCAGGTATTCGGCTTCATGAAATCCGCGAGGGCGGCGGGCAGGGTACACAATCCCGTTCCAGTCTTCATAAGACCAACCGGCCGGGCCAAAGCGGATTGTGGGGCTCTTGGGGCTCATGTTCGCCTTTTGTTTGCCTTCGCACCTATTATATCGCCGATCGCATGGTTCTCCTGGCGGAATAACGGCGGGCGTTGTGCGCACGGGAGGCACGCATCCCGCAATCGGCTTGACTTCCCCGGCAATCAGATGTATTTGTTCAGCCTTGGCAATAAGGATAGTTTGAGGACCACCGCGTGCTTCCTGCGATGCGAACCAGGCACGAAGCTGCGGGGTTGCGGGCGCAGCCTGTCACACAGGAGGACAAATGGACATCATGAAGCCGATATCAAGGCGGCGATTCGTAAAAAACTCGATCGCGGGAAGCGTGGCGGCTATGGCGGCTTTGCGCGGACCAGCCGATCAGGGACTGGCGGATTCCTCAAAGGCGTCCAGTGGCAGGCTGCGTTTCGGCGCCAACTACGTGCCACGCAAGCGATGGTGGTACTGCTGGCAGGATTGGGACCAGCAATCGGTTGTCGAGGATTTGAGCGGCGTCGCCGACCTTGGCATGGACCACGTTCGCATCCAGTGCCTCTGGCCCATGTTCCAGCCGGGGATCAGCTCGATCAGCGACTCGGCTCTGGAGAACCTCGGCAAACTGCTCGACGCCGCGGACCACGCGGGCTTGGACGTGGAAGTGACCGTCCTGAACGGCTGGATGAGCGGGCTGCGATTCCAGCCGCCCTGGGCCGCTCCTTTGAAAAGGCCTTCGCGCGGCCACGACGGCAATATGTTCGTCGACCGGCAGGTGATCGACGCGGAAAAACTGCTGTTTCGCCGCCTGGCCAGGACCGTGGGCTCTCACCGGCGGTTTCTCGGTTTCGACATCGGAAACGAGCTCAGCGTGCTGCAGACCATGAGCAATCCCGCCACCCCGGAGCAGGCCGACGCCTGGGCAACGGAAATTCTTGCTGAGTGCGACGCCATGGCTCCGGGAAAGTTTCACGTCAACGGCGTAGACGACACAAACTGGTTCGCGGACTTCGGATTCAGCCGCGAGAACCTTGCGAACACCGGCCACGCCACTGTAGTGCACTGCTACGTCTTCTTCACCGGCGCTCTGAAGCGTTACAAGTATTCGGGTGTCGGCTCGCTGCACCTTGCCGACTACATGGTGGAACTCGCCTACGCCTATCAGAACGATTTGCGCCGCCGCGTGTGGGTGGAAGAAATAGGCGTATCTCCGGAGTGGATGCCGGAAGCCTACCTACCCGAATTCATGGAGCATACGGTCCGGAACGTGGCGGAGACAGGAAAATCCTGGGGCGTCACCTGGTGGTCTTCCCACGATATCGATCCCGCCATCAAGGGATTCGACTCGCTCGAATACACGCTGGGACTGCTCGACCTTCACAACAAGCCCAAGCCTCTGGGCCGAAAATTCGCCTCGCTGGCCAAGGAACTGCGCCAGTCGCCGCCGGAAATCGCACCGCGCCCTGTGGCGCTGGTCATCCCGGACCACGGGCTCTCTACGAAACCCTGGCCGGCGGACTGGACCTACGCCACGCCCTACATGGATCTCCTCGCCCAGGGGAAAAAGCCGGTGATCGTTCTCGAAAGCCGCGCCAAAGACGAGCCCTCCCTGAAGGCCCCCCGGCATGTGCCACCTTGAAGGAGAGCGCCGCGAGTTGACTGCAACTTTAAAACGTGGCGCTACAACTGCGAGTGCCGTCTTGAGAGCGTTGCGGAACATTGGCCCTCCCTGCGGTGTCCATAATGAATGTAAATGTGTGAAAGGCGAGTGGGCCGCGATGGTTGCGTCCTCAAGCACCGGCATCATAGGTAAGGGAAGAAATTCTTAAGCCAGTCGGGAAGGAGGATCTCATGCGCAAGCTGATCGGGGCAAGTCTTTTTGTAACTCTTTTTCTGGCCGTCTCAACCCCTGCCCAGAAGCTCAGCTCCAGGCAACAGGAAGCAAGTCCAGCTGCAGCCGCGCTGCCGCTGCGGCAGGTTATTCTCTACAAAAACGGTATCGGCTACTTTGAACGCTCGGCGAAAGTTGACGGCTCCGAGGACCTTCACATCGATTTCACAACCGGCCAGTTGAACGACGTTCTGGCTTCGCTCACCGCAACCGATTCCGGCGACGGCCACATCACGAGCGTGCGTTTCAACTCCATTGCCCCGCTCAACCAGCGGCTGCGCGCGCTGCACCTGCCGCTCAATGCCCAGACGACTCAGTCCCAATTTCTCAACGCGCTGCGCGGGACGCGCGTCGTGGTGCAGAGCGGCTCAACCAGCGTTACCGGCAAGGTCCTGAGCGTTGAAACCTTTAGAAAACCTGCCGGTGCACTCGGTGAGACGGAGCGAGTTCTGATGCTTTCCGTAATCACTGATGCCGGAGATCTGCGCACCTTTGAACTGAAGCCGGGCGTCTCGGTCCAGATCGCCGACCGGGACCTTCGGGATGAAGTGGCGCAATACTTGAAACTGATCGGCTCCGAGCGCGCCGCTGATGTGCGCCGCATGACGATCTCAGACGAGGGATCGGGCGCGCGCACCCTCACCGTCAGCTACATCAGCGAAGTGCCCGTCTGGAAGAGCACTTATCGCATTCTGCTTCCGTCGAGTTCCGGCGAGAAGCCGCTGATCCAGGGCTGGGCCATTGTGGACAACACGCTGGGCGAGGACTGGAAGAACGTGCAGTTGTCGCTCGTCTCCGGAACGCCGCAGTCCTTCGTTGAAGATCTCTCGGTGCCTTACTATACACGCCGGCCGGTCATGCCGCTGCCCCATTCCGTGCTGCTGACTCCGCAAACGCACGAGGAAGCTTTGATGCCTTCAGCCGGTCCGGGCCACGGCGGCGGAGTCGGCGGGGCGGTTTTCGGCGGCGTGCCGGGCGGACAGGCTGGAGGAGTCATTGGCGGAGTCATAGGCGGAGTTGCCGGCAGACCGCATCCCCCTCAGCTTCGGCTTCCCGGTTCGATTGCCCAATCGGTTGTTGTCAACCCGGGGTCCATCGGGAAACTGCAAGCGCAGGCGACCGGCCGGAAATTGAGCGAGCTTTTCGAGTACGACATCAAGAACCGGGTGACCATCGGAAGAAACCAGTCCGCGCTGGTGCCGATTCTGCAGTCGCAGCTGGACGCCGAGAAAGTGACGCTCTGGAACGCCAGTGACAGTGTGCCGCTGCGGGCGCTCTGGCTTTCAAACACCTCCGGCCTGGCTCTCGATGCGGGAACGTTCGACGTGCTCGACGATGGCACTTTCGCGGGCGAAGGGCTGTTTGACACAATTGATCCGGGCGAGAAGCGGTTGATCTCCTACGCCGCCGATCCTGCCGTCCAGGTGACAACGAAAGAGAGTTCGCCGCCCGAACTGGTGACGCGCGTGCGCATCGCCAAAGGACTGATGTTCACCACGCGAGAGATGCGCCAGACGAAGACCTACCGCATCAGCGATTCCGACTCCAAACCGCGCGTGGTCGTCATCGAAAACCCCGTGCGCCAGGGATGGAAACTCGTCGGCAGCCTGAAGCCGGATGAGACCACGGCGGACTTCTATCGCTTCAAGGTCACGGTCAAGCCAAGGGAGAGCAGTAAGCTGGCGGTGGAAGAGGTCCACCCTGAAACCAGCCAGATCGCTCTCACCAACCTGACCAGCAACGATGTCGAACTCCTGGCCCGGCAGCGGCGCGTGACGCCCGCGATGGAAACGGCGTTCCAGAAAATTCTTGAGCAGAAGAACGCCCTTGCCGCAATTGAACATGAAATCCAGGCGCGGCAGCAGGACGTCGCGAACATCTCCAAGGACCAGGACCGCATCCGCGAAAACATGAAGGCGCTCAAGGGCGGCTCGGAAGAAAAACAACTTCTCGACCGCTACGTCCGCGAACTGAACACACAGGAAGACCGCCTCTCCGCGCTGCGCGGTCAGATTTCCGGGCTCAAGGTGAAGCGCGATCAGGCTGCCGACCGGCTGAATCAGACGCTGGAGGGAATCACGCTTGACGTGTCTTTTTAGCCTCGGCAAAAGAGCCTGCGGACGGAAAAGTTCTGTCCATGACCAGTCGTGCTGACGATGCGCAGCCGCCACAACGCAGGCGCCTGCGCCAGCCGGTGAAAGGCAGGCAATGAGGATACCGTCGCGGTCGGAGTCGGTCAAGAAACCGCTTGACAAACCCTGATGCAAATACGACTATGGTCATATATGACCGTAGTCACTTCTTCAGGCCCGTCAAGGCGCGAACGCAAGAAGGCGGCCGTCCGTAATCGCATCATCACGGTGGCGATCGATCTGTTTTCCCGGCATGGAATCGATGTCGTGACCGTGGACCAGATTGCAGAAGCAGCCGATATCGGCAAAGGAACCATCTACAACTATTTCCAGACCAAGGAAGACATCGTCGTCGCGTTCATGGTGGACGTGGAACGCCGGGTGCAGGCGAAGCTTGCGCGCTTCACGCGGTCCAAGGCACCTTTGGAATCTATCCTGACCGAATTCGTCCTTCTGCAATTCCGTCATAAAGCGCGTCATCGAGAGTTTGTCCGCGTATTCCTCGGGCACATGTTCGTGCACACCGGGCAATTTATTCCTTACATGGCAGAAATGCAGAAATTCATAGATCCGCCGCTCGAGGCCTTGTTCCGCGGCCTCCAGGAGAGTGGAGCGATCCGGGCGGATGTCAACCTTCCTGAACTCATCCTGGCTTTCAAATCGATGCAACTGGGCCTTACAGCTATGTGGGTCATTGAGGGCCCACCGTTTAAGGAGACCAAACGTGTTCTTCGGGAACAGATGCGGTTGTTCTCTCAAGGACTGATGGCAAGGAAATGACGACTGGAATTGCGCTGCTTCTTGTTTTGGGGGGAGCGGTGGGGCTGTCTGGCCGAGGCGTACTCATGGAACACACTAACCTCGCGGTTCGTTACAGGGTCGGATTGAGATAAGTCGCCACTGGCGCTTCGGTGAAAGTCAGTATTGATGATGTGCGGATCTGGTCCGGCAGCTTAGGGAATCTGGTAGGCGCAGAGCTTTGATGTGATTCTTATCCCTGCCTGCCGGCTGAAAAGGAGCACGAAATGACGAAACTGCGCGTTGCGATCTATTGTCTGGTTGGTGGATTGGGTTTGACGGTTCTTGCCCTCGGTACGGGCCATTTCTGGTGGGGGTGGCTCTCGGGGATCGTGCTGGCGGCGGCGTTTGTTCCGGTG
>JARRJI010000023.1:0-16237 GCA_037379595.1 Acidobacteriota bacterium | reverse complement strand
GCAGGTCGTTGTGGCTGGCACGGCATTCCTGTCATGATTTAAGCGCCTCGCGGAGCCGGAGCTTCTGGCCCAGGCGGATCATCAGCACGACGGCGATCACGTTCAGGACCGACTTGCCGATCCAGTCGATTGGCAGGGCGCCGCCGGCGAGAGTGATGAACCCTGCCGACATGCTGGCCAGCAGGGCGCCGAAGACCAGTGCAAAGCGGTGCATCTCGCGCCAGCCCGCACTGGAGGCCCAGCCCCGGATCAGCATCAGGCTGAAAGCGGCCCAGACGAATCCGCCTACCATGGCGATCCGGAAGGGCAGGCGGGGCGCCGCACCGTAAGCGAGGCCGATCAGCAGAAAACAGAGCAGGGAGAGCAGGAAAGTGGCCAATCCAACAAACCATGGCCGGGGTGCGGAGCTTGCGCGCCCGGGTTCTGACAGCCGAACTGTCCGCAGGCGCAAGGCCGCCAGAATCAGCAACAGGATGGCAGCCAGTGCGATCGCGATGTCCAGCAACGGCGGCTGGTACTTCGGCAGGTGAAAGACCATGGGCCGGGCCCGCTGGGTCCAGGCGTACCAGGCGATGTAAGAGCCGATGAGGAAGACAATTCCCGATATTGCGAGGCCGCGCTTGCGCAGCCAGGGTTGATGGCGGCGGGCAGGGAAGAGCATCTCCGTGAGTTCCACCGGGACCAGCACCACCCACACGCATTCGTAAACCAGCAGGCCAAGCAGATAGATCCAGTTCACGCCAAAGAAGCGGCCGTAGACATGCTGAGCGCCGACCAGCGGGGCCAGCGAGGTCTGCTGGATCACGCATTCCTCGGCCACGGCAAGCGCCAGGCCCAGCAGGATCATACTGGCCCAACCGGCACGCCAGCGCCGAACGGCCTCGCGGATCATCAGTGCTCCGCAGCCCCAGACCATGATTTCCGGAATCAGCACGTAGATCACACTGATCCGCGTGGCGCCCATCAGGACCTCGGCGATGATGGGGGCCAGCAGCAACAGAGTGAAAGCGGGCGCCAGGCTGGGCTTTTCAGCCGGATTGCCCGGGATAGCCTCGGGAAGAGGAGCGCTGGAGTCAAGAGGGGATTTCATGACAAATCCTTTCTGCTAGAATATGACTTGCAGGACAGTATCTCGTGTGAGAGTATCTCACATCTAAGGGAATATGCCAAGAGTCAAATCCGCACATCCGATTCCGGCCCAAGCCTGGGACTATGGCCAGTCTCTCGGACGCGATCTGGCCACTGCCGTCGTCCTTTTTCATGAGGCCGTTGCCTCGCGACTGGGCCTGAACGCCGCCGAGTGGAGATGCCTGGGACTGCTGGATCAGCATGGGCCCAGCACCGCGGGCCGCCTGGCCGAGTGGTCGGGATTCACGACTGGGGCTATCACCGGCATCGTCGATCGCCTGGAAAAAGCCGGCTATGTGCGCAGGCAGCCCAACCCGCGCGACCGGCGCAGCGTGATCATTCATCCTTTGCGAGGGACAGAACTCAAGAAGCAGGTGGCGCCGATTTTTGAGTCCCTGGGGCGTGCCATGGCGGAGGCCGCCGGCCATTACAGCCCGCAGGAGCAGGCGGCCATCCGGGACTATTTTGAGAAAACCATTCAGGTGCTCCGCGCGGAAACCGCCAAGCTTTCCAGGCGTCGCGGGCAGAGACCGGCCCGGGGGCGCCGTCCATGAGCGACCGTTGCTGCGCGTGGCAGCCAGGCGCAAGGGAGTGCAGAATTTGCAGTAGAATTTGACTTCTTTCGGCGGATAAGTCATCCTCAATTTCATCCCCGTTTTGTGGGCATATTGACACCATGAAAAAGATTCAGATTTATGACACAACCCTCCGAGACGGCTCGCAGGGCGAAAACATCTCCTTTTCGCTGGAAGACAAGCTCCGGATTGCCAGGAAGCTTGACGATCTGGGCGTGGATTACATCGAGGGCGGCTGGCCCGGTTCGAACCGCAAGGACCTGGAATTCTTCCACCGCGCCCGGGAGCTGAAGTTGAAGCACGCCAGGCTGGCGGCATTCGGTAGCACCCGCCATCCGCGCTACAGCGCGGAGGACGACCCGAACCTGAAAGCGTTGGTCGAGTCCGGCACTCCGGTGGTGACCATTTTCGGGAAGAGCTGGGACCTGCATGTGAGGACGGCGCTGGGCATCTCGCTGAAGCAGAACGTGGAACTCATTCGCGAATCTGTGGCCTTTCTCAAATCCCATGGCAAAGAAGTTATCTACGACGCCGAGCATTTCTTTGACGGTTTCAAGGCCGACCGGGAGCACGCGCTGGCCACGTTGAAGGCGGCTGAAGAGGCGGGCGCCGAAATCCTGGTGCTGTGTGACACGAACGGCGGGACGCTGACCTCCGACATTCGCGAGCGCTACCGTGCGGCCGCCCGGCACGTGAGGACGCGGCTCGGCATTCACACTCACAACGATGGTGAGATGGCCGTGGCCAACGCCATCGCCGCCGTGCAGGAGGGAGCCGTCCAGGTGCAGGGCACCATCAACGGCTATGGCGAGCGGTGCGGCAACTCCAACCTCTGCAGCGTGATCGCCAACATCGAGCTGAAGCTCGGGATGCACGCGGTGGGCAAAGAGAGCCTGAAGCGGCTTACGGAAGTTTCCCACTACGTCAGCGAGCTGGCCAACCTGCCGCCGCGGCAGGATCTTCCCTACGTCGGGAAAAGCGCTTTTGCCCACAAAGGCGGCATTCACGTGAGCGCGGTGATGAAAGAGTCGGCCGCTTACGAGCACATTGACCCCGCGGTGGTGGGCAACGCGCGCCGCGTGCTCGTCTCTGAGCTTTCGGGAAGGAGCAACATCCTTTACAAGGCCACGGAGCGGGGGCTGAAGATCGACAAAACTTCTCCGGCGGCCAAGGTGGTGGTGAACAAGCTCAAGGAGATGGAGCACTACGGCTACCAGTTTGAAGGCGCTGAGGCGTCGTTTGAGGTGCTGTTTGACAAGCTGGTCCATGAGACCAAAGACCTTTTCGAACTGGACGGCTTTCGCGTCATCATTGAAAAGAAGGGCGCGAGCGAGCCGTACTCGGAAGCCGTCATCAAACTGCGCGTGGACGGCACGGAAGAGCATACGGCCGCGGAAGGTTCGGGCCCGGTCAGCGCGCTCGACCGAGCCTTGAGAAAATCGCTGACCACCTTCTTCCCCTGCATCCGGGAAGTCCGCCTGACCGATTACAAGGTGCGCGTGCTGAATTCCGAAGGCGGGACCGACGCCAAGGTGCGCGTGCTGATCGAATCGAGCGACGGCCGCGAAAGCTGGGGCACGGTGGGCGTCTCCGAGAACATCATCGAGGCCAGCTGGCTGGCGCTGGTGGACAGCATCACGTACAAGCTGAAGAAAGAATACGGGTCGCAGGGGAAGGGGACTGAAGCGAAAAGCGCCGCCGGTGAGCCCGTCCCCAAGTCTGAAGACCCCATCGCTTCCAAACATTCGTGAGCGGTTTGGATCCACCATGTGGCTCCCCGGGAGCTCGGGATTCGCGCCTCACGGGGCAGGGAAAACATCGCCTGAGACCGGCCATGTAGCCCCCGTGGAGGCGCCGTTCTGGTTTCTGGTTTGTTTCCGGTTTGTTTTTCAGCCCACCTAATGTTTTCAATAACATGGCCCGCTTTGTTTTTCGGTTTGTTTTTGGACTGCTTTTAGGTCTTATTGTTTGTTTTCAATAAATTAGCCAGCTTTGTTTCCGCTTTGTTTTCGGTTTGTTTTTTCGGGCTTTCCCTTTGTTTTCAACAACTCTCCCGCTTTGTTTTTTAAAAAAAGAATTCTTGGGGCTGGAAATCAAACACTTTTTCATGCCTGATTTCAACTAAGTAGCCTGAAAACAGGTGGTTGGAGATATCGACAGGGCTGAGTCGGGCTGGAAGTGCGGCGGGCATCCATTTTTCCTTTTTCCCGGCCGGGCCCTCTGTGAAAATCCCGGCCAAAATCTACTTTTGTAGACTACACCAAGCGGCTGTGGATGTCAAGAAAATTCGGCGGCCAGCGTCCGAAGGGATCGGGACGAATCTTAAGATGGGAGCGTCTTACTGTTAGGTTTGATCTTATAGGTGACCTTAATGGCTGGGCCGGCCGCTTTCGTTCAAGAACCAGAGTACAACCGACAAGGAGGCACGATGGCAATCAGCAAAGAAACCGCGAGTCTGGGAATGCCTTATGAGAAAAGCTACGGGTACGCGCAAGCCGTGAAAGTGGGAGACACCGTTTACGTCTCCGGGCAGGTGGGCCATGACGAACAGGGAAACCCCGCTGTTTCAGGCAACATGGAAATGCAAATGCGCCAGGCTTACGTTAACATCGGGAGGGTACTGGCCCAGTTGGGCGCCACGATGGAGAATATTGTCGAAGAGACGATTTTTGTGACGGACATGGACGCCGCACTAGCTGCCGTTCCGGAGGCCAGGAAGAAAAGTTTTCCCGGTGACTCTCCGGTGGTGGCCAGCGCCATCGTGCAGATTCAAAGGTTGGCGCTTCCCGAACTGATGGTTGAAATCCGCTGCATCGCCAGAGTTTGATGTGCGGCCGGGGCAGGTGCCTGAGTTAGAGCCTGTGCTAATTGGCGAAGCGGTCGCTCTACTACCTGCAAAACAGTCCTTTCAGGAAATCTTTCCGAGGGGCCCGGATGTCGCCCGGCGGTGAGGACACCGCCGCTGCAGAAACAACGCAAACCGAGTTTCACACCTACAGAGCTGGTGGAAAGCATCTTGGGGGAGCCGCAGGCATCACAATACGACGCCTGCGATTCCCATTTACGCCACTGGAAGCGTGGCCTTCCGACGTTGGAGAGAACCTATGTGCAACCGCGGCCGAGTTTCAGCCTTGTGGCCGGGACTTTCTTCTTCGGGGTTGTGGGTGGAGGCGGCGGCGGCGCGGCGGCGGGTGCGGCTTTGGCAGCGCCCTTGGCGGGTGCGGCGCGCCCCATGAAGTAATCGCGCAACTGTTTCGCCTGCTGGTAGCCGGTGGGCGAGGCGCCCGAGGTTTGCAGGCTGGTGGGAGTCATCAGGTCATACCACCAGCCGTTGATGCCCTCGCGCACCGAAAGGGCGTTGTAGCCTTTCATGCTGAGCAGCAATTGCGCCTGGGCGGCGTGGCCCTGGCCGGAGCCGTAAAGCACGATCTTCTTTCCGCGCGAAAGCTGTTTGAGGCCGGCGGGCTCGAACAACTGTGGCAGCGGAATGTTGATGGCCGTGGGAATGTGGTAGTCGTCGAACCTCCAGGGCTGGCGGACGTCGATGAGCTGGAAATCCGCACGCTTCTCGATCAGCCAGCGCGCCAGCTCCTGCGGCGTGACGCGATCCGTTTCCTGGACAATGCCCTGCACCATCGCAGGAGCGTTCAGCGGCTCGGAGCCCGTGCCGCGAGCACTCGTGGCCGCCACGGCCAGCACCACGGCGAGGAAGATGACCGCAGCGGCCGCCAGGCCCTTTCCGGTCACTTTGATTTCGGTTTTCATCGCCGTTCATCTCCTTTTGATTGCGATCCTCCGTAGAGGCGCTGGAAAACGTTCCACGGGCCTTCGCTCTTTTCCGCCGCCCAGAACGCCGCCACGGCCATGACAACAACAGCCAGAACGACGATCCCGGTGTTCACGTTGAGCCACGTGGGCAGGGTCAGGTTCCCCAAGTGTCCCGAAAGATTGAATGCGGTGATGTCCGGGAACGTCACGCCGAAGAGGAAGATTCCAGCCACAATTCCGAGGGCAAAGAGCAGGGCATCAATTTTTCCGATGGCGACCGCCACCGCAGAGGTGCCTGGTCAATAGCCGCCGACAATGAATCCTGCCCCCAGCAGGAGCCCGCCCACCAGTTGCGGCCAGATGTAAGTGGGCGGCACAAAGACCTGGCTCATATCCAGCCAGCCGACAAGGCTGAAATAGGCGATTCCGAGCATAGCCACCACGATGGCCGAAAACATCACCTTCAGGACGGAGAAGTCCTTGAAATAGAATTCCGCCACCAGCTTGTGCGCACTCGAGAATCCCGCCCGTTCCAGGAAAAAGCCGAAGAAGAAGCCGAGCAGGACGGCCACGGCCAGATAGGTTGCCAGCGAGAAAGTTGGGAAGTAAGGAGCGCTCATAACCAATACCTCCTCATAAACCACGCTCCGCCGAACGCCGCGGCGAAGACGGCGAGCATAAAGATCCAGGCTCCGACGGAAAGAACCGCTCCGCCTGATAGCGCCAGGCCGCTGGTGCAGCCGCGGGCGAGGCGCGCGCCGTAGCCGGTCAGGACTCCTCCGCCCAGGGCCAGCGCGTAGCGCGTACGCCGAGAAATCCGCGGCCCCTTATCCACGGCGATCCGGATGCGGCCGGCCAGCCAGCCGGAAACGAACCCTCCAATCACCACGCCGAACATTTCGAAAACCAGAAAGGCGATCAGGGGCGAATGGCCGGGCTGGATGTAGTTGCTCCAGTAGGCGCTATGGGCTGCGTAGTTAGGTGCCACCCAGGCAATCACTGCGACAAGGTAGCGCGTGAATCCGCCCGAGGCGCCCAGTCCCTGGCCCATCAGGACGAAGGTGGCGAGCAGCGTGAGGCCCAGACCGGCGCCGGCCACGTAAGGCGGCCAGTACTCGGGCGCTCGGAAAATTCTTTTGAACGTCCACGGCGGGCCGTGCTTCTCCTCCGATATTTCCGGCGCGGCCGGAGGAGCAACAGGTCCGGGATCGGAGATGGGCGGCGCAACTCCCGTTGACCCGGAACTGCCCTGGAGTTTTTGGATCCAGGCCTCTTCCTGCATTTTGACCTCTTTCCACCACTTGAAATGGTGCCGATAGGCGTAGAGCTCGCTCACCATGCCGGTCAGCATGGAAAAGAATGCGGCCTTTTCTTCGGGGAACACCGCGCCCATGTAGACGTGGATGATCAGCCCCGAAACCACCAGGCCCACGGCCACAAAATGCAGCACCACGGCCCAGCCCACCACCGCAGTGCCGAAGAGGTGGAAAGCCATGATAAGGCCGGTGATCATGATGATGGGGATCATCGCATAGACGAGCACAGCGAAGAGCTTCTGGCCGGCGTTGTAGCTCGACTGCGGCGGCAACGGCTCATCGGACTTTTTCAGGATACGCAGGGCGCGGATGATCAGCCAGTTGATGTCGTCGCGGTCGAGAGCGATTTCTTTTTCAAAGATCTGTTTGGCCAGGTAAGTGCGAAAGCCGAAAATGCCGTAGACGAGAAACACGATGATCCAGGTGACCCCGACAGCGATGTGAAACTGGAGCATGTTGGCCCGCGAGCCGAAAAGGCTCTCCATCATGTCGATGTACCAGTAGGGCATCAGGCGAAAATAGGGCGAGGCGATCAGGGCCGCGCCGGTGGCCAGTTCAAACAGCCAGACGAAGGCGTTGAACCAGTGGAGCAGCATGATGGCCACATGGTGCTTCTTGATCCGGCGCTGGGACATCGCCTCTGCCTGCTCAACGGTGAGCGGAGCGGGCGACATGGGCAAAGGTTTGGTTCCCATCTTCGTTACTCCCAATCCTCAAACTGGTCTTCGCCTGAATGCAACTGGTGGAAGAAAGCGACGGCCTGGCCCAGAAACGTGGCGCCGATGGCGGCGAGGACCAGCGGTTTCAGATATCCGCGCCACACTTCACCCGCCCTCAGCAGCCGCGGGCGATGGGGCGGGAAGCTGGCGAGGACCAGATCGACATCCTCCTTTTTGCCCAGGTAATAGACGTTGGGCCCGATGGAGACTTCCGGCGTTTCAAGCCGCCGCGCGCCCTGTTCGTAAACCATCTTGAAGACGTCGCTTCTCCGGTCTTCCAGGTCGCCAAAAAACTTGGCGTGAGCGGTGCAGGTCAGGACGCAGGCCGGCTCCAGCCCACGCTCCAGGCGCGGAGCACAGAAATTGCATTTGTCGGCTTTCTTGACGGTCGGACTGATGTAACGGGCACCGTACGGGCACGCTTCGACGCAGTAGCCGCAGCCGATGCAGAGATCGCGGTCGATGTGGACAATGCCGTTCTCAGCCTGGTAGGTTGCACCGGTCGGGCAGGCCGGGACGCAGGCCGGATGGTCGCAGTGATTGCACTGGGCGACGTAGAAGCTGGAGACCAGGTCCGGGAATTTCCCGGCCACGCCCGTCGCGTGAACGTGCGTCCGCGCAAACCCGGTGGGAACCTCCCATTCCGAGTTGCACGCCACTGTGCAGGCCTGGCAGCCCACGCATTTCCTCAGATCCGTTACCATGGCGTATCGCGCCATTCGTCTTGCTCCACTGTAGCGGCGCTGTCCCCAGCGCCGGGAATCGCCGGTGGGGACACCGGCGCTACAACTTCACAACCCTCACGAAATTCACCCGCATGCCTGTCCCGCCCATAATGGGATCGACTTTGACGCGGGTCATTAACTCGGTGTCCGACGCGCCGCGGTGATACGCGAGTTTCAGCCGCCGCGACTTGTGCCCGAAGCCGTGTACCATGTAGAGGCAATCGCGCCGGATGCCTTTGGTGATGTTCACTCGAATGGGCAGGCTTTTTGCGCCATCCTGGTTTTCGAGCACGACTTCCTCTCCATCGGCCAGGCGCAGGTCGCGCGCCGCGTCTTCATTGATCCAAGCCACGTTCTCGTCCATCAGGGCGTCGAGCCAGGCGTTGTTCTGGCTGCGGGCAAAAGAATGGACCGGAGCGCGTCCGTAAATCAGCCGGAAATAGCCGACGGGCGGCTCATCGACCGGCTCGTAACGCGGCAGCGGATCGAAGCCCAGTTGCTTCAGCAGTGGCGAGTAGAGCTCGATCTTGCCGCTCTGGGTTGGAAACAGCGGGCCATCTTCCGGAAGCCGTTCTGAAATGTAGGGACGGCCCGGGAAGGCCACCGCGCCCCGGGTGAGAAGCGTATCGACGTTGACGCCCAGCGGTTTGACCAGTGTTTCAAGATGCTCCCGGGGCGTCTTCCAGGGGAAGTAGGCTTCCAGGCCCATCCGCTGCGCCATCTGCTGGGCAATCCACCAGCCCGGCTTCGATTCGTAGAGCGGCTCGACCGAGGGCTGCCGGATGGCGATATAGGGCTGCTTGGCGCTCCGGACAATCTGCGGCATGTCATAGCGCTCGAGGTAAGTGGCTTCGGGCAGCACCAGATCGGCGTAGTAAGTCTGCTCCATGGGCAGAAGATCGACCACCACCATCAGGTCGAGCTTGCCGATGGCCTTCAGGGTCTGCTGGCGCTGCGGAATGCTCTGCAAAACGTTCTGGCCGTATACAATCCACCCCTTAATGGGATAGGGCTTGCCCGAGACGGTGGCATCGACCAGGCCGTTGGTGACGCCCTGTTCTTCAGAGGCCAGCGGAAATCGCGTGCCGGCGCCATCGGCCCTTTCGCGTTTCGGCTGCGGGAATGCCGGCAGGGCAAACTTCCCGGTCTTGATTTCTGTGGGAAGAAAGATTCCGCCCTTTCGTCCCCAGCTTCCCAGCAGGGCCGTGACAATGGCCATGGCCCGGGCGCGCTGAGTGTCATCGCCGTACCAAGTGGCGTGCCGGCCGGGATGCAGGGCTACGGCCGGTTTCACAGCGGCCATGGCTCGCGCCGTGGCACGGATTTTGGCCGCCGGAAGCTCCGTGATGGCTTCCGCCCACTCCGGGGTGAACTCCTTCACATAGGTGGCCAGTTCAGGGAAGCCTTGCGCGTACCTGGAAATGTATTCCTTGTCGTAGAGGTCTTCGCCGATCAGGACGTTCATCCAGGCCAGCAGCAGCGCGATGTCGGTTCCGGGGCGGATGGGAAGCCACCAGTCGGCCTTTGCAGCGGCGGTCGAAAAGCGCGGATCGACAACGATCAGCTTGGCTCCGCGCGAGAGGCCTTCGGCAAATTCCGTGACCTGCGAGGTGAAGACGTTCTCGCCGATATGCGTGCCGATCAGCACGATCATTTTGGATTCTTCCAGGTCAACCGGCTCGGGCGATCCCAACCCTTGGCCAAACGTCAGCGCATAGCCTACTTCGCGCGGGCCGCGGCACTGCGCAAAGGCCGGCTCGGCGATGTTGTGCGTCCCATAGGCGCGCATCAGAGTGAGGAAAAAGGTCGAGGCCACGCCGTGCGGGAAGAAGGCCATGCTTTCGGGACCGTGTTTCTGTTTGATTTCGGTGAGTCGCCCAGCGAGGAAGTCGAATGCCTGATCCCAGGAGATCCGCTTGAACTTGCCTTCGCCACGCGCGCCAACCCGCAGCAGGGGATATTTCAGTCGGTCGGGATCATAAAGAAGCTTGGGCCCGGCGTTGCCCTTGGCGCAAAGCCGGCCTTTGGTGAGCGGGTGATCGGGATTGCCCTCGAGTTTGAGCACCTTGCCGCCGGCCACTTCCGCCCGGACACCGCACCGCCAGAAACACATTTCGCAATTGGTGGCGATGGTCTCGACGCGCGTCGCGCCGCGCCAGCCCGGAGGGTGCTCGGCGCCTTTGCCGGCAGCCGTCCCGAGGGTTGCGGCCGCGCCCAGAAGGGACGAACCCCTAATGAAATCCCGCCTTGTGAGCTTGGAACTCATCCGTTACCTCACGCCTGAAACATGCGCATAAAATACGAATAACCTCTGAGGGCCGGAATGGGGTATGAGTGCTGTCACACCGGGGTGTGACTTACGTCACCCACGTAAAAATTGCATGGGTTTATCGTTGAACGTTGGTGTCGGCATCGGGGTTGCTCACCGTGCGAGACTCGGTTGCATTGGGTCTGCCAACTGAGAAATGGCAGGCGCGGGATGCGCTAGCCACAGGCTACAGAGGTAAACCAGAACATGAAAAACGGGAAGGAATGGGTCTCGCCGATCCGGCAGGCTTTCGTCAGCGAGCGGAGCGTCCTGGGATTTGGCTGGGTGGGTGGAGTGTTGCTGTTTGTGGCGCTGACGGGCCTCGTGGTCTGGCTGCTGCCGTTCAGCGTCGGCACTCAAATGGCGGTGCTCTTCCACACGGCGCTGGGTCTGCTGGTTCTGGTTCCTTTTGCGCTGTGGCAGTTGAGCCACTGGCTGGCCACGCGCAAGTCGCCGAGGAAAGCGCGAAAAATCAGCGCCTATGTTGGGTTTTGGCTGCTGGCCGCCAGCTTGGTGGCCGGACTGGTCATCACCTGGCAGGCGCTCTTTGAGATTGTCATCAGCCACTGGTGGGCGACGGTCCATCTCTGGACCGGTGTGCTGGCTCTGCCGTTTCTCTTTTACCACGCTCTGCCGCACAGGCAGGAAAGCGCGCCGGCAAACGGCCCTCTAGCCGTCGTACCCTCGCAGGATTATGGGCCGGCCCGGCGACAGACCTGGAAGCTTGCGTTTGGCGTGGCAGCGGTTCTCTGCGTGTTGCTCGCGGCCGGCACAATGGCATACCATTCGCCAGATTTCAAGAATTACCAGCCGCCCAAGAGCTTCAGGGCCGCGACGGGGCCCAATCCCTTTGCTCCCAGCCACGCTGAAACCGTGACCGGAGGCCCCGTCCCGCCGCAGGCGATTGCCGATTCGTGATCGTGCGGAGTGTCAGGATGCCACACCGTGATCTATGACGAATGGCGGGCCAGCGCGCATCGATGGTCGCAGGAGGACCAGTTTTTCCAGCAGGTTCGCAGCGCGACGACGGACGTGCAGGGAATCAAATCGACGGAGAAATGCGGCGGTTGCCATGCACCGGTTACCATGCTCTCCGGCTACAAAGATCCGCGGCTGGGGAAAAACGTTCCCGGCTTTGAGGAGGGGGACTCCTGCATCATTTGCCACTCCGTGCGCCACGTGGACGAGCGCGGAATCGGAAGTTATGTGCTGGGCATTCCGAAGCCTTACCTCTTCCGGTACCGCGACACGCGTTATGCGACCGTGGTGAACCACTTCCTGATTCGCGCCTATCCCGCGCAGCACGACCGTGACTACAACCTGAAGATCGCTCGCCAGGCCGAGTCGTGCGCTCCCTGCCATAAAGAATTCGACAAGGTGGGCAAGTATCCGGGCCTGCTGCAAGTGGAAACGCAATATGACGACTGGAAGAACAACAAGTGGAACACCGATCCCAACACCGCTGACCGGCTCCGCTGCCAGCAGTGCCACATGTACTTGCAGACGGCCAAGACTCGCGCCGAAGCCGATCCGTATGACGTGGAGGTTGGCCTGGGACTGACATACCACAACCACCGCTTTGCGGCCGGCAATCAATACATGCCGCCGGCGATTTCCACTACGGGCGCCGCGGAGCAGGTTCAGGATGTGAAAAAATGGCTCAGCGGCGAACGGCTGATACCGGAGATTCAGAAAATCTGGCCGCGCGGTCCCATCGTGCCCATTGAGATTAAGGCTCCGGCAACGGCGAAGCCGGGCGAGACGATCGACTTACGGCTTGTTCTTACCAACAAGAAAGTGGGCCACAGCTTTCCGACCGGGCCGCTGAACGTGGTGCGCGTCTGGATTGAACTGGACGTCCGCGACCAGGCGGGCAAGGAAGTGTTTCATTCGGGCGGGCTCGACGCCAAAAACCACGTCGAGGCCGGGTCGTACATTCTCCGGCCGATCGCAATCACCGAGAGCGGCCAGTCCATCATGACCCCGGACATCTGGCACCCCAAAGGGCCCGTATACCGGCCGGCGATTCCTCCTGGAAAATCGGAATCCTTTGACTACCACTTCCAGGTGCCAGGAGGAGTAACGGGACCGCTGGTGGTCCATGCCCGGCTGCGGTATCGCAAGGCCAACCAGTTTTTCATGGACGCCGTTTATCCCCACACGCACCGTGAGGCGCCGATCACAGATGTCTCCTCCAGCACTGCAAAAATCCAGGTTGGTGGCGGCCGCATGGCATCGAGCGAACGCCCAGGTTTTTAGGCGGGTAAGATTCCGGCAACGGGTCTTGCCGATCCAAGATGAAAGATTATCCAAGAACTAATTGTTGCTCAGAAAAGTATCTTCCAGATAAACATGGAAAAGTTTGAGATAGCGGTAAGATACCAGAGACCCGTTGCTGCCTCGGGCTTGTTCGTTGTACGAGCCGGTAGAGTGTGTTAAGAATAAGGTGAACCGGGAATAGCAACCCGTCTTCAGGATGAGAGATTCTGGTGGCCGAACTCGTCTTCTGACTTCGACAAGACGGTCTCCCTGCAAAGAGAGGGCAATTCATGGCGACCTGTACAAAGTGCGGAGCAGCGTTGGCTAAAGATGCCGTCTTCTGCAGTTCCTGCGGATCGCCGGCCCGTGCCGGCGTGGGAACGTCCCAGCCCGGAGCGGCGCCCGGCGTAAGTCTGCCAGGGATTGCTCCCAACGTTGCCGGTCTGCTCTGTTACCTTCTGTGGCCGGTTGCGTTCATCTTCTTTCTCCTTTTTGGTCCTTATAACAAAGACAGGTTTGTACGTTTTCATGCTTTTCAAGCTTTGTTTCTGGGACTTGTTGCGATTGGGGTGGGATTTGCTCTGAGCATCATGACCTCAATCCTTGCGCTGATTCCCCTGGTCGGATGGATTGTGGATTCTCTGGCCTGGCTCGTCTATGGTTTGGGCCTCTTGGGACTCGCTATTTTTCTAATGTATAAGGCTTATAACGGTGAGCGGTACAGGGCTCCGATAATCGGAGAGTGGGCCGCTCAGCGAGCAGAAAAAACAAAATAGCCTGCCAGAATCCTACTCACAAGCCCCGCGAGAAGGAATCGTTACCCAATTGATGCGGCAGTTTTCTTGCGTCGGATTTTCTTTTCTCTTGACAATTGTCGATCAACAGCGCAAGTTATCACGTTCTGCTTTGTTCATCTGCGTTCCTTAGCTGGGGGGCGGTGAGGACGCAGAATAAAACCAATGAGAGTCCGCGTCTGTTTTCATAACCGGTGTTTTGACGGCGCCTGCTCGGCAGCGGTGTTTTCGCGTTTCTATCGGGAGGTCATCGACCCCCACGCGGAATTCTTCTATCACGGACTGCTTCACCGCGCGGGACAACTGTTCGAGGAAGACATCTTCGACGGCGACGAGAACGTCATTGTTGACTTCAAGTACTCCAGCTCGCCTCGCCTGACCTGGTGGTTTGACCATCACCAGAGCGCTTTTCTGACACAGGCCGACGCTGAACACTTCCGTCAGGACCGCAGCGGAAAGAAGTTTTACGATCCATCTTTTCGCTCGTGCACAAAATTCATCGCCCACATTGCCGCAAGCAAGTTCAATTTCTGCGCTCATGACCTTGAAGAGATCATTCACTGGGCCGACATCATCGACGGGGCTCAGTATCCGGATTCGAAGACGGCGGTCGAAATGCGGGATCCTGCGACGCAGATCACTCTGGTGATTGAGGGCGCCTCGTCGAACGGGTTTGTCGCCGAACTGATCCCCGAGCTTCTCTCAAAACCGCTTTCTGAGATTGCTGCGCTTCCACGGATTCGCCAGGCTTTCGAGCGGTTGTACGACCAGCACCTGAAGACCATCGACATCATTCAGGACCGCGCCCAGCTTCGCAGCGGCGTTGTCTTTCTCGACCTTTCCGACCAGAAGTTTGAAGGCTTTAACAAGTTCATCCCCTACTACTTGTTCCCTGAATCGGTTTATAACGTGGCGCTGAGCCGGTCCGCGGAACGCATCAAGATCGCCGTTGGCAGCAATCCCTGGAATCCCACGCCCAAGAATGCCAACCTTGCCTCAATTTGCGAGAGGTTCGGAGGAGGCGGCCACGCCAAGGTCGCGGCAATATCTTTGCCTCCAAACGATCTCGACCGAGGGCACGAGATTGCAAGCGAGATCGTTCAGGAACTTCGTTCCTCACTCCAGTAAAATAGATTTGTATCGATTGCCGCGACTGGCTTCGTTGCAGCCTCCGGGGCAGGTCGCCAATTGGGATGGTACCGGCCTTCGAAGCGTGGAGACTGACAATGCCGGAGGTCGAGTCTCGAAGATTGCGGTCTAGGCTTAGAAGATTCGGCATGGATGGATGCTGCGAACGCAGGATGACCTGGATTGTGAGCGCCGCGATTTGCCTGGTGCTGGCACTGGTCCCTCTTAGTGCAGGGCAAACCGCTGAGGCAGCGGCGCAACGCTCTCCGGCAGGTTCGAGATCTGCGGATGCGGTTCCGACCCACAAGGTGCCGGCAGGGACGGTTCTTTATCTTCGCCTCAAGACTCCCGTCAGCACTACTTCGTCCCATTTGAATGAGAGCGTCGAAGCCGAAGTCGAGCGAGAGGTGCAAGGGCCCGGCGGGGTTGCGATTCCGTTGGGAGCGATTGTCAGCGGCCGCATAGCAAAACTGATTCCGAGTTCCAGCCCCACAGACCGGGCCAGGGTTCTGCTGCAATTCAACACACTGAAACGTCCCGGTCAATCCCCGATTGCGCTGGCCTGCCACGTGAACAACGTTGATAACGCCCGCGAGAAAGTTCTTCCTGACGGCACCGT
This sequence comes from Acidobacteriota bacterium, assembly GCA_037379595.1. Classification (GTDB taxonomy): domain Bacteria; phylum Acidobacteriota; class Terriglobia; order UBA7540; family UBA7540; genus SCRD01. The sequence goes on along the minus strand of JARRJI010000023.1, from coordinate 898 downwards.
CCAGGGCGTACTGGCAAGCGAGTTGCCGGTGACGCTTCTCAACTCTGCGCTGGAAAAGCTGCAGAAGAAAGGATCTGCCAATGGCCAGGCGGCTTCGCAATCCGGCGGAACTTGGTTTGGAAGCCCCGACACTTCCATCAACTACCCTGAGGGGACGGAATTCTCAGTGGTTCTGGACAAGCCGCTTGAAATCTCGGGTACTTTTAAACCTGAGTTCGCCAGTCAGATTCCTGCTAATCTGAAAGAAGTTGTCATGCGGCTATTGGAAAAATCCCCGAGGCGCGTGGTCAGCAAGAAAGGCAATCCGGGCGGTCCGATCAATCTGGTCCTGGTTGGAAGCGAGGACGAAATCCGCACAGCCTTTGAGAAGGCAGGTTGGACCGCGGCCCAAAACAAGAATGCGAATTCACTTTGGAAGACCTTCGAGGCGGTGGTCAAGGGAAAAGGCTATGACGCCGCCCCGATGTCAACCCTCTATGTCTATGGCCGGCCCGAGGATATGGCGTTTGAGAAGATGCTCAACACTTTCACCATGCGCCACCATCTGAGGATTTGGAAGGCGCCGATGACCGCTCCTGACGGGCGTCAAATCTGGCTGGTTGTGGCGAACCATGACAACGGTTTCGATATTCGTCCCGGCGTGATTTCCCATTCGGTTGATCCTCATGTTGATTTGGAGCGGGCCAAGGTGGGAGCCGATCTCGGCATGACAGGATTCGTCGCCGCCGAGGAACTGGTCGGTCGTTCCAACCCGGTTCGCTCCGGGTTGACGGCAACCGGGGGAGAATGGGAGAGCGACGGACGGGTGCTGGTGGTAGACTTGAAGCCGCAATCCAGGTCGCGCGGCACAGGACTTCAGGGCTGAAACTTCTAATTCAAAGCTGCGTGACTTCTCTCA
>JARRJI010000022.1:0-30157 GCA_037379595.1 Acidobacteriota bacterium | reverse complement strand
GGGGAAAGGAGATTCGATGGCAGAAGTTGAAAAGTTAGAGCGCACGCCCGGGAATTCCACGCCGGTTCGCGTGGATGTCGAGTTGCACGATCTGTTGATGAAGCCGAAAACAGGGCAGGTGGCGCCGCCATCGTTGCAGCCTAAGCCCTCATCACCGGGGCTGACGCTGCCGGAGCCCGTCTACCCACAGAATCCGCTTCCTGAAGGCGTGGACTATACCGAGAAGGAGTATCACCGGATTAACACCAAGCGCGCCTTCATGTGCTGGGCGTGGCCGTTTGTGAAGTCGCGCGTCCACTCCTCGGAACTACGGCCGATCATTGCCTACCTTTTCACGGAGTTCAAGTGCAACGTCGATTGCCACTACTGCTGGTCCTATAACAACAACGTCAAAGGCATGACCGAGGAAGTCGCGCGAAAGTCGATCGACTGGCTGCACGGCATCGATTGCCGCGTGCTGGCGCTGATGGGCGGAGAGCCGCTACTGAGGCCGGGGTATGTGCATAAGGTTGTCTATTACGCGGCCAAGAAGGGCTTTTACGTCTACCTGCCGACCAACGGGCGGCTGATGCGGCCCGAGGTGATCGACCGTATGGGCGATGCCGGCATCGGGATCGTCAATCTGGCCATCGATTGCGTGGAGGAAAAACCTGGGCTGCCCAAGGCGCTGAACCGCATCCGGCCCTACTTCGACTACCTGGTGAAGCGGCAGCGGCATTACGGCTACACGGTGATGATGAACATCAACATCACCCACATCAATCAAGACGACGTGAAGGAGTTGACCGAGATCGCACACGACAACGGCCTCGCCACCGATTACCATCTGAACGAAGCCCCGATGCTGGAGCAGAGCCACTTCAAGCACCTCGACGACAACACCACTTACCTGACGCCGGAAGATTATCCCAAGGTTGAGGCGCTGCTCGATTACCTGGTGGACAAGAGCCGCAAAGGCTACAAGATGGCCAACCCGCAGCAGCACATGATCGACATGAAGAAGCTGATGGGCGGAACCGTCAAGCCCTGGCCCTGCCGCGCGGGGCAGAACAACCTGATCATTCGTCCCGAGGGCACACTGGCTCCCTGCTTTCCCATGTATTCCGCGACATACGACTGGGGAAGCGTGGGGGATCACAAGTTCGACGTGAAGCAGCTCGACGAGATGAAGAAAACCTGCTCGACCACCTGCCTCTCCACGTGCAACTACATCCTGTCGCACTGCTATGACGGCTCGCGCGTCATCCGCTGGGGGCTTAAACAGGCCTTCCGCGGGTTCAAGGGCGTCAGCGGGCATTTTGAAGACTAGGTTGGATGTTGGGGGAGTTTCGGGCTTCACTCGAAACTCCTTCAGCCTGCAAGACACGTGCCCGTCTACTCCGATGTGTCGCCGCTGGACATGTTGGCACTCAGCAGGGAACTCCGTAATCCCGTCACAATAATCCGCGCTCGTCTGGAAACTTCCGTTAGAGCAAGGCCAGGAATTCGTCAACGGTCAAACCCGCGTGGCGGATGAGCGCCCGAAGCGTTCCGACTGAAAGCTCTTTGTGCTGAGGGATGGAAAGATTTGCCCGCGCGCCAGCCTTAACCAAGACCAGGTGGCTTCCGACCTGACCGACGGCCTGCCAGCCCGCTTTCTGAAAGGCTTTTGCAGCTTCTTTACCGGAAATGTTGGCGAGTTTACCCATCCAGCTAAACCGCGACAACGATCTGCTGGCGGCCCGGTTCTTCCCCGAGTTTTGAGGCGGCCTTCTGGTCCTCGGCCCATAGCCAGGCTGTAATGGCTTCCTTGATGTTTTCGAGAGCTTCTTTTTCGTCTTTACCTTGTGAAACGCAGCCGGGAAGCGCTGGACACTCTGCTACAATCCAGCCATCCTCCGCTTTGTCGAGCGTGACGTGGAAAATCATATGGGCCTCTTCCTGTGTGTCATAGTGCCCTAAATTGCCGGGTTTCGCAAGATGCGCAAAAGCGCAGATCCTGTGTTCGAAACACATTACTTTTTCCTGCGTTCCGAGGCCGGGCGCATTTCGGGTTCGGGATCGATGCCGAGGGCGTCGGCGACGCGGTTGATGTAGTTGAAATAAGCGATGACCTCGACGGCGTCGAGGATGTCGCGGTCGCTGAGGCCGTGCTTGCGAAGGGTATCGACGTCCTGCTTGCGGACGGCGTGGGGAGTTCGCGTCACGAGATCGGCGAATTTTGCCAGAGCTTTGCTGCGGGCCGGCAGTTTTGCATGCACGTAGTTGTGCTTGACGTGTTCGGCCAACTTCGCATCGCCGCTTTCCACACGGAGATCCTCCCCGTGAGCCTCGGTTCAATAGAAACAGTTGTTGGCCCAGGAGACGACCACGCCCAGCAATTCGCGCTCGGCGCGGGAAAGGCTTGAGGGGCCGTGCATGGTGGCCAGATAGAGGTCCATTGAGGCGTGCAGAACCTCGGGATTCAGGCTCTGGATTTTCAGAATGTTGAAGACCTTTCCGGCACGCTTCACGGCCTTCGCGTATTCTTTTTTCAACGCTCCTTCGGCGTCCGCGGGTTCAACCACTTTGATCCAGGCCATGACTATCTCCAATCCGCGCGCAGCGCCTACCTTCAGGCCGGCATGCCGGGCTGAAGCCCGGCGCTACAAAAGCATTCCACCGCAAGGGCCATAAAGGCCCGCGCTGCAGGCTCAGCCTTCAAGAGTAGGTATAATACAGACTTTGCTTTCGCATGTCTTGTGTCGTCAGGAGCGCCTATGAGAATTCATCTTAGCGTCGTGTTGAGTCTGTTGCTGCTTTTCGGTTTGGTAATTCCGACCGGTGCCCAAACCTTTCCGAAGCCGCCGGAAATCTCTCCGCGAGACTTCGCCCTGATGGCTTGGGGCCAGTCGCCTTCCGACCCTCACCAGCTTGCTCTGATGCGGCAGGCGGGGCTGAACATTTCGGGTTTTTGTGCTCCGGACCAGCTTGACGCGGTGCACGCGGCCGGGATGGCATGTTTTGTGAGCGATCCGCGCGCGAACGCTTACAAATGGACCGAGATGCCGGACCAGGCGGAGGTTCAGCAGGAGATCGATTCGCTCGTCCAGGAGGTCCGGAATCATCCGGCCGCCCTGGGATTTTTCCTGTACGACGAGCCGGACGCTTCACTGTTTCCGGGCCTGGACAAAGTGGAATCCGCGTTGCGAAAGGCGATGCCCGGCGCTCTGCCTTACGTCAATCTTCTGCCGAATTACGGCACGGCGGCACGCATGGGAGCACCGGCCTACGAGGCTTACCTGCAGAAGTTCATGAAAGAGGTTCGCCCCTCGCTGCTGAGTTACGACAACTATTCGCTGTTCAACGGCGAGATGCTGAGCCGCTTCTTTACGAACCTGGAAACCATCCGGCGCGCTGCTCTCGAGGCCGGCATCCCGTTCTGGAACGTCGTGCTTTCAAACACGCATTTCAGTTACATGGACCCCACCAGCGCCACGCTGCGCCTGCAGGCCTACAGCACCATCGCCTATGGCGGCCGCGGAATCGAGTATTTCACCTACTATTCGCCGAACGCCGGCAACTTCCGTCTTGCGCCGATTGACCAGTTCGGCCACCGCACGCCCACGTGGTACAAGCTGAGGGAAGTCAATAGCCAGATTCGCGAACTGGCTCCCTGGCTGATCAAGCTGCACAGCATGGGCGTCTATCATTCCGCGCCCTTGCCGGAAGGTGCAAAGCCTATTGCCGAGTGTGGCCTGGTCAAAAAAGTTCTGGCAACCACCTATCAGAATCCTCCCGTTCGGCCCGAGTACCTGATCGGCGAGTTCCGGGACGCTGGCGGCCATCCCTTCCTGATGATCGTCAACAAGTCCCTGAAATACTCCTTCCGGTACGGGATCGAGCTGAAGGACTCGAAGAAGCACCTGCTGCAGGTCTCGCCATACACGGGAGAACTTGTGCAGTCCGGAGAGGAGTCGAACTGGCTGGCGCCGGGCGCCGGGGCGCTCTTCGAGATCAAGTAGCGGCGGGCTTCAGCCCGGCAGGTTTTGAGGTCAGGTGAGAGCCTGGGCGAATCGACGCGGTTTTGTAGCGCCGGGCTTTAGCCCAGCACGTTTGGCGAACCGGAGCGCTCTTGCGGGCATGCCGACCTGAAGGTCGGCGCTACAAAGGCCCCCTTCCCGGCCCCGTCACATTGGCGGAGGAGAGCGCCGGCGGTTGTCGCAGTTTTGAGTTCAGGCTAGAATGAAAATTTGACGATGGAGGAACTCGTACAAATCGGCACCAGCACGCGCCCGGCGCGGCGGCCTTCGTGGCTGAAGGTGCGCATTCCTTCCGGCGAAAATTACTTTGAGCTGAAGGGCCTGATGCGCGGCCTCGAACTCCACACGGTTTGCGAAAGCGCCCACTGTCCCAACGTCGCCGAGTGCTGGCAGCATCGCACGGCCACCTTCATGATTCTGGGTGAGCTTTGCACGCGGCGCTGCGGCTTCTGCGCCGTGCCCAAGGGGCGCCCGGCCGGCCAGGTGGATTGGGCGGAGCCGGAACGCGTTGCGCAGGCGGCCGAACGGATGGGGTTGAAGTATATCGTCGTTACTTCGGTCGACCGCGACGATCTGAAGGACGGCGGCTCAACCATCTTTGCGCAAACGATTGAAGCTTTGCGCCGTCGGATTGAAGGCTGCAGGGTGGAAGTCCTGATTCCGGATTTTCGCGGCTCCGATGAGGCGCTACGCACCGTGCTCGAAGCCCGGCCCGACATCCTGAACCACAACATCGAAACCGTGCCGCGGCTTTATTCCGTGGCCCGGCGCGGATCGCGCTACGAGCGGTCGCTGCGGCTTCTGGAGCACTCACGCGAAATCGATCCTGCGATCCCGACCAAGTCCGGGCTGATGGTGGGCCTGGGCGAAACCATGGAAGAGCTTTTCGGCGTGCTCGGCGACCTGGCGGGCGTAGGCGTGGATATTGTCACGATCGGGCAGTACCTGCGGCCGTCAGCCGTGCAGTTGCCTGTGGCACGCTTCTACACTCCGGAAGAATTCGCAACCCTCCGCGAGGAAGGCCTGCGACGTGGCCTTCGGCATGTGGAGTCCGGACCGCTGGTGCGCAGCTCCTACCACGCGCACGAACAATCTACTTCTCTCGATTCACAATTGAAGCAATAGACGACGCTTTTCGCCGCCATCAACAAGGCAAGCCAAAGGATGAAGAAATTGCCTGCTCACTCGAAGTGTTTATCGGGATGGCGCCGCTCGAGAGCTTTCCGGGCGGCGTTGTACAAGTCTTTTCCGGCCGCGGTTTCCTTGCCGCGCATCTGGTTGAGGGCTTCCCGATAAAGGGCTTCGCCTTCCTGGGCGTGGCCCATGCGGATTTCCAGGCTTCCCGCCAGCAGCGTCCAAAGCCCGTTGCGGGGGTACTGGCTTCGCAACTGCTGGAAGAGTTGCAGCGATTTCCCATACTGCCTTTCATTTTCGCGGGAGTAGTCCTTGGCCAGATAGAACAGGGCTTCGCCGTGCGTCAATTCTCCGTACTTCGCGGCGTACTCGATTTCCTGAAGTCCGCGTTCCCGGTCTCCGCCCGGCAACCCGATGATCCACCGCAGGAGCTTGACGATGGTGGGCAGGGTATCCACGAAATAGTCATAGAGCCCGAGGCCGAGGTAAGCATCGCGAAGATTCGGGTCCTGCTCCAGCGCCGTGATCAACAGGGTGCGCATCTTCTTGCCCGCTCTGGCGGTTGCAAGATCGCTGTTCCGCATCGACAGGAGCCTTGCCTGGAGCGCATAAGCCATTCCCTCGTAGAGATAACTCCTTGCGGCATCCCGGTTCGGGTTTCTGCTCGCGCGCGCCTTGGAGATCGCTGTATCGATCAGATTGTTAAACTGGGTATCGTAGGGCGTCGTCGAATTGGAGGCGACTAAAAACACATCGGGATCGACCAGGTTTCCGGTGGCGAAGTAGATTTTCCACCACAAGGCGTTGGCTTCCAGAAGATAACCGAGCGGCGATTGAGGATCATCCGCCTTGATTTCCGCGAAGACCTTGAAGGCGGCATCCGGCTCGCCGTTCATGAGCAGATCAAGCCCCTGCTGAGCGACTTTCAATTGTTCGGCTTCGGACTTCCTGGGCCGTGCTGCGGCATGGGCGGTGGTAACCCCGCCCGTAACTACCAGACAGACAACCAACAGAGTCCACCTTGCTACAGTTCGCCTGAGCACACTCTTCATGGAATCGACGGCCCCAACAATCCGGATTGCTGCCCTAACCGACGGCGGCCCGAGGTTCATGATTTTATCTTGATCCTGCGGCGGAGGAACAGGACTCAGCCATTTGCTTCTTTTGGCCAAAAAGTCCCCGGCCTAAAACTTTCAGGGATTCGTACATCACGAAGCATTCGACGGCAAATGCCGGAAATCCCAGGAAGCCCAGGACCGGCATCTCAAAAACCTTCCATCCCTGGAGGATGGGAAAAATGTAGAGCCAGCGGGCGGCGGCCCAGTAGTTCCAGAACTCCCACAAGACGCCGCAAACCGGGCCGGCGACGAAGAAGTTCCAGAAGGTCGACGACTCTCCTTTTTCCCAATCGCGGAGGAGCGAATGCCCACCCCAGAGGTAATTCAGCGGGTCCAGCAGAAAAACGAATCCGACCCAGACCGGCCCAAACAAGTATTGCCCGATGCGCGCAGGAATGAGTACCGGAACCGTGACAAACAGGAGTCCGACAAGAAACAGGACCGTCCGGTACGTCCGGCTGAAAGGCGGATGAGGGGTGACTGGCGCGCTGAAATAGCCGAGGGCCTGCAGAAAATCCGCGGTCTCGAAGATGGCGGGCCAGATGGTTGCATAGGACCACGCGTATCCGAGATTGCGCAGTATAACATTGGCGGGCAGACCGACATAGGTCCAATTCTGCATCCGCAGGTTGTAGGCCTCAAAGATCAGCCAGAGGGGGATCGACGCCAAGGCCAGAAGGAAGAACTCACGCGGCGAAGCGGAGAGCCGGGATGAGCCTTTCAGGCTGGAGACGGCGGCATCAATGAGCAGGATATACGCCGTCCAGCACAAGGGAGTGAAAAAGCTGGAGACCCAGCCGACATGGAGCGCAAGCGATATCTCAGAAGCGGCGAGCAGCCCCAAGCCAATCCAGCCCCAGGGGCGGAAGCGGCCCGATCTTGTTCTGCTGAAATACCTTAAACCCAGAAAACCAACCGTGACGCCAACCAGAGCCATTCCCACAGGAAGATGCGCGCTATTCATAGGGCCTCAAATCCACTGTACCGTTCTTCCAGCAGGATAACCAGCGGGGGCGATGATTGCAATCAGGAGGAGTCGGATCTTGGCTGCAACTTCCCGGAATGACTCGTTGTCAAGTTTTTTCAGCAGCTTGCGAAGCGACGCCTGGCTACCTGGACAGCCTTCAATTTGATAGAATTTTGCCAGATGGATGCAATCACGCGTGATTGTGGTATATTCTGCGAGTGTTTATTCGTACAGGATTCTGACCCATGGCGATTGCAGAGCAAGTAGAAAAGGATCTGGTAACTGCCATGAAAGCCCGGGAGGAACTTCGGCTCTCGGTGCTGCGAATGGCAAAAACCGCCCTCAAGAACAAGCAGATCGATCTCGGCAAGCCGCTCAGCGACGATCAGGCCTTTGCCGTGCTCCGGAGCCTTGTGAAGCAGCGGCGCGATTCCGTGGAGCAGTTCCGTAAGGGTGGCCGGGAAGATCTGGCCACCAAAGAGGAAGCGGAAATCGAAATCCTCCAGGCCTACCTGCCGGCCGAAGCAAGCGAGGAGGTCATCGCGGCCGCTATAGCTGCAGCGATCGAAGAAACCGGCGCTGCCGGGCCACAGGATCTTGGCAAAGTGATGAAAGCAGTGATGTCCAAGTTGGCGGACAAAAATGCCGACGGCAGGCGAGTCAATCAAATGGTTCGCGCCAGACTGGGAGCGTAGCCCCGGCGCGGCCGGAACCAATCTCGAACCCACCCTGTCTCAACGATTGCGAACGTGAAGCATGGCAACTGAAACAAACCTTCAAAGCCACGCGGACGCTGCGGCCTCTTACAAGCCCTACGTCCCGGCCAATGTTGTTCTTCCTGAATTCACCCTGCGAGCGGTGCTGCTGGGCGCTTTTCTGGGAATCATTTTTGGCGCCGTCTCCGTTTACCTGGCGCTGCGCGCCGGCCTTACGGTCAGCGCGTCGATTCCCGTTGCGGTCATTTCGATCACGATTTTCAAATGGCTGGGGAAATCGACCATCCTCGAGAACAATATTGTGCAGACGGTGGGCTCGGCGGGTGAATCGATTGCGGCCGGGACCGTCTTCACGTTGCCTGCACTGATTTTTCTTGGCTACACGCTCAATTACTGGCGGATCTTCCCGCTGGCGCTGGCCGGCGGCCTGCTGGGCGTTCTCTTTGTCGTTCCGCTGCGCAACGCTCTGGTGGTGAAAGAACACGGGGTCCTCACCTTTCCTGAAGGCAAGGCCTGCGCGGATGTTCTGATCACCGGCGAGCGCGGCGGCATCCAGGCCGGCAAGGTTTTCGGCGGAGCGGCAATCGGCATTGTCTACAAATTTCTGATGGGCGAGCAAGGCGGCCTGTTCTTCTGGAAGGCCACGCCGACGTGGCACCCGGCCTGGTATCCCGGCGCGACCTTTGCGGGAGAGATTACGCCGGAATATCTGGGCGTGGGGTACATCATCGGGACGCGCGTGGCGGGAATCATGGTTGCCGGAGGGGTCCTTTCGTGGCTTGTCCTGATTCCGATTATCCAGTTTTTTGGCGCAAATCTGCCGGGAATCATCTATCCCGGCACCATACCCATCGGACAAATGACCGCCACGCAGATCTGGAGCAGCTACATCCGGTATATCGGCGCGGGCGCGGTGACTGCGGCTGGAATCATCATGCTGGCGAGAACGCTGCCGACCATCATCAGTTCGTTCAAATCGACGTTCGGCCAGCTCAAGAACAGCAAGCTGGTGAGCGCGCTGAAGGTGGAGCGCACGGCCCGCGACCTTCCTCTGACGATCATCGGCGGAGGCGCGGTGCTGGTGGTGGGGTTCCTGTGGGCGCTGCTGGCATTCCACATCAATCCCAAAGCCAGCGGCAACCTGATCTCGGCTTTGCTGATGGTCTTTTTTGGTTTCTTCTTTGCCACCGTGTCGGCCCGGATTGTGGGCCTGATCGGAAGCTCTTCGAACCCGGTTTCCGGAATGACGATTGCGACGCTGATGGGCACCTGCCTGATTTTTGTTCTGGTGGGATGGACGGGGGGCGTGTATTCCGTCATCGCTCTGAGCATCGGCGCGGTGGTCGCCATCGGCGGGGCAAGCGCGGGCCAAACGACCCAGGATTTGAAAACGGGCTTTCTGGTGGGAGGCACGCCGAGCAAGCAGGAGCTCGGCTATGCGATCGGCGTAATGACGTCCGTCTTTGTCGTTGGCCTCACGATGCAACTGCTTAATGAAAGCGCCACGAAGATCAAACCCGCGCATTTTTCCGACGTCGCCATCACCTCCTCGATGAAGCCGCAGGGCCCCACCACCTATGAGGGACACACCTATGAAGTGCTCAGCGTGATCGGGTCCAGAAAAATTCCCGATGGCCGCTATTTTTACGACCCCGCGCAGAAGGAAATCGATTACCAGCAGGTGGAAGGAATCGGCTCGACGGATTACCCGGCGCCGCAAGCCACCCTGATGAGCGTGGTGATCAACGGCATCCTGACCCGGAAGCTGCCGTGGACGCTGGTGCTGTTCGGAGCGTTCACCGTGATTGTTCTGGAGTTGTGTGGCATCCACTCGCTGGCCTTTGCGGTGGGCCTCTATTTGCCGCTCTCGACCACGGCGCCGATCTTTGCAGGCGGCGTCGTCAAGTGGCTGGTGGAGAAAGCCGGCCGCAGGGAGGAGGCGGAATCCGAAATCGGCGGCGGAGCGCTATTCAGTTCGGGGCTGATTGCGGGCGGCTCGCTGGGCGGCCTGGCGCTGGCCGCCGTGGTCGGATTCAAGAAAGAAAAAGAGTTTGCGCTGGGCCTGCGATGGTTCCCCCATTTTGCGCAGAGCAATCTTGCTGCGCTCATCATCTTCACCGGCCTCGCTATTCTGCTTTACGTCATGGCAAAATCGAAGAGTCCTGTCAAGAGGGACGAAACGTGACGCCGGAGACGTAAAGCGCTGAATCGAGTTCCGGCCCTGCACCTCGTCAAGTTCTTGTGATAGGCTTCAAGTAATGCCTCGTTATGGCCAGTCGTACATGTCGTTTTTCCCTCCGTTCACGCGGATGGTGAAGGCCCTGGTGATTGCCACGACGGCAGTCTTCGTCGTGACCTATCTGCCTTACCAGCTGTTTCACTGGCAGGCGCCTTATTTTTATCTCGGTTTGCAGCCTTTCGCGGTGACTCACCGGCTTTACCTGTGGCAGCTTGTTACGTATCTTTTCCTGCACGGCGGATTTTTTCACATCCTGTTCAACATGTTCGCCCTCTGGATGTTCGGGCCGGATCTGGAAATGCTGTGGGGCGAGTCGGAATTCCTCAAGTTCTATTTCCTCTGTGGAATTGGCGCCGGCGTGTTTGACGTGGTGCTGAGCATGTTCTTCGGATCTCCTTTCGCGATCACGATCGGATGTTCCGGAGCCATATACGGCCTTCTGCTGGCGTTCGGCCTGATCTTTCCCAACCGGCCGATTTTTCTCTGGTTCGTCATTCCCGTCAAGGCCAAGTGGTTCGTTCTCGCTATTGGCGCCATCGAATTCTTCAGTGAAATCAGCGGGCCGGGCTCCCACGTGGCACATCTGGCCCACCTGGGCGGCATGCTGATCGCGTTCCTTTACCTGCGAGGGAGCGGGCTTTCCGGGCGCATGCAGCTCCAATACGACGAATGGCGGCGTGCCCGGCTGCGGAAAAAGTTTGAAGTCTATATGCGGAAACACGACAAGAAAAACGACCCCGACCGTTGGGTCAATTAGCGATAACAGGATCAGCTTGTTGACGAAGGGCCGGGGATGCAGCGCATGACACTTCAGTGAAGGAGGGATCCATGGCAACCTCACAGCAGGCAGTTCTGGCGATTGAGAAAGAAATGGTTCGCGACTTCAACGCAGGGAAATTCGAGCAGCTCCTCGCGCATTTCCATCCTCGGGTCGTTGGATTCTCTTCGACCCGTCAGGCTCGGATCAGTGGGCGAGCAGCCATGCGGAAGACCTTCGAGTATTACAAGCACGCCAGCAGCAAAATGAAATACGGCATCGTCAAGCCGCAGGTTCAGGCCTTTGGCGATACCGCGGTGGTGACGTTCACCTGGTCGGTTGAACTCGGCGAGGGCCGCCCCCGCCACACCATCCACGGCCGCGGCAGCCACGTCTTTGTCCGCAGCGGCAACAAGTGGCAGATCGTGCATGAGCACTTCTCACGCGTGCACTGATTGGATTGTCGCTGTTGGTTTGTAGCCACGGTCAGCGCTTTCCCGACCGTGGGCCTTTTACCCTGGAGGACCCACGGTTAAGTCCAATAGCGATTTAGCCTTGGCTACCGGATCTATCATCTGATCGTTGACTATCGCACACGCCGTAAAGCCGCCATGGACCATCGGCGCGGTTTGTCCGGGTTTCCCCGATAAGGGGCTCTCATGCGGATTAAGGGAATCATATTTTTCGCCTTGCTGGGCGCTGTGGTTTTGGCGGGCCTTTACAACCTTGCCACCCGGTACGGGACCGTTTCTGCGGGACCTCACATCGAGAAGCTTGAGGGCGCGCGTCCCGTGGCGCCCGATATCACACTAACCTCGCTTGATGGCAGTCCGATTAACTTGGAAGATTATCGGGGCAAGGTCGTGCTGTTGAACTTCTGGGCGACCTGGTGCGGGCCGTGCCGCATGGAGATTCCCGGATTGGAAGATTTGCAGAGGAGATACGGATACAAGGGCCTTCGGGTCATCGGCATGGACGAGATTTCAGAAGACAACGTCAACGCCGTCCGGCGGTTCTATCAGCAGTTCCAAATGAATTATCCGGTGGTTTTGGCAAGTGACAGGGTGGGGAATCTGTACGGAGGCATTTACGGCACGCCCACGAGTATCCTGATTGGCTGTGATGGCCGGATCGATGGCAAATTCGTCGGCTATACCGATGAGAGTTTCTTCGTGCGCAAGATTAACACGCTTCTGACCGCTTGTCCGAGCGGGTAGCTGTCGCCGCGAGCGTTATCCGTGGCGACCGTGGGTTGTTGTCTTGGAGGGCCACGGTTAAATCCGACCGCGATTTAGCCGTGCGTGCCAACTCGCACCTACCTGCCCAAAATGATGTCGATACCCGAGAGAACCAGTTCCAGCTTGGAAGGCGGGAGCTTGCCCACGCGCTTGCTGAGGCATTCCTTATCAATGCTGACAACGAGCGACACGTTGGCGACGGAGTCTTTTGCCAGCCCTGTCAGACGCTTCGAAAGGTGCACATTACCCGGCGCCAAGGCCCACTTAAGATTGCTCGTCAGCGGTACACAGACCACCGTGGCAATCCGGCTACGATTGAGTGCGTCACCTTGCACCACGATCACCGGCCTTCGGAACCCCGGGCCGGAGCCCTCGGGGGCAGGCAAATCCGCCCACCAGATCTCACCCTGTGAGATTACCACTCGCTTCGCCTCAGGATGCGGCGGGCGGCGGAGGAAACAAACGCATCCCTGGTTTCTCCCACCTCGGCGCAGACACGGTTCATCGCCTCGGTAATCTCGTCCGGAGCGTGCCGCTCGAGATACTCCTTAAGAGCATCGCTGAAAAGTTGGCTACGTGATTTCCTGGTGCGACGGGCCAGGCGCTCTGCTCCTTCAAAGACCTCGTCGGGAATGGAGATTGCCGTTTTCATACCATTAGTATAACCACACTGCGGCGGTAAGGCAATCGAGTAGCCACCTCCAAAGTTGAATCCAAATATGATTTAACGGCCGTTCGCATCACCCAGCGCACGAATCGCAACGTTGGAAGTCGCACATTGCGCGACAAATGTCCCCTGGCGACGGATGTTGTTGACGGCCGGGTGCCCTCGGTGCTAGATTCAATGCCGTCAGTTGTTCTTTGAAAATTGGAGTTCCTGTGGTGCCCCGCACACGCGGGGTTAAAAGGAAAGGCCGTGCAAATCGGCCGCGGTCCCGCCACTGTAATCGGCGAGTTGGATCGTCCATCTGGAAAGCCACTGTCCCGCAGAAGCCGGGATGGGAAGGCGGAAGATCCCGCGACGACCCGAAAGCCAGGAAGCCTGCCCAGGAACTGATGCTCAGATAAACTCTTCGACGGAAAGAGGACTGGGGAAGAATTGCCGAAGCCTTCCGGTTCCGTGTAGAGGAACTGGAAGGCCTTTTGTTTTTCTGGCTGTTTCTTCGTGTGTCCTTCCGTCCGGAACTCCCGCGATGAGAGCGGGTAGAAAGGATGGAACTTATGAGGGCAGGCTGTTTCAAGTTGCCTTTGTTTTTCTTCTTGTTTGTTTTTTTGACGGGCGCTGTCGCCGGGAAGGCGGCGACGCTTCAGGGCACGGTTCTGGACCCTGAAGGTGCGGAAGTTCCCGGCGCTACCGTGCGTCTGCTGGGCGCACAGGGAAAAGAATTTGCTCACACCGTGACCGATGAGCGGGGGCAATTCCGCATTCATGGCCTTGCAGCCGAAACGTATACGGTCAAGGTGTTTCTCGCCGGTTTTGGCGAGGCGAGTACAAAAGCAAACCCTGGCGCATCGGTTCGCCTTGTTTTGTCCCTGGCTCCCGTGCATGAGAGAGTTGTTGTGACGGCAACACGAACCGGGGCGGCCACCAGCCAGATCGGGGCCAGCACCAGCGTGATCACGCGCAAACAGATTGTGGACGAGAATACGCCTTTGGTCAGCAGCCTGCTTCAATCGCTTCCGGGCGTGACGGTGGTGCGCAACGGAGCTCCGGGCGGCGTGACCAGCGTATTTGTTCGCGGCGGCGACAGCGATTACAACAGGGTGCTGCTCGACGGTATTCCGCTGAACCTGCCCGGCGGCAATTTTGATTTCAGCACCCTGACCACCAACAATCTCCAGCGGGTTGAAGTGGTGCGCGGCGCAAACTCCGCATTGTTCGGCTCAGACGCAATGACCAGCGTGATTCAACTCTTTACGCAGAAGGGCAACAGGGAAACCAAACGCCCTCACTTCTCCTTCAGCGGCGAAGGCGGCAAGAACTCCACCTGGGACGGCCGCGGGTCCATGACTGGCGGCTACGGGCCTTTTGATTACAGCCTGGAAGGAGGCCGCTTCAGCACAGCGAACCAGGTGCCGAACGACTTCTTCCACGTCACCACGCTTTCAGGAAATTTCGGGTTGCGGCTGGGGAAAGCAACGACCCTTCGCGTGATCACGATGGGCGAGTTCAGCCTGGCGGGAACTCCGGGGCAGACGGCTTTCGGGCCGCCGATCAATGACGCTTCATTCCGTCGGCGCGACGGCTATGCTGCCTTTTCGATCCACAATCGGCCAAGTTCTTCCTGGGATCAGCAACTGACGTTCACTTATTCGCGATCGCGCCAGGTGTCGCTGGATCTTGGCCAGGACGCTCCGTTTACACCTTCCTATGATGGCTACACGGCGGCATACCCGTATTACGACTACGCAACGAATTATTTAGACGATGAGTGGCGCGACCACGTGAGCTATCAGGCCAACTGGGAAGGCGCTCCGCTTGGAGGGCGGTTCGGCCAGCACGTGGACACCTTTGCGTTTGACTGGGACGGCGAGCACGGCTTTCTGGTCGATCGATTCTCGCAGGATCCGGCCACAAGTGCGCAACGAAACAACTTCGGATATACTTTTCAGGACCAGACTCTGTGGGGCCGGCTTTCTTTGAGCAATGGAGTCCGAATTGACGATAACGGCAGCTTCGGGACGGTCGTGGTTCCGCGCAGCTCGCTGGCGTATTTGCTGAGAAGGGGCAACGGCTTTTTCGGCGTTACCACGCTGAAGTTCAACTTCGGCCTGGGCGTCAAGGAGCCCAGCTTTCTGGAATCGTACAGCAATACGCCCTACTTTGTTGGGAATCCGAACCTGGCTCCGGAACGGGCGCGGACCTTGGACTATGGCATCGAACAACGCTTCTGGGAGGGGCGGGCGCGGCTGGAACTGGACGGCTTTGACAACTTGTTTCGAGATCAGATCGCGTATGAGACGACGAATTATCAGACCTTCAGCGGCTCCTTTTTCAACATCGGCCGGGCCATGGCCAAAGGTGCGGAAGTCACGCTGGAGCTGGCGCCCCTGAAAGGCTTGCGTGCCATTGGCAGTTACACTTATCTCGATTCGGAAGTCCTCACGAGCGGCAGTCCGTATTCGCCGGCCTTGCAGGCGGGAAAGTGGCTGCTGAGGCGGCCCCGGAATTCCGGCTCGCTGCAGATCTTCTGGAATTGGAAGCGGATGAACATTGCTTCCACAACGATTTTTGTCGGGCGGCGGCAGGACAGCGATTTTGTAGGTTTGGTGCCGCCGCTGATCTGGAACAGCGGGTACACGGACTCGGACTTGTCCTGGAGTTATCGCTCGGCGCATCACATCACTTACTACGGCGTGGTGGAAAATCTATTGAACCAGAAGTACATGGAAGTGTTAGGCTATCCGGCGCTCAAGCGGACTTATCGCGCCGGACTTCGGCTGGACTTTTGACCAAAGGAGATGAACATGATCTACGTCATCGTTGCATTAGCGATTGCTGCACGGTTTATTCCCGGCGCAGCAAACTTCAGCCCCGTTTATGCGGCACTCCTGTTTGGCGGGGTTTACCTCAAGAAGCGCGACTCGATCTGGTTTCCGGTGTTGCTGCTGGCCGGGAGCGACTTTCTGCTGAATGCGCTGTTTTACCAGACGCCGTTCGAGTGGATGCAGATTCTGAACTGGGTTGGCTTTGCCGCCATCGTGATGGTCGGCTGGTGGCTGCAGAGGCGCGTTACGATGCGTAACGTTCTAGTGGCCTCGGTGGCCGGAGCCAGCGCCTTCTTCCTGATCAGCAATTTCGCGGTGTGGATTGGCGGCATGATGTATCCGCCGACGCTCGGGGGACTCGAGGCGTGCTACGTGGCGGCAGTGCCGTTCTATGGAAACTCGCTGATCAGCGCAGTCCTCTTCAGCGGCATTCTGTTCGGGGCGTACGAGTTCTACCTGCGCAAGGCTCACAGCCGGGAGCTCGCCGCGCGGTGAAGTCCATCAGTGACGAGTGCTGAGTGATGAGCAGGAGCTCGTTCATCACCCTTCAACTCGTCACTGGTCTCTTGCTGCTGGTTTGCTGCAGGGGCAGGTTAGCCAGATTGAATCAAGGCGAGGTTCCTTTCCGCGCCGGGCGATCGGGGTGCCAGCTATGACGGCAATGACGTCGCCGTGGCGTACCACTCCGATCTCCTGCAACCGCTTGGCGGCTCCTTCCACCATCCTGTCGGTTGATTGAACCCGCGACATGTGGACCGGCGTCACGCCCCAGTAGAGGGCCGTGCGCCGCAACACGTTGTTGAAAGGCGAAAACGCAAAGACGGGAACCCTCGGGCGGTATTTTGAAATAAGGCGCGCGCTCGAACCCGACTGGGTGAACACGGCAATGGCCTTGAGATTCAGTTCGGCTGTCATGTGCGCGACCGACTCGCAGATGGCTTCAGGGACGCTCAGGGTTTCCGCCCTGTCCCAGCCATCCCGAGAACCTGCGTAGCGTTGCGTGCCTTCCGTGACGGAGATAATCCGGGCCATCATCTCAACGGATTTCACCGGAAAGCGGCCTGTGGCGCTTTCTCCCGAAAGCATCAGAGCGTCCGAACCGTCAATGACCGCGTTGGCAACATCGGAAGCCTCCGCCCGGGTGGGGCGGGGATGAACGGTCATGGACTGGAGCATCTCAGTCGCGGTGATCACGGGAACTCGCATCGCGGACGCCCGGCTGATGATCCGCTTCTGGATGGCGGGGACCATTTCAGGCGGCAATTCGACTCCAAGGTCTCCACGCGCCACCATGACGGCATCCGTAGCTTGCAGGATTGCATCCAGGTGGTCGATGGCCTCTGGCTTTTCGAGTTTGGCGACAACAGGAATGGCACGTTCGGCGCGGGCCAGAATGCGTTTGAGCGCCAGGACGTCTTCGGCCCGGCGCACGAACGACAGGGCAATGTAATCCACCCGGTTTTCAATGCCAAACTTGAGGTCTTCGCGGTCCTTTTTGGAGAGGGCGGAAATCCTTAAAGAAACTCCAGGGAGGTTAATTCCCTGGTGCTCTCCCATCTCGCCGCCATTGACCACGCGGCAATGGATGTCATTTTCCTCTACCTTTTCCACGCGCAGCTCGATCAAGCCGTCGGACAGGAGGATGGAACCGCCTGGCTGAACTTCCTGGGGAAGGCGCTGAAAAGTGGTCGAAATGACGCACTCGTTGCCTGCGACCGGCCGCGTTGTGATTGTTACCGTAGCTCCGGTTCGAAGCTGGATGCGCTTGCCGCCTTCCAGAGTGCCAGTCCGGATCTTGGGTCCCTGCAGGTCCTGCATTACAGCAACAGGTTTCCCGCACACTGATGTCAATTCCCGAAGCCTTCGCAGCCGCCGGGCGTGTTCCGGGTGCGAGCCGTGGGAAAAGTTCAGCCGTGCTACGTCCATCCCAGCTGCAATAAGGGCCGATAGGACATCAGGGTTGTCAGTTGCCGGTCCGAGTGTGCATACGATTTTCGCTCGGCGGGAAGTGGGTATCTCGCTTGAAATATTCCTAATCATGGTCATAATCGTAGTATATCGGCACGCCGCCATCGCGGAAAAGTACACGCGGGCAAGACAGCGCCAATAAGCCGGTCTGACGCGGCCGTCAACGCCCGGTTGCACTAAGTGCAGCGGCCCGTCCCGAGCGGACTCGAAGCACACAAGCCCGCGTAGCCGGACCTTCCCGCTTCAGGATTGAGACAGTTAAACACCTCGCACTTGGAGAGTGCATGTCCAGCGGTTAAGTCGTCGTGCGGAGCGGGCTACAGAGTCAGAAGATAATCTGAAGCGCTGAGATTCTGGAACTGTGTTGAGCTTACCCGCAGACCCACAACGTTTCCGAAGAACCTAAGAATCGAGGTGAGCTGCAGCATGGAAAGCTTCTCGTTCAACCTCAGCATGTGCCGGAAACGGAGGATGAGGTAAGTCATGTGAAAATAGAGGATCAGGAGCCGATCCTGGGCCGTGTATCGGCGACTCTCGTTGGCCGCATTCTTCAACAGGTAAGTCAGAGCCAGAAAGTCGCATTTCAACATCATGCAAAACCGGGCATAGTCGATGGGAGCTTCAAACTCTTCCAATGCCTGTCGCACGGAAGGGAACTCGAGACGGTTTGCATTCACAATCGGCAGGAAGTAGTCGCGCTCAAATTCACGGCGAAGGATCCTCAGACAAATCGTCTGAAGGTAAAAGAAGAACATTGCCATTGACAAGGCCAAGATCAAAGTTGCAAGAAGCATGGGAAGCCTCAATTAAAAATTAGTGGCACTCTCCTCGGCCAGGATGCGGCTCGCCCGGACCTTGCTCTGTGGTGCCTTTGTCGCTTCGGATGTCCGCGAGACTGCGTAGAACCAGGTGAGAATCATCCCGATGTCGCACAGCGGCACGAGATAAACCCCAACGAGACGTCCGATCTCCGCTCCCCGAGTCAAATAGATTAAAGCCAGACCCGCAGCGGGCCCGGCGAACTCAATACCCAAACCACAAACCAGCAATCCCAGCCGATCATCCGCAATTTCTGTTTTCAGGACCAGGAGATACAGCAAGGTGTTCAGCACAAGGCAGGCGAAATATAAGTTCTGTGAGAACTGAATTATGAAAAGGGAGTAGATCTGTTCCTTGGAATTGGACAGGGAGAGAAGGGATATGACTGTGACGACAAAGAAGACTACCCCCAGCAAGAGGCGCAGATGCCGCCACATCTCCGGGTGCTGAGCACACGCACGGCGGAAAAGGAATACCACAACGGTAAACGCCGTGAAAACAAGAAGAAAATCGGTAATCCAGTACGAATAGTAATACTTTATCGACGAAAAGCCGTACAGATGCAGGGTGTAAGAGCGAGCGCCTGCCACACCTAGCGACATCGCCAGATAAAGGACGATCTCCCACAGGCGTCTTGCATGTCCACGAGCAACAAGATACACAAAGAGGCAGACCTCAAGTGTATACCCGAGGTAACTGAAAACGTCGCTGACAACCTTCCCACTCATGAGCAGCCTGTGGCATCACCCTTACATAGTGGCCTCGCCGGGCTGCCTCGGGATTCTAAGGACCCCTTAACGAGCCATCGGCGGCATCGGCATCGGCGAAGGACCGATCTTTTCACTCATCGGTGGCATCGGCATGGGCGAAGGGCCAATCTTTTCACTCATTGGCGGCATCGGCATGGGCGAAGGACCGATCTTTTCACTCATTGGCGGCATCGGCATGGGCGAAGGGCCAATCTTAACGCTCATTGGCGGCATCGGCATGGGTGACGGTCCAATTGCTACCAGGGTTGCTGTGCTAATTGAAGCCGTTCCATTGTGCGCAATCACTTTCCGCAAAGAAACGCTCGCCAATACGACCAGCAGTGCCAACAGAATTGTAAGGGTATAATTTTTCATCAGACTCTCCTCCAGTCAATTTTCCCAGTTCAAAACCAACACGGACTGAAAGAGAGCCTACCGGCAATTACCTCCGGAGTCAATAGTTATATCTAAACCACCGTTATCAATTGTGCCACGAACTTGAGACAAGTCAAGCAAAAAGAGCCTAAATTTGCTTCTTGACGGCGTTATTAGCGTTCCGGTAACGTTTCGCAGTCATTCCTCGGCTCGAAATGCCACTTACCGTGACTGGAAATCCGTTGAATCTGAACCGCAGCAGGTTGCAGAAAGTGTGGGAAGGAGAAAGCGAGGTAGCACTGCTACAGGGTCAGGATTGCTTCCCGACGGACTCCTGGCAACCGGGGAAACTTGTGAAGTAGACCTGCCCCGTCCAGCCCAGTTCTTTCATGCCGATTTCCGATGAGTAGTAAGCGCCGGTAATCCAGCTCTTCAGGTTCTCAAAGTGATCGCGCAGGGTGGCATGGGGCGGCTGGCCTTCTTTGGCTTGCCCGGGTTTTGCCGTCGAAGCGGCAGTAAGGATTTCGTTTTGCCGGGCTTCCGTGAGGTCCTTATAAGGATGGAAAAAACGTCGCAGTGATTCAGCTTCAAAAGCCGACAAGGATGCCAGAAACTTCTTCTGTGCTTCCTGGGTGTCCACGGAAAGCAGCAGGTCAATGAAACGGCCGACTTGAGCTTTGGTCGAGCCGGGGGCAATGTGTTCTGCCAGCACAGTCAGCGTTTCATACTGATGCGGATCGAGAAACTCAGGGGTCCAGTTGGCTCCCGATGTCCTGGCGTCGGCTCCGGCAGGCGCAGCCGCCCCTGCAATGCGCTTGGCGTCCGGATGCCCCTCCGCCATGCCGGGCAATGCCAATCCGGCGCCTCCCGCAAGCATCAGGCGCCGCACCATTTCACGTCGATTGATACCGCCCCCTGAGGAACGTCCATTGTCGGGAACGGTCAGGTCCTGATTCTTATTCATCCTGTATCCACCCTTCGCTCTTTCAAACTGCCTTTGTCCAAGATTTTATCCGGCATTATTTAAGGGCCACATGCTATCACTGGAATCGAGCCAAGCACAACCTTTCGCGGGCAAATTCTCATGAGCGCTTCGGTTGACGTTTGTCCCCCCGGTTGTTACTATCATTCGTTTTCAGTGCCGTGATGCAAAATGGTATTGGGGCAACGTAACCACGGGTCATTCCGGGGGCTGGTCCCCGAAGACCGGGTTCCAACCTGTTCTTTATTGATTCCGCGATTGCAGAAACGAACTTGTAAGCGAAACGTGGGGCGAAATAGAGTGACAACACAAAGCTTGCACTCATGATTGGAGGTATTCGATGAGCGGAAACAAGAAAGAGATCTATGACGTGCTGGTGGTGGGTTCCGGCGCCTCCGGAGGATGGGTGGCCAAGAAGCTTTCTGAGGCGGGCATCAAGGTCGCCATGCTGGATGCGGGCCGGCCACAATCGGAAGCCAACTTTACAGAGCATGAGCCGCGCTTCAAGCTGAAATATCGAGCGATGGCGCCCGAGGTCATTCGCAAGACTCGCCCCGCTCAGATGGATTGCTACGCCTGCACGGAATACAATTACGACTGGTTCTGCAACGATCTCGACGAGCCTTATACCACGGATCCGGGTATGCCGTTCAGTTGGCAGGGCCGCATGCGCGTGATCGGCGGCCGCACCAATGTCTGGGCGCGGCTGAGCCTGCGCATGGGAGATCTGGACCTCAAGGCCGCTTCCGTTGACGGATACGGAAAAGACTGGCCGCTCAGCTACAAGGACCTGGCGCCCTATTACGACGAGGTTGAGGAGTACGTCGGTATCTGTGGGCAGGCGGAAGGCGTCTCCGTGCTGCCTGACGGCAAATTCCAGCCACCTATGCCGCTGGTATGCTCGGAGGTCCTGGTCCGCGACCGCCTTAAGAAGAAAGGTTACATTCTAACTCCCTGCCGCTGCGCCAACCTGACCAGGCCGCTGAATGGGCGTCCGGCCTGCCATTATTGCGGCCCGTGCGAGCGCGGCTGCGTCACGCACTCCTATTTCAATTCCTACTTCACCACCGTTGCCGATGCCATCCACTCAGGCAACTGCAAGCTGATTCCCAATGCCATGGTCTATAAAGTTCTCATGGACACGGACCGGAACCGCGCCACGGGGCTGCTCTACATCGACCGGATCACCCGGGAGCCGAAGGAAATTTACGGGCGCGTTGTAGCTCTTTGCGCACAGTCGCTCGAGTCGGTGCGCATCCTTTTCAATTCGGCCAACCGGCAGTACCCGAATGGCCTGGCCAACACGAGCGGCGCACTGGGCCGCTACCTCATGGACCACATTTATGGTGGAGGGGCGGTCGGCTACTTCCCGGAATTGGGCGGGAAGCCGAGCCTTGGAGGGCCCGTCAATCCGGCGGGCAGCTACATCATCCGCTTCCGCAATGTCCCCGGCAGGCCCCGTTCGAAGAATTTTATTCGGGGCTATGATTTTCAAACAGGCGCGGGAGTCGGCTTCAACTGGAAAGCGCCCGGCTTTGGCGAGGCCTACAAGAAGGCGCTGCATGAACCGGTCCAGGCGTTCTCGCTGCATGGGTTCGGTGAATGCCTGGCGCGCTGGGACAACTACGTGGAGATCAATCCCAACGTGGTTGATACGTTCGGGATCCCGGTCCTTAATTTTCATATGAAGTACGGCGAGAACGAGTTCGCACTGGTGAAGGATATGGCGGAGTCGGCGGGTGAATTGCTGGAACTCTCCGGCGCCCGGAACATTTCCACTTTCGCGAAGCCGTCGATACCGGGCTGGTCCATTCACGAGGTGGGCGTTGCCCGTATGGGGAACAATCCTAAAGCTTCGGTGCTGAACCAGTTTGAGCAAAGCCACGACATCAAGAACCTCTTCGTCATGGACGGTTCGGCCTTTACCTCGAGCGGTTGCCAGAATTCGACGCTGACCATCATGGCGCTCTGCGTCCGTTCCTGCGATTACCTTATGCAGGAAATGAAGCGTGGGAATATCTGATCCGCAAGAACGGGATGGTTTCGGATCGCGATTCGTGCCATGATAATTGCTCTTCCTGCAGTATTGGGGCTTGTAATTCAGTTTCGATTAGGAAAGTGCCATTGAGCACGGTATTCAGCCGACCTCGTCGGGAGTACGGCGGGGCGGCTTCGATTGAAGGGGGCAGACGTGAAAGGGAGATGGAAAGTAGCGGCTGTGGCCGCGATGGGGCTTTCATTAGGCTTTCTAGTGTTGACTTCTGCCGGGCATGAGCAGCGCGCGCTGGCGCAGTCGGCGCCAAAGGCTGCCACGAAGGCGGCCAAGGCTCCGGCGCCCAAAACGGCGGCAGAGGCTTTCAAAAACATAAAGGTTCTGAAGAACATTCCGGCGTATGAGTTGATTCCAACCATGGAGTTCATCTCCTCATCGCTTGGCGTCCACTGTGACTATTGCCACGTGGAGCACCACTTTGACCGCGATACCAAGAAGACCAAGCTCCGGGCGCGCGACATGATGCGCATGGAGTTCGCCATTGACAAGGCCGACTTCCACGGGCATTTGCGCGTGACGTGCGATACCTGCCACAACGGTTCCGCGCATCCAGCCGCCATGCCGGCGATCGCCGAAGCCGGCGCCACGCAGCCGCAGCCTGCCCATCCTGAAGAGCACGGCAAGCACTTCAACATGGCCTCGCTTCCCAAGCCCGACGCCATCATCGCCAGGTACGTGCAGGCCCTGGGCGGCGCCGAGGGGCTGCGCAAGGTCAAAAGTCGCGTCATCACGGGGACGGTAACATTCTTTGGCCACGCGGTGCCCGTCACCATTTACTCCAAGGCCCCGAACGAGCGCGCGTCGGTGATGAAGCTCCCGCGCGGGCAGGGCCTTACCGTTTACAACGGCCATGAAGGCTGGCAAGCCATGATGCCTCGTCCGCCGCATCAGATGGAAGGTAGCGAGCTCGATGAAGCTCGCCTCGAGGCTGACTTCTACTTCCCGCTCAACATCGCAAAGGATTTCAGCACGCTGCGCCCACGGCCGCCGCTGAAAGTAGACGGCCATGAAGCTTACCGGCTGATGGGCATGAGGCCGGGCAAGCCGCCTGTCGAACTCGACTTTGACGAGCAATCCGGTCTGCTGGTTCGCCTGGTTTACCTGACCCAGACCGCGGTCGGGCTTCTGCCGGAGCAGACCGACTTCGCCGATTACCGCGAGGTGAACGGTGTGAAGGTGCCTTTCCGTGAGACGGTGGCGCGACCGGATGAACATTCAACCCTGCAGGTGACTTCGATTCAGCAGAACGTTCCCATCAGCAGCGCGAAGTTTGCGATTCCGGCGACGGGCCATACTCCGGCGGGGATGTAGGTACGACAAGTCGATTATGAAGAGGGGGGGCCGGAGCAGGTCCCGAAACCCGACCGGCCCCTCAGTACTTGCGAAGGACGCCGATCACCCGCCCTTGGATCTTGACCTCGCCGGCGGGAACGATGATGGGGTCCATCTGGGCATTGGCGGGCTGCAGGCGAATCCTGTCGGCGCCTTCCAGGAAAAATCGCTTCAGGGTGGCGTCGGTTCCGCCGATCAGTGCCACCACAATCTCGCCGTTCTGCGCCGTCTCGGCGGTTTCCACCAGGATGTAGTCGCCGTCGCAAATGTGGTCTTCCACCATGGAATCGCCTTTGACGCGCAGCACATAGATGTTGCCTTTGCGGCTGGCAAAATCACCCAGCGAGAAGTTTTCAGGCTGCGGAATCGCCTCCACGGGTTGGCCCGCTGCGATGCGGCCCAGCAGGGGGAACTCAAGGCTCGGCAAGGGATGGAAGGTGCCGATGTCGCTGTCAGCATCGGCATTTATTCGCGCGGCGCTCGTTTCAGCTTGCGGAAAATTCTTCCCATAAGGCACCGACCCGGGAACGGCGATCACTTCCACCGAACGGCTCTGGTTATAGCGCCGGCGGATGAATCCCTTCTTTTCCAGAACCTGCAGGTGTTTGTGCACGGTGGCCAGCGAGTGCAGGTGAAGCCCGGCCGCCATCTCCTCAAAGCTCGGCGAATAACCGTGCCGGGCGATAAAACTTGCCAGGAAATCCAGAACCTGTTTTTGCCGCCGCGTCAGTGTCATGACATCGCTCCCTCTGTGACTGTGCTCGCCGCCACGTGGTTTCGTGTTCAGGGTATTATAGGCGAATAAAAAGCGAACAGGCAAGCAAAAATATTCAGCCCCCAGATTTTTTCTTCGACACCCGGGGTTTGGATGATTTTGGTGGGCTGGCCAGAGAGTGTGAAAAAGAGTGAAGTCGTCCAAGTGTTCAGTGAAGCTGTGGCAACCTCTTCCGCGACGCATACTGAGCAAGGAACACCAGGGGTGGGGTTAGCCGTGGATGGCCCAACCCCCATTCTTGGAGTTCTCTGATTTCCCGAAGGGAACTGAGGGAAAGGCGATCCGGGGGCCGTGCGAATCCGATCTGTCGTGCGGGCGTAACAAGTAATGGGACCCACGCTGACGGGTCCCTTGCTTGAACCGGGTTCAAGACAGCCGGTTCGCACAAAGTCACAAAGAGCCCCACCGAAGCGCAGCGACTATTTAGACTCCATGCAATCACGCCAGCCCTCAGCCTGCACAGAGCAAAATCGGGAGGCATGGGAGAGTTCTGCCGCGCGAGACGCGGTAGCTGTGCGGCGTGATAATATACCTTTCCGAAAAATGCCTGCAGCGCGTCCGTGTCGCACGAGGTTCCGAGGCAGGATGGCATGATCGAGACTACACCAACCATGAAATCCGCCGAAACAGACCGGCGGCGGTTGCTTTCCTCGCTCCCACGAAAGGCCCTCTCTCTTCCAGTCGTTCTTGGCGCCCTGCTCCTGGCTGCTACATTTACGGGACGGTACCTGAACATCGACCAGAGCCCGCCCAATTCAGGGTCCGCCAGTAACATCTCTTTTGAAGGGGATACCTGGTGGCATGTTACGGTGGGCGAGCACATCCTGTCCACGGGCCACTGGCCTACAAAGGATACCTACTCCTTTACGGTGAACGGCGCCCCCTGGATCGCTTACGAATGGCTGGGCGAAGTCATCATGGCCTTTGCTTCCCGCCTTGCGGGGCTCAAAGGCTTGATGGCTCTGCTGCTGATGATGTGCGGGGCGTTCGTGCTCCTGCTCTATTACTACGCCTACCAGAACTCAAGGAACGCCATGGCGGCCTTCCTCGCCTGCGTCGCGCTTTTGCCCCTGGCTTCTTCTTTTTTTACGTTGCGGCCACAAATGTTCGGTTACGCATTTCTAATATCTGGCCTAACATCCACCGTACTAACAAATTCCAATTCCTGGAGAACAGAGTGAATACTACGGGATGACTCCGGGGGGATCAGTATAAGAATCAACTCGCGCACCAATCGACACCAAAACAGCGCCGGCAGTTGGAGCTGACATTCCTGCTGTGCCTGCTGGCGACGGTGGTCACTCCGTACGGAAGTCGTTTAGCTGCCTACCCGCTGGAGATGGTTCTTTTCCAGTCGGCAAATTTAAGGAGCAATACCGAGTTCCTTCCGATTCCCTTGCATTCCTTCGAGGGGGAATTGTTTCTTGCGCTATTGCTGTTTTTCATTGTCTTCGTTGCATTGGCGCGCCCAGTCTTCAGGGTGGAAGAGGCGGCGTTGTTCTTGTTTGCCACGTACGAAGCTTTGGCCCACGTTCGGCTCATTCTGTTCTTTGTGTTGATTTTCGCCCCTCTGCTGGCAAAGGCGTTGGACAGGTGGTTGCCGGCCGGCAAGGACAACCGGGAGCATCCCATTTTGAACGCCGTCTTACTGTGTTTCACGATTGCAATATTGGTGGAACTCTTCCCTTCGAGAAGCCAGATCAGCCGGGCGATTGCTCGCAATTTTCCCTCCGGCGCCGTGGCCTACCTGTCGCGGCACCAGGTTCCCGGACCTATGTTCAACGAACTCTCATGGGGAGGTTACTTGATATGGTCGCTGGGACCGAAACATCGGGTTTTTATCGACGGTCGCGAAGACATCTATGATTATGCCGGGGTCCTTTCAGACTATCTCGGCATTATCGACGGGCAGAGCCGCGCATTCTTTCTACTGAGGAAGTACGGCGTGGACTCGTGCCTGACCCTTCGTAAATCGAAACTGGCTCGCCTGCTTGGGGCTTCACCGGATTGGAAAGTGGTCTACCAGGACCAGATGAGTGTTATTTTTCTCAGAGCCGGGATGAACAAGGTTGCAGGTCAAGAAGGTGTCGGGCAGGGGGATCTGTTACCTGCCAAGTAGCCCGCAAGATTTTGGCCGGCAGCAGTTGGCGCCATTTCGGTCTCTGCCAGGCGTGAGGTCGTCGGTGGTCAACAACAAGCTCCTGCGGCGGGCAGCTCACTTTATTTCACTGCCGGCCCCGATGATGCAAGATAGTGTATCGTAGTGTGCGAGGCAGAGTGACTCACCATGCGGGTTCACATTATCCAGCACGTAGCGTTTGAAGGGCCGGGGGCGATTGGCGAGTGGGCCCGCGAGCGCGGGCATTCGGTCACCGTAACCGAGCAGTTCAGCGGAGGACGGACGCCATCCATTGATGACTTCGATTTTCTGGTTGTGATGGGTGGGCCGATGAGCGCCAATGACGACGCTAAGATTCCGTGGCTCGGCCCTGAAAAGCAATTGATTGCAGAAGCGATCCGGAGGCAGAAGGCAATTCTGGGCGTCTGCCTGGGTGCGCAGCTTGTGGCGCAGGTCTTGGGCGTGCGGGTCTACCGAAATCGGGAGAAAGAGATTGGGTGGTATCCGGTGCGGCTCTCGCCGGAAGCTGCGGGCAGCCGTCTCTTCTCCGGACTGCCGGCGGAGATGACGGTTCTGCACTGGCACGGGGAAACTTTTGATCTGCCGCCGGGCGCTGTGCATCTGGCGGAAAGCCGCCTTTGCCGCAACCAGGCGTTCGAACTCAACGGCCGAGTGCTGGGGCTCCAGTTTCATCTGGAAGTGCTGCCGGGAGGGCTTGAGAAGCTGATTGAGAACTCGGTGGGGGACCTTGTGCCGGGGCCGGCGGTGCAAACCGCTGGTGAGATCCGCGCCTCCGCACACCTGTCGGAAGCGCTCCGGCCGGCGCTCTGCGCAATTCTCGATCGCATGACGGAAGCGGCGGGCGGCAAGACTGGACCTGGGGCCGGCTAATGCGCTATTCCGTTCAAGAAGCGGTCTCGCGCAAAGGCGGCAAGGCGGAAAGAAAAGGCCGCAAGGAAATTAGCGGCATTGCCATAAGGTGCTTCGCGTGATTCTGGGCAAGTCACCCGCGGTGACATAAATCGTGACGACGAGCCTTGCAATCCGCTGAGGTTTCCACTTAAATTGTGCATTGCAGGCCGGGCCGCCACTTGAGCAGGCGGCATGGCAAGCAAGAGTTGAGACGAATCCGCACTAGGGAAAGGAAAGTCAGGCAATGATGACGGAATGGAGCGGGCCGCTGAAGATTCGGCCGGCGCGCGTTGATGACGCAAAGGAAATCGCCAGGATTTACAACCAGGGCGTGCAGGACCGCGCCGCAACTTTTGAGAACGCCTACGTCACTCCGGAGGAGCGCTATCTCTGGCTCGCGGCGCGGCCGGAAAAATATCCGGTGCTGGTGGCGGAGGTGAAGCACACGCTGATGGGCTGGGCGGCGCTCAATCCTTACAGCCCGCGGCACTGTTTTGACGGTGTGGCGGAACTTTCCATTTTTATCGAGCGCAGCCTGCGGGGGCACGGCGTGGCGCAGGAACTGATCAAGGCCATGGAGGATGCGGCGCGGGAAAAAGGCTTCTACAAACTGGTGGGACGCATCATCGCCGACAACCAGCCGGCGCGGAAACTTTGCGAACTGGCCGGCTGGCGGGAAGCCGGCGTCTATCACAAGCACGGACGGCTGGGGAACGAGTGGCACGACCTGGTGCTGGTGGAATACCTGATTCCCGAAAACATGAAGTAGAGGAGGAGTAGCGCTGCTTCAGGGGCCTTGCCTTACAGACCGCAAGCACAGCGGGAAAAGCGTCTCACGCGAGGGCCCGGTGGTGCGATGAACACCTATCATTTCGCCGAATGGGAGATCACACCGAAGCTTCTTGCCATCGAAAAGCGGTGGCAACCTTTGCTAAGCAAACGGATGGCGCGGCAAAGGCTGCAGGCGAAGCTGGCGGGTAAGATTGGTCTTTATAGTTTCAAAGGCTTCGTGCGGGCTGTCCACAAAGCGGATCAGTTTTGATTCCTCGGCGCTGACCGTACCTGCCTCCCTCAGCCAGTCAAAGTTGACGGCTTTCTTCCAGAATTTGGATCCGTAAAGCAGGATGGTGGAGCGATGCCCCATCTTGTGGGTCTGTATCAGCGTCAGGAATTCCCACATTTCGTCCATAGTGCCGAAGCCGCCGGGAAAGACGATGACTGCGCGCGAAGGCTGTGCGAACCACAGCTTGCGCATGAAAAAGTAGCGGAAGAGAAAGCTCAACTCCGGGGTGATATAGGGGTTGGAGTTCTGTTCCTCGGGCAGCCGGATGTTGAAGCCGATGGAGACTCCTCCGGCTTCGGCGGCGCCGCGGTTGGCGGCTTCCATAATGCCCGGTCCGCCTCCCGAGCAGACCACCAGAAAATGCTTGCCGTTCTTCAGCTCGAGCGACCAGGTGGTGATCAACCGGGCCAGTTCGCGAGCTGCCTCATAGTATTTCGACATCTTCAGCGCCATGCGCGCAGCGCGCAACTCCTCGTGAGTGGGTGTGGAACCGCCCGACCGGGCGCGGCTTAATACCTCGCGTAGATTTTGCCGCGCCTTGTCGTGAGGCAGAACCCGCGACGATCCGAAAAAGACCACCGTGTTCTGCACGCCGGCACGGCGAAGATGCGCCTGCGGTTCCAGATATTCAGACTCGATGCGCAACGTGCGGGCGTCGGCGCTGTCCATAAAACGCTCGCTCCGATAGGCGAGCTTGGGCAATCGCGGCGGTCCGGATTTCTTCTTCTGACTCATAATTCCTCGCAGTCACACTCCACAATCACTAAATTTATCAGCATATCAAACTGCCCGCTTCCATGCACATTGAGTGATGGGGATCACTGAATCCCAGGGGACAATAGCATTTCATTCGTGTATGTGCCCGCGAAGCTCTGGAAACGTCCGCCTTGTGGGCGTGACGCAACCAGGCCTGCTTCGAGCGCAGAGTTGAAAATAGATCCAAGGAGGTTGGGTCATGTCTCGTTTTGATCGTCGGGAGTTTATCCGCCGCGGCGCAAGTGGCGCGGTGGGACTCGGTCTTTTTTTGAACGGCAAGCGGGTGGACGCCGAAGCCGCGCCCTTGCCGAAACCGGCCGCGCCCAGCGACCGGGTGAATGTAGGATTTATCGGATTTGGCATTCGTGGAAACATCCTTTTTGAGCGGGCCAGGAAGACCGGCCAGGCCAACCTGGTGGAAGTTTGCGATTGCTATCAGGGACACCTTGAACGCGCCAAAGAGCGAACCAGCGGAAAGATCGACACCAATTTTGCGCAGTACAAGAAGCTGCTGGACCGCAAGGACATCGATGCCGTGGTGATTGCCGTCCCGGACCACTGGCACGCTCCGCTGTTTCTGGATGCGATTGCCGCC
>JARRJI010000021.1:0-26151 GCA_037379595.1 Acidobacteriota bacterium | reverse complement strand
GCGCGGGCAGAATGGAGGCACAGGCAAGATATCTGCGTTGCATGAGCAGACGCAAGGCTCCCTGCTGCTGGAATTGATCGACTAATTTACGGATGTTGTCTGGCCGGATGGTTTAGATCTAATCACAAATTGACTGCGGGGATGCTTCTTCGCAAGGCGTTCAAGGCCCCAAAGCGCAGACTCCGAGCCGGCATCCTTAAGCTCCTGGAACGAATTCGTGTTGGCATCGTTGCAGCGCGGGCAAATCATCGTCGGACGCCCCAGCACATCAGCCCTTACGCTTTCGGAGTAGAAAATGGATTTCAAGGCGTCGTGATTGTTGTGCATCAGGCAGTTGTGGCAAACATACCAGAAGTTCCTGTTAATCCTCTTAAACATTGCGCACCCTAATTCCCTTTCTGCCGTTCAGTATAATCTAGAAGTTGCCGATACCCACATCCGCATCAACGTCGGAACCCGAGGTCAACAAGGGTGATTGATGCAGAGGAAACAATCCACTCGGGACGCCACGAGCATGGTCATGGCTTCCCCGCTGTCTGTGATTATATTTCGAATAGAGCGAAAACTGCTATAGAAAGAGGTCGCCCGCGGTGTTCCCTTTTTGCCGGATGTCCAATTCCCTTTTCCAGGATTCCCCTTATCCAAAATGCTCTATCTTACTTCGCCCTCGATGATAAAATGCATTTCGACACCTCTCTGCGATTGAGCAGATCGCAAGAGGATCTTCACCGGCACACTTTAAGTCTCCGCGGAGTTGACAATGAAGAATCCTGTTCGAATCGGTATTGCCGGAGCGGGCTTTGCTGCCCGGTTCCACATGAAGGGTTACCAAAAGGTGTACGGCGTCCCTCACGCCATTGCAGGCGTAATTTCGAAAACGCCCGCCTCACGCGAGAAGTTTGCACAGGAATACGGGGTGAGAGCCTTCGATACGCTTGATCAACTTTGCGACGCGTCCGACGTCATTGATGTCTGCACGCCGGGATCAAGCCATGAAACCGTGGCTGTGGAAGCCCTGAAGCGCGGCAAGCACGTCATTGTCGAAAAACCTTTCACCGGTTACTACGGGCCGGAAGAAGAGGCTGACGGCGAGTTTCGCGGAAACACTTTTTCTAAAGAAGTCATGCTTCGTGAAGCCATGGCCAGCAGCCGTCGCATTCTGGACGCCGCCCGAATAAGCGGCAAGATGATCGGCTACGCCGAGAACTGGGTCTATGCGCCGGCAATCCAGAAAGAACGGGAGATACTCGAGAAGAGCGGCGGGCAAATCCTCTGGCTGATCGGCGACGAGTCCCACAGCGGGTCGCATTCTCCATATTACGGGATCTGGAGATTCTCAGGTGGTGGATCGATTGTGGGTAAGGCCTGCCATCCTCTTTCCGCCGCGCTTTATTTGAAAGGCGTTGAAGGAAGAGCTCGCGAGGGAAGGTCGATTCGGCCTGCAACCGTTTCCGCGCGCACCCACGAGATCACGCGTCTCAAGAACTTTCAGGATGCAGGCTTCATTCGCCGTGACTACCACGACATCGAAGATTACGGTCAAGTTCACATTACCTTCACCGACGGTACGGTAGCCGACATTTTCGCTTCGGAACTCGTCCTTGGCGGTGTCCACAACTGGCTGGAAGTTTTTGGCAACAATCATCGGACCCGTTGCAATCTAAACCCGATCGACGCCCTCGAAACCTTCAATCCGAAAGAGGACCTCCTGAAGGACGTTTACGTTACTGAAAAGATCTCGACCAAACAGGGATGGAGCCGTCCGGCCCCGGATGAAGATTGGCAGCACGGTTATCCCGCCGAATTTCAGGACTTTCTTGAGGGCATTCGCGATCACCGTGAGCCGCTGGCCAACGGCGTTCTGGCTGCTGACACCATTGCAGCGCTTTACAGTGCGTATTTGTCAGCCGAGCGCCGCGGGGCAGAAGTGAAAATCCCGCTTGAATAGCAGCCACTCCTTGAACGAGCCCGTCGAGGGGCGTCTCTGCTATTCCAATCCCCACCCTGCCAGCTTAAAACGTGCGGGTTACGATCTTGAGCGATCGCGGCTTGTCGGGATCGATGCCTTTTGCCTCTGCCAGAAGACACGCAAAAAGCTGGCCTGGAACGATGTAAGGAATCGGAGTATAGATTTCGGGGATTGAAGCCGGAATGCGAATTGCGTTCGTGTGAGCGGGCAGTTTTACACTTTCCGCGGAAATGACCAGGGTTTCAGCACGCAGACGCTGGACGCGTTCAGCCAAGCGTTTCATGTCTGCATAGGTCTTTCCGGGAGGGACAAACAGAATCACCGGAAAGTCGCTTTCAATCATCGCGATGGGCCCGTGAAGGAAGTCGGCAGCGGAAAACCTCTCCGCAACCACGTAGCAGGTCTCCATCAGCTTGAGAGCAAGCTCAAAAGCATTGGCATAATTGAGTCCGCGTGCCACTACAACACACTGCCGCATGAAACGGTAGCGCTCAACAACTTCCCTGATTCGCGGCACGAGTTCCAGCGAGCGCGCCACCCAATTGGGAATTTCTCCTACGCGCTCCAGCGTAACGTGTGACCCCAAAGCCGCCGCCAGCATGTAAAGCATCAGAAGCTGGCCCGTATAAGTCTTGGTGGCGGCGACAGAGCGCTGGGTGCCCGCGCGGACAAAGAAAGCGTCGTCCACCAGGCCGGCCATAGTCGATTTCGCTTCATTCGTAATGCCTACCGTAAAGGCTCCCTGGCGGCGGGCAGCCTTGAGCACGGCATTGATGTCGGTCCCTTCGCCGGACTGTGAAATGCCAATCACCAGGGTCTTGCGCAGATCGAGTTTGGCGTGATAGAGCGTGTGGACCGAGGGCGCCGAAAGAGAGACGGGTATTCCGGTCGTGAGTTCCAGCAGATAGCGGCCGAAAAGTGCCGCATTGTCCGACGTCCCTCTTGCGACCAGCAGGATCAGGCGGAAATCCTGCCGCGCGGCGAACTGCTTGAGCTCAATCGCGTGCTTCCGCTCGGCGTTATAGCAACGCGCGAGCGCGCGAGGCTGGTCCAGGATTTCTTTCATCATGAATGACATAATCGAGACGCCTCAGAAGCCGGCCTTATCCAGGAAGTGACTTTTCCAAAGCTTCCAACTCGGGTTCTCCCGAACCCAGCGGCAACCTGATTTTGCCGCGCTTGGTAGCGGAGCGGCAAATGGCCATCATGATTTCAAACCCTTTGTATGCACTCTCACTGTTGCAGGGATGAACCTTGTTCGGATCGTCCAGCCAGTCCGCGATCTGCTGAATATAGGGCGGCATGTCATGTGCGTAATCCATGCACCCGGGCCCGGAAATGATGCCGCCGGAATCCTTTGTGATCGCACGCCAGCCTCCGCCTGTCAGAACTTCGGCAAAGCCTTCTGTACCCTGCGCGCCGATTCTGCATTTCCGCCACCAGTAATCAACTTCCGGAACATCCGGAGCCCCGTCTCCGCTTTCAACAATTCCCCGAACGCCGTTCGAGAATTGGATGAGTCCCGCCACGTAGTCCGGTGAGGGATGATTGTCCGCGAATTTCTCTTTCCCGGACGCCTGGCCGACCACCCATTCGGCCTCGGCGTTGTCATTGAACCAGCGGATGTAATCAATCAGGTGAGTGAGCATGTGCATCATCCAGCCGGTTGCCGTACCGTAAACGGTGTGGACCCTGCCGATGGCCCCGCTGGCAATGATTTCCTTCACTTTCTGATAGTGCTCTCCGTAGCGGTGTTGGTGGCTGACCACAGCCTTCACCTTACTCTCGCGAAGGAGCTTCATCACGTCCATCGCTTCGTTAGTGGAAAGTGCAACGGGTTTTTCAAAAGCAATCAGACGCGCACCAGATTCCACGCCCAGCCGCATCATGTCCAGCCGCAACTGAGGCAAAGTACAAAAACAGAAGATATCAGGCCGGAGCCCCTGTAAAAGATCGCGGGCATCAGTGCCCGTTTTGGGTTGTCCAAATTTTTTCGCCGCCGATTCCAGCCGCTCTTGGTTGATATCACACAGACCTACGATCTGGAACCGGTCATTGTTCCAGAACGCTTCCGCGTGGTGCATTCCACGCTTGCCCAATCCCACAACAACAACACTGTACTTCTTATCTCCACTCATCCTGTACAAAGCCTCCCTCAGAACTGTGTTTACAAACTTCCGCCTGCCAGCCTGAAAGGGCAGGTATTCCCTGCCCTCTCGTGGCCAGTGTACGTTGTAACCGCTTAAGGAATCCTACCTGCCGGCTAAGCTCCCGCTGAACCGGTTGCGCCCTTGCGCGATTTCTCCCACTCCTGGATTCCCTCAATCACCAGTTTCGCTTCCTCTGACGTCAATTCGGGGAACATCGGGAGCGAAAGCACCTGGGCTGCCGAACGTTCGGTGTGTTCAAGCGACCCGGAAATCCGCGCGGTCTGGCCCCAGGGATATCCTTCCTGCTGGTGGATCGCGATGGGATAGTGGGTAAGCGCCCTGATGCCTTTTGATTTCAGGTAAGCCTGCAGGTCGTCACGGTGCTCCGTTTCAACGATATAGAGGTGAAAAATGTGCCGGAAGCCCGGCCGAACGGTAGGAAGTTTCAATGAAGTATTCGCCAGGCCTGCGTCGTATTCCTTCGCGCGCTCGCGCCGCAGGTCGTTCCATTTATCAAGTTCCTTCAATTTGACGCTGAGCACCGCGGCGTGGATGTCGTCCAGCCGGCTGTTGTAACCCAGGCTGTGGTGAGAGCGCTGCAGCGACCCATGATTCCGGAGCTTTCGAATTTCAGTGGCCATCTCGGAATTGTTCGTCACCACTGCCCCGCCGTCGCCAAAGCAACCGAGGTTCTTTTGAATAATAAAGCTGGTACAAACGGCATCGCTCAGTTCACCAATGGCAAAGTCATCGCCCCGGGCACCCAAAGCCTGGGCACAGTCCTCGATGACCAACAGGTTGTGAGCCTTGGCAATCTTAGCTATGGCCCGCATTTCGGCCGGCTGCCCGTACAGGTGTACGGGAATAATGGCCTTTGTCTTGGGCGTTATGGCCGCCTCTATCAGGTTTGGGTCAATGTTGCAGGTCTTGGGTTCGATATCCACAAACACCGGGGTGGCGCCCACAAGCCAGACGGCCTCTGCCGTTGCAAAGAAAGTGTTTGAAGTGGTGATGACTTCATCACCAGGGGCGACTCCCATCGCCCGCAACGCCAGCACAAGGGCATCTGTGCCGGAATTAAGGCCCACGGCTTCCTTAAGGTTGCAGTACCGGGCAAGCTCCCCTTCAAACTGTTTCAGTTTTGGGCCCTGAACGTAGCTGCCGCTTTCAAGAACTTCATGAATGGCCGCGTCAATTTCGCTTTTCAAGTTGTGATATTGACGAACATGGCCGTAAAAATCGACCTTAAAGGCTGACACAATCGACCTCCCGCAAGTTGGTTTCTTCGATTTTCCGGGTACACATCTTCACGAATTGGATAGAAGGGCCTCTTGCTTGAGGCAGCCCGGGAAATGGACTCTCCAAGTATAACATCTTCCCGCCCTCTCATGAGACCGCGCTGCGCAATAATGGCCTCGATCGGTTCATCTAGGAAGGAGAGTCCTTGGGGGATCAGAGCCCATTAATTATTGCTGAAACTATTATTCAACCTGTGAGAGAATAGCAGCAGTACGAATTGGGCGACAATGCAGCATATTTTTGATCGGCGGTTGCAGCCTTTCTACTGCATGATGTATTTTGGCAGGACCAGCACTGAATTGCGGGAAACATGCGTTCCCATGATCTCGGTGACTCAAGAAAGAGATGCATCATATCCTTAACCTGTGAGGAAAACGAATGAAGAACCTTTTTGTGGGTAACCTTCCCTTTACTGCCACCGAAGACGAGCTCCGAGATATGTTCAGTGCATTCGGAGAAGTTCAGCAAGTTCGGATCATGACGGACCGCGACACCGGCAAGTCACGAGGATTTGCCTTCGTCGAGATGGCAGATGACGACGCGGCCACTAAAGCCATCTCGGATCTGAATGGCAAAGAATTGGGCGGGCGCGCACTCACCATCAACGAAGCCAGGCCCAGACCGGAGCATAGGGGCGGGTTTCGATCTGAAGGCGGCTACGGCGGGAAACGCCGCGGCGGCGGTGGTGGCCGGGGCGGCTCCCGAGGCTCGCACACGCCACGCGAACCCCGCTGGTAAGGCAGTACTTCCGCTGTCGGCTTAGCGCCCAATTCTAAAACCTAACTCGCAGCCGCTCTCCGGGCTCGATAACCGCGCAGGCGGTGAGCGCCGGTCAGTATTGGGCCCTCGGTCTGCTGCCCGCAGCATGGACGAATGGCACAACAGAGTGTGTCCGGCGCAGATGTGGCCTTCGGGTGTGCGGACCAATTCAATTCTCTTCCACGCCAGGCGAGAACAGCAGGCCGCGGCGGGCGCAGACCATGGCAAGGTGGTATTCACTCAGGGTGTCTACCTGAGCGGCGCACTTTTCCTGAAATCGGTAGTCGATCTGGATGTCGGCAAGGGCGCCCTCATCCGCAGTGTGCAAACCCTCTCCACGTCACGGCCACGGAGACTCACCGCGCCTTTGTCGTCAAAGGCTATTCGGACGATTTCCTCAAGAGCTTCAAATTCTCCAATATCCACATCCGAACCGCCGACGGCAGCAGCGTCAAGCTGACCGATTGCCACGCTACCCACGACCTTCCGCAAAATAATGCTGGGGCATACCGCGACAACGGTACATCAGGCCTTGCAAGGAAAAGCACTCAGGCGTAAATTGACGTTCTGGTAGAAGGCGGGAGGAAAAGCACGACGCCAGCCAGGTAAGATTTTGATGCCGGAGGTTCATTGGTCCTGGCCGGCAAAAGCCCCAGCACACAGAATGCGCGCTTTAGCCCGCTTCTCTCGATCGGCATTTGGAAAGAGCCCACGCCCGGAATTATCCGGTAATATACAAAGATGACGGATACTCCACTGAACGAAAGACTCCTGCCTCATCAGTGTAGTCTGTCCAAAGCCAGCAGGAGTCCTGGCTAACGGAAAGCAATGAAGAAACTGATCGAAGACCTCGTGTCAAGCGCGCCCGTCCTGACGGACGGCGCCTGGGGGACGGAATTGCAGGCGCGCGGCCTTGAACCTGGAAGCTGCCCGGATGCCTGGAACCTGTCACACCCGGAGCGCGTGGAGGAGGTCGCCCACGCTTACGCTGAAGCCGGAAGCCGGATTGTTCTGACCAACACTTTTGGCGCCAACCGCATCTCGCTTGCCCGCCACGGCCTTGAGGGCAAGGTGCAGGATATCAACCGTGCCGGAGTCGAAATTTCGCGCCGTGCCGCGAGCGGCTGTGCTCGTGTTTTCGCCTCCATGGGACCGTGCGGCAAAATGCTGGTTACGGAAGAAGTCACTGAAAACGAAATCTCCGGGGCCTTCGAAGAGCAGGCCCGGGCGCTGGCTGCAGCGGGCGCGGATGCGATTGTGATCGAAACGATGAGCGATCTTGCCGAAGCGAAACTTGCCGTAGCGGCGGCGAGTGCGACGGGCCTTCCCGTGGTCGCCTGCATGACTTTTGATTCCGGCCGCGAGCACGACCGCACCATGATGGGCACCACACCGGAACAGGCAGCCGCTGAGCTGACCGCCGCAGGCGCGGATGTGATCGGCGCCAATTGCGGACAGGGCGCGGAAAGTTACGTGGGGGTCTGCAAGCGCCTGCGTGCGGCCACAAGCCTGCCACTCTGGATCAAACCGAACGCGGGCTTGCCCGAAATTTCAGAGGGGGGCCTGCAATATCGCGAGACACCGCAATCCTTTGCCAGCCATGCTCAGGCTCTGGTCGAGGCCGGCGCCGGCTTTATTGGCGGCTGCTGCGGGACAACGCCGGCGTTTATCCGGGAACTTTCAACACATTTGGGAACGGCAGGAAAGTCATAGACAGGCCCATGCGACTGCGTCTGATCAGTTGCGAAATCTTTTTCCGCGAAATGTGCTCGCTCCTGGCGCACTCGCCCCACACGATTGACGTCGAATTTCTGCCCAAGGGATTGCACGACGTCGGCACCGAGGAGATGCACGCACGCCTTCAGGCAACGGTTGACCGGATTGATAACAGCCCTTACGACGCCATCCTGCTGGGCTACGGCCTCTGCAACAACGGCCTTGTGGGACTGACCTCGCGGGACAAACCGCTGGTGGTTCCCCGGGCGCACGACTGCATCACGCTCTTCATGGGCAGCGCTTCCCGCTACAAGGACTACTTTGAGAACCATCCCGGCGTCTACTTTGAGACGACGGGGTGGATCGAGCGCGGCGGAGCGGACGGTGAATTGAGCCAGCTTGCGCTCGGAAAGAAGCTGGGTTTCCTTCAAACGTATGAGGAAATGGTCGCGCGCTACGGCGAGGACAACGCCCGTTACCTGCAGGAACAACTCGGCGACCTGACGCGGCATTACCGGCAGTTCACCTTCATCGAGATGGGCGTGGAGCCCGACGCGAGTTTCGAGGACCGCACAAGGCAGGATGCCGCCGCTCGCGGCTGGGCCTTTGAGAAGATCCAGGGGGACCTCGGTCTGCTCCAGCGCCTGCTGAACGGCAATTGGGACGAGAAGGAGTTTCTAATTGTCCCGCCGCGATTTCAGATTGTAGCAAAGTACGACGAAGGCATTATCAGTGCCGAGCCCGTCAATCCTTAGTTCGGCCGGGCCGGCGATTCAGCTAAACGGGAAGAACAGATATGAACGGGCGTGAGCGTATCCTGGCAATGCTCGATGGACAATCGGCAGACCGTTTGCCTTTCATGCCGATCACCATGATGTTCGCCGCCGATCATACGGGCGTGAAGTACCTGGAATACGCCACGGACTGCCATGTCCAGGCCGAAGCCCAACTCCGCATCGCAGAGGATTACGATTTCGATTACGTGAGCGTGATTTCTGATCCGGGCTGCGAAGCCGCGGATTGCGGCGCTCAGGTCAAATATTTTCCTGACCAGCCTCCGGCGCTCGACGAGGCAAACGCACTGCTGGCGGACAGGCACAAGCTCAGCTCGCTGAAGGCTCCCGAGCCATCGAGCGGCCGGCGCATGCAAAACCGGCTCGAAGCCGTGGCGCTCCTGAAACAACGCGCGGGGAAAGACAAGCTGGTGGAGGGATGGGTCGAGGGTCCCTGCGCGGAAGCTGCCGACCTGCGCGGCATCAACAACCTGATGATGGACTTCTACGACGACCCGGAATTTATTCCAGAGCTTTTTGAATTTGTCATCCATCTGGAACTGGCTTTTGGCAAGGCCCAGCTTGCCGCGGGGGCGGATCTGATCGGCATCGGTGACGCCGCGGCGTCGCTGGTCGGCCCAAAATTCTACAATCAGTTTGTGTGGCCATACGAAAAGCGTCTGGTGGAGGGACTGCAAGCCGCCGGCGCGCGCACTCGCCTGCACATCTGCGGGAATACGCGGCCGATTCTTGGAGCGATGGGACGGTTGGGCAGCGACATGGTTGACCTCGATTCGCTTGCCCCTATGGTTGAAGGGCGGCGCGAGATGGGGCCGGAACGGGTTTTGTGCGGGAACATCGATCCCGTGCGCGTTCTGCGAGGCGGGACGCCAGACTCGGTCTACGAAGCCGTAGCCGAATGTCACCGCGAAGCGGGCGAAAACTTTATCGTCGGTGCGGGCTGCGAGGTGCCACGTGACACGCCCCCTGCCAACGTGCATGCAATGGGACGATACGCCCGCGAACACACCCCTGCCGGAGGACGAACACTTTGACCGAAAAAGAAACATATCGTATTCGGCTTCGCCCCACAGAAGTCGAATTGAGGGCTCCGGCGGGCACGGCTTTGCGCGACCTGCTATTCGAGCATGGAGTGGAATTCCCCTGCGGCGGTCGGGGACGCTGCCGGGGCTGCCGGGTTCGGGTTCATGCAGGCACTGCGGAAGTGAATGACGCGCAGCGCGAGAAACTTTCGGACGAGGAATTGAAAAACGGCTGGCGACTGGCCTGCCAGTGCTCGCTGGCTGACAACCTGGAGGTTGAGCTTCGCCAGTGGGACGCCGCCATCCTGACGGACGATTCACCGTTCGCCTTTGAACCCCGGCCGGGTCTCGGGGTAGCGGTCGACGTGGGGACGACGACCCTTGTGGCGCAACTGGTCGACCTCACCACGGGCCGCGTGCTGGCGGTACGGACGGCGCTCAATGCCCAGGCACGCTACGGCGCCGACGTCATGAGCCGCATTGAATACGCCTGCTCTGACGGCCACTTGCCTGCCCTCTCGCAATTGATCCGGCATCAGGTTGCCAGCCTGATTGACCAGTTGATTTTCTCGGCAAAGGCGGCACGAGCAGAGGTTCGCGACGTGGTGCTGGTTGGCAATACGGTGATGCATCACTTATTCTGCGAGGTCGAAGTAGAGCCCCTTTCGCAGTACCCGTTTGAATCGCCGGAGACAGGGCTTAGGATATTCCGCGCGGATGACCTGGGCTGGAACCTCGATCCAGGCTCAACCGTCCGCTTCCTGCCCTGTCTGGGCGGCTTCGTCGGCAGCGACGTGCTGGCGGGTGTGCTGGCCACGGAGATCGGCAAGAGCAAAGAGTTGGGCGCGCTTGTTGACCTGGGCACCAATGGCGAAATTGTTGTCGGGAACTCCTCCGTCCTGCTGTGCGCCTCAACGGCTGCTGGTCCGGCATTTGAGGGCGCGCGGATCACGATGGGCATGCGCGCGGCGACCGGAGCCATCAGCCAGGTTACAGTGGAGGGCCAGCGTCTCGCATGTCACGTGCTGGGAAACACTGCACCGCAGGGGCTGTGCGGAAGCGGGCTGGTCGATGCGGTGGCAGCCGGCCTGGATCTGGAGATCATTCAGCCTTCCGGACGCTTTGCCAACGGGCGCAAGGAATGGACGCTCGCTCAACCGGTGGCGCTGACGCAGAGCGACATCCGGGAATTGCAGCTTGCAAAAGGCGCCATTGCCGCCGGTTTCAGGATTCTTCTGGAGCACCTCGGCTTGAGCATGGGAGACGTAAAGAAGCTTTACCTGGCCGGCGCTTTTGGCAACTATATTTCCCGCTCCAGTGCGCGGCGCATTGGATTGATCGATTTGCCCATTGATCAAGTCTCGCCCGCCGGGAACACGGCTTTACTGGGTGCCAAGCTTGCCCTTTTCACCATTGATGGCGAAGATGGTTCCTACACCGGGCTGCGCCAGAAGATCGAGCATGTGGCTTTAAAAGCTGATGCAAAGTTTCAGGAAGCGTTTGTTGACGCGCTTGCTTTTCCGCAACATTCTCACGTTCACAGTTAGAAGGAGATCCGTATGGCCTTATTTGAAAACCTGCAACAAGCCATTATTGATGGGAAAGCGCCGCTGGTGAAAGAGCTGACACAACAGGCGCTGAGCGAGGGGACTAAACCCGCTGACATTTTCCCCAAGGCGATCGTTCCGGCGATGGACGAAGTAGGTCGCCGCATGCGTGATTGCGAATTTTTCATCCCCGAGGTGCTGATTGCGGCCCGGGCTGCGCGGGCTGCAACCGACATCCTGCGGCCGCTGCTGGTGGGTGACGAGGCCACGCGGCCGGCAGGAACGGTGGTCTGTTGCACGATCAAAGGCGACCTCCATGACATTGGAAAGAACATCGTGGCCATGATGCTGGAGAGCGCCGGCTTCCGCATCGTGGACCTGGGCGCCGATGTTTCGCCGGAGAGAATTGTGGAGGCTGTTCGCGAGCACCATGCGAACCTGGTGGCCATGTCGGCATTGCTGACCACCACGATGGTGAATATGAAGGCCGTCATCGAGGCCCTGGCCGCTGCAGGTTTGCGCGAGCAGGTAAAGGTCATGGTCGGCGGCGCGCCGGTGACCGAAAGCTGGGCGCGTTCGATCGGGGCCGACGGCTATGGCAAGGACGCTCCCGCCGCCGTGGATCTGGCTCGAAACCTTGTCGCAGCTTAATCCCGCTGTGCCAGAGCGCAGAAACGCCTGCCCCGTACGCTTTTTAGCTTTGCAGGAGGACAAAAATAATGACTTCACGCGAACGCGTTCAAATGGTGCTTAAACACAAAGAGCCGGACCACGTTCCGCTGGACCTGGGAGCGAGTGCGGTGACAGGGATGCAGGTCGATACGATCTACCGGTTGCGCCAGGCGCTACGTCTCGACGAACGGGGAACGCCTGTCAAAGTCACCGAGCCTTACCAGATGCTCGGGGAAATCAAGCCCGACTTGATGGAGGCGCTCGGCGTTGACGTGGTGGGACTCGGGAAACCAGCCACCATGTTTGGCTTCAAAAACGAAGGCTGGAAGCCCTGGACCACTTTTGAAGGCACGCCGGTTCTTGTCCCAGAGGGTTTTAATACCGAGCCCGACGCGAACGGGGACATCCTGATGTACCCCGAAGGCGACAAGTCCGTTCCC
Source organism: Acidobacteriota bacterium (assembly GCA_037379595.1). Lineage (GTDB taxonomy): Bacteria > Acidobacteriota > Terriglobia > UBA7540 > UBA7540 > SCRD01. The sequence continues at coordinate 13,783 of JARRJI010000021.1, read as the reverse complement.
GCCAGCGGACGCATGCCGAAGGGCGGATTCTACTTCGACTCGATCATGCGCCAGCCGCCCATTGACGACGATGCCCTCAAAGTGGAAGACAATCTGGAGGAATTTGGTCCCATTACTGACGAAGATCTCGACTACTTCCGCCGCGAAGCAGAACGCTTATCGACGGAGACCGACAAGGCCATTCTGGCCAACTTCGGCGGCACAGCGTTCGGAGATATTGCGCTGGTGCCCGCTCCCTGGTTGAAGCATCCAAAGGGCATTCGTGACGTCGAAGAGTGGTACATCAGCACGGTCACGCGCCGCGATTACGTGTACAAAATCTTCGAGCGCCAGTGTGAGATCGGCATCAAGAACCTTGAGAAAGTCTTCGCCGCAGTCGGGAATCGCGTGACGGCCGTCTTCGTTTCAGGAACCGACTTCGGCCAGCAGAACGGGCCTTTTATCTCCCTGAAGTCTTACCGGGACCTCTTCAAACCGTTTCACCAGGAAGTCAACAACTGGATTCATAAGAACACGCAGTGGAAATGCTTCATCCATTCCTGCGGGTCCGTTCGCGCGTTGCTCCCGGACTTTATTGAAGCAGGTTTTGACATCATCAATCCCGTGCAGTGTTCGGCTGCGGGTATGGCGCCGGAAGAATTGAAAAAGGAGTATGGCGACGGCGTGACCTTCTGGGGCGGGGGCGTTGACACGCAGCGAACCCTTCCATTTGGCACACCTGAAGAGGTCCGGCAGGAAGTTTGCGCGCGGCTGAAGATTTTCGCCCGATCGGGCGGATACGTTTTTAACACCACGCACAACGTGCAGGCTCGAATCCCAGTTGAAAATGTGCTGGCGATGTACGAGACCGTGCGCGAATGCGGACAATATCCCCTTTGAATCGGAAAAGCGGACTCGGCCAGCGCTGCCTGAAAAGCCGCGATCCGCAAACAATGCCGTACGCGGTGCGAGTCTTAATCCGCCCTAGTGGCCTATGCCAAAAAAGACCTTGACGTAGTGCAAGGCCTCCTGGACATCACCATGCGGGTCCGTCAGCCAATCAGTGCTCCACTCATACTTCTCCACCCATGAATCCGAATGGGTCCATGCCTGTCGGAGCTTTGGCCAACAGGAGCCGCTGATCTCCGACGCGTTTCCATTCGAGTTTCCAAGTGCAGGTGGCGGATTCGTCGGCAGAGTCCGGCCATAGGGATAGCGGTATTGCAGAGATTGACGCGCATAGTCCCAGCAAGCTCGCGCCCTTCGCTGTTGCTCACGGGCCTGAGCCTTGTTCAGGTTCGACCTAACGCCCACAAACCTTGAAGGCGGGTTCGAACGCAGCCGCATGACCGGGATAAGAGATTCGAACACGAAAAACCCTCCCAGCAACAATAGGATGTACAGCCATGTGTCCCGCCTACGCTTGGGAGGGTCTTTGAGAGGGGTCATTGCATATAAGTCGTCAGGATCAGAATAGCTCTTGTCCATCGGCTCACTTGCTCCTATGAATTGAAAATCCTCTTGCCGTATTCAAGTTGCAGATCCGATGACTTGAGGATTTCGAGCCCCCTCCAAACGTCGACATTGTTCGATCATCCACCTCCGGACACTTCGGGACTTCCCGAATCGTGTCCGGAATCCCACCAGAATGTGTAGAGTAGAAACGTTGTCCCGGAACAAACCCAAGCAAACCCCGAGCCCTGAACCCGTGACCCGAGGCGTTCATCGTATAAGCAGCCCGTACCCTTTTTCCACCTTCCGAATTGACAAACAAGGTGGCAGCGCGTTTCCTCAGAACCGTGACGTTCCGACGAGTTCTGTCTCGAACAGACGCCATGCACTCACTTCTCCTTTGCCAACCGATGCTCACCGTCATTATTGCGATTATGCTGTGGAAACGTCTTCCTTGCCCCCCGATCCTCTTTCTGCGTGGTTGCTTCTTCAATCAGATTCGTGGCCGGCAGTCGCTCGCTTGTCATCCATGTTCCGGGCGGCATTTCGAATACCCCGACGCTCTTGCGCAAGAGATCCTAGTCCCTTCATTTTGTCCCTTTGCCAGCTTTCAAGCAAGCCCGAAGCGCGCGCCTATCATCTTCGCGCCCCTGGTTAAACGGGATGATCCTGCGACCCCTTTCCCTCGTGAATTCAGCCGTACACTAACCTGTTCATTTCAGACACATTGGAATTAGCAATCCTGCCGCCTCCCCACCGCAAGGAAACCCGGGGATCATGGACCCAGATGGCTGGTTGCCCCGCTTTCACTGATTGGAGAGTAATGGCCTGGGTCGGTATTTGGCAGTGCAGCCGGGACGGCAAGTGATATAATCCGCCGGGGCGAGGCGTCAGGCGATTGCTAGAGAATCCAACGGTTTCCCCGGGAGAGGAAAATGTTATGCGACCATTAGATGAAATGGAGATCAGCCGGCGCAAGTTCCTGAAGGCGACCGCTGTGGCAGGCGGACTTGCCGCCGCTCGCGTTGCAAATGCTGCAGAGGGGCGCGGCGTTTCGATCATCACAAGTCCGGATGATTCCCTCGTCCGCAAGCCAATCGTTCGCTGGGCCGTAGACGAACTGAAGCGGTCGATTACCGCTCGCGGAATTGAAGTCCGATCGCATGAAAAAGTTGAGCAGGCAGCTGCCGGAGATTTTTGCCTTGTAGTCGCTGGAACTCAATCGCCGCTCTCGCGCGCCATCCTGAAAAGCGCTGGAGTCTCTGTTCCGCAGGCACGGGAATCATTGGCGATCGTACCCGGGAAAGCCGCGGGCAGAAAGGTCTTGCTGGCCTGCGGACCTGACGCCCGCGGGCTGAATTACGCGCTGCTGGAAATCGCGGACCGCGTCAACCATGCTCAGAAGCCTTTGGCCGAAATCGACCTGCAGTCGCCGATTGTTGAACGGCCTGTCAATGTCATTCGTGCCGCCGACCGGTGTTTCTCCAGTTCGGTGGAGGATAATCCGTGGTACAACGATCGCTCGATGTGGCCCTCCTACCTCAACATGTTGAGCGCGGCGCGCTTCAACCGCTTCACGCTCAGCTTTGGGCTTGGCTACGACTATCCCCAGCGGGTGAAAGACGCCTACTTCTATTTTGCCTACCCTTTCCTGGTTTCCGTGCCGGGGTACAATGTGCGCGCGGTGGGCCTTCCGGACTCCGAGCGGGACCGAAACCTTGAGATGCTGCGCTATATCAGCGATGAGGTCGCGGGGCGTGGAATGGATTTTCAGTTGGGCCTTTGGAACCATGGCTACCAGTGGCCGAAGGGGTCAGATGCCAATTACACCATTGCGGGCCTCACACCGGAAAACCACGCTCGCTACTGCCGCGACGCACTTTACGCCGTGCTCCAAGCCTGCCGCGGGATCAACGGGGTGGTGCTGCGCGTCCACGGCGAAAGCGGAATTCCTGAGCAGAATTTCGCATTCTGGCAGACGCTTCTTGAGGGCGTTGTAAGGACGGGCCGGCGGATTGAGATCAATCTGCATGCGAAGGGAATGAGCCAAAGGATGATCGACATCGCTTTGGCCACACATCTACCGGTCACGCTTTCCCCCAAGTACTGGGCCGAACATTGCGGATTGCCGTATCAGCCGGCATCCATCCGCAAGAAGGAGATGCCGCCGCTTCACCCGGAAAAGAAAGGGTTCTTCGATCTCAGCGAGGGATCAAGAAGGTTTCTCCGCTACAGCTATGGCGACCTGCTTAAGCGCGATCGCACCTACGGCGTTATCTTCCGCATCTGGCCGGGGACACAGCGCTGCCTGCTGTGGGGTGACCCGGTTATGGCCGCAGGCGATGCGCAAGCTGGAAGTTTTTGCGGATGCCTGGGCATCGATCTGTTTGAGCCGCTCACTTTCAAAGGGCGGCATGGCTCGGGACTTCCCGGCGGCCGGTGCGCCTACGAAGATGATTCGTTCAAACCACGGCACGACTGGGAAAAGTTCGAGTATTCCTACCGCGTCTGGGGCCGCAACCTCTACAACCCGAAAACAGACCCCGACGGCTGGCGGCGCCTGATGCGAACGCAGTTGCGCACAGCCGCGCCCGAGGCAGAAAAAGCCCTGGCAAATGCAAGCCGCATCCTGCGACTCGTCACAGCGGCGCGTGGACCCTCAGCGGCCAATAACACCTACTGGCCGGAAATGTACACCAACATGCCGATTGTCGATGCCGCCGCAAACCACCTTTACCATGACACGCTGCCGCCCAGGATTTTTAACAACGTGAGCCCGTTTGATCCCGAGATGTTTTCACAGATCAACGACTTTGCCGATGAGATGCTGAAAGGAAATCGTACCGGGAAATATTCTCCCCTGGAGGTTGCTCAGTGGCTTGAGGATTTTGCCCAAGCGGCAACCGACCATCTGGCCGAAGCCGGAAAACACGACAGCAACCCGCCCTCGCCGGACTTTCAGCGATTGGCCGTCGATGTTTCCATCCAGGCCGGGTTGGGCCGCTTCTTCGCATGGAAAACCCGCAGCGGAGTCCTTTATGCGTTGCACGACCAAAGGCGTTTATATGTCCGACATCACCTATGGCATTGAAAAGCACCTGCGCGGAGACTGGTTCGACCGCCTGCCGGCCTTCGACAGCGATATCGCGGACATGGAAAAACGAATGGAAAAGGCGAAGGAAAGTTCAGAAAGCGATAGAGAAAAAGTGCGGTTGGCCATTCACGAAGTCTTGTCTCGGCCCAGGCGCCCGTGGGCTCGCTGCCGGCACACGCCTCCGTCCGCTTTCGAACCCGGCCGGCCCTTGCCGATTGATCTTTCCCTTGAAGAGACCGGCGGACAGCCGCACCCCACGCTCGTCAGGCTCACCTACCGGCATGTGAATCAGGGGGAATACTACCAGGTCCAAACGATGCAAGCGCGGGGTCAACGGTTCCAAGCCGTCATCCCCGCAGGGTATACCCAATCGCCATTCCATCTGCAGTACTTCTTTGAACTGCACGCCGGCCCCGAGAAGGCATGGATCTATCCCGGACTGGGCCGCACTCTTTCACACCAGCCATACTTTGTGGTGCGCCAGAAAATGTGATTGGCGATGTTGGAATCGAAGAACTGCAAGCCTTTCAAATCCAAGTTTTCAAAAAGAAGCCGGAAGAGCAACGGCGCGCACGCGAACGTCGCCGTGGTCGTCGACGTGTGCGGACGCGATGAAGACTCCATCTCTCAAAACGATTCGTTCTTTCGACAGCGCAGGAACCCGGGCACCGGGAATGACGACGCCGACCAGGTTTAGCGGGTCGGCAGCAGATAGGGTCACAGTCTGGCCCGATGGTGGAGCATTACGCAGGGCGCGCAGCGATTCCACGGCAACAGGCAGTCCAAATTGCTCGCCAGGAAACCCGTCCACGAAGCGCCCACCGCGCACCTCGCCGCGGTCCTCCATTCGGCGGAACACCTGCAGGAGCTCGCGCCACTTCAACGGGAAGCTTTCGCGGACTGTCAGTTCACGAAAAACCACACCGTAACGTTCGAGCAGCGCTCTGCAAATCGATTCTGTTGCTTGCCCGCGGCCGGGCGCTTCGCCGGAAAACAGCAGCGACCAACGGCCGGTGCTGTGCCGTGGTCGCGTCGTGCGTCCCCGACCCTGCCCGGAGCGGCGCTTCGGATCGATCAGCGCTCGCAGGTTGTCAAACCCGTCGGCCGTCACCCGGCCCGCCGCCACTAGTTCCCACAAAGCAGTTTCAACTTCCGACTTCAACCGGCCGGTTCCGCGAACGATATCAGGGAAAAAAGAAGCACCGTACCGCCCGAGAAGTTCAAGAACCTCCTGTGCGGCATGGCTCAGGCCAGCCACTTTGTCACCTTGCTCGGGGGCGCACAGCCCGATCCAGTCCGCCTCTTCGCGCACGAAAAACGAAATCGGAGCCACGCTTGAAGGAATCACGCGCTGCGCGGTCGCCTTCCTGCCCTCGCTGATTTCGCTCTGCTGCAGGACGGCAGGGTGCGGCGACATCCTTCCCCACCCCACCGCGCCGGTCAGGCAGAGACGGTCGAGCAGCTTGGGATCGTAACCGGCCACGCGCCGCGCCAGAATCTGTGCCTCCCAGGAGTTGGCGGGAACTTCAAATCCTTGCAACTGGCACAGGACTTCCAGCAGGCCCCGCTCGCCATGCGCCTGTGTTCCCGGCGCAACGTGCTGCCAGCGAAGGAGCCATTCCATAAATTGTGCAGGCGTCACCGGCGCAATCTGCGCGCGCAGCGTCCCGAGCGTCAGGCGATGGATTCGCGACAGCAACCGCCGGTCGCACCACTCCTGGGTATCCGCTCGCGTGAACCGCCCGCGCAGGATGCTTCCACTCGCCTCCAGGCGCAACAACGCCTGCTCGATTTCGTAATCTGGCAAGCCAAGGATCTGCACCAGCCGGTTTGAGCTTACCGGCCCCAGATGGCCCATCCAGCCTCGCACGAATTCCCAGATCGCATCCTCACGCGAAGGAGCGGAGCCTTCCAGAGCTGCGATGTCGCTCTCAAAGTGCGATTCCGGGAGAACGGACCGAAACGTTCTTGCCGTCTCGGCTGCGACCCAGTAAGCCACGCCGTTGCGGACTGCCCGGCCCGCGCGGCCCGTTGATTCGAGCGCGCTGAAGTATGGGGCCCAGCTTTCTCTCGCCTCCTTGCCGTCCGGCGTGACATAGGCCTCGGGCATCGTTACCAACGTCTGGAGCGCGTCCGCGAGTTCATCTTCGTCACGAACATCCGGCCAAGCCTCGCGGCAGACCTGGGCGATCGCTGCGGGATCGAGTTGCCCAACTTCGCGCACCACCGAGTCGGGCAAAACCCGCCGAAGCTCGACTGCGCGGGCACGGCGTTCTTCAAGCGGGGCATCGTCAAGGAACGCGTAAGGGTTGGCATTCAAGATCTCGTGTGAAAAAACAGACGGCGCGGCGGTGTCGATGGCCCGGCACTCGGTGGCGCCGCTGGAAATGTCAGCCAGGAGGCGCTTCAGGCCGTCGATATCCATCGCTTCCGTGAGGGCGTCCTTCATCACCTCGCGCACCAGAGGATGGTCAGGAATCTGGATGTCGCCGACGACGTTCTCCTGGCACGCTGCCGCCCCAGGAAAGACCGCAGCCAGCAGGTCGTCCGCCTGCATTCGTTGGATATAAATGGGAACCTTGTGGCCATGGCGGAACCGCAGAAGAGCCAGAGAGCGGTTCGCGTCCCATCGCCAGCGGTTGTTGAAGATGGGTGACGCCAGCACAGCCTGCTCGAGCACCGCCTGGACCGAGTGGACATCGAGAAAATTGAAGACTTCCTTGAGCGGAAAGCTGTGCTGCTCTCCCAACGAGATGCACAACCCGTTGTCGGTGGCCGCCGCCTGCAGTTCGAAATTGAACGACCGGCAGAACCGCTTGCGCAGCGCCAGACCCCAGGCTTTGTTAATCCGCCCGCCGAAGGGCGCATGAATGATGAGTTGCATTCCTCCAGCTTCGTCGAAAAAGCGTTCTGCGATTACTTTCCGCTGCGTTGGCGTCGCTCCCAGAACCGAACGCCCGCTAAGGAGATAGGCGATCAACTGCCCGGCGCCGGATTCGTCGAGGCCGCATTCTCGCTTTAGCCAGTTGATGGCCTCGCCATGGGATTCCGCAGCGCCAGCAGAGGGAATCATGCCACTGACGATTCCCCGCAATTCGGCCACTTGCGCTGAGAGCTCTGCTGTGCGTGCCGGAGCTTCGCCTCTCCAGAAGGGCACATTGGGCGCGGCACCGTGCGCGTCTTCCACCAGCAGTCGGCTCGCCGCGGCCTCCACACGGCGAAAGCGCCACGACGTGTTGCCCAGCAGCATGATGTCGCCCGCCATGCTCTCAACCGCAAAATCTTCGTCCACGGTTCCCACCACCGTTCCTTCCGGCATAGAAACCACGGAGAACAGCGCGCTGTCCGGAATTGCTCCCCCGCCGGTAATCGCTGCCAGACGGCTGCCTCGCCGGCCACGCAGCCGGCCGTTGACGCGATCGCGAAAGAGCAAGGCCGCGTGCCGGCCGCGGCGTGCGGAGATTCCTTCCGAAAGCATCGCGATGATTTCATCGAACTCCCGGCGGGAAAGCTTGCCGTAAGGATAGGCACGCCGCACCAGGCGAAACACGTCATCTTCTTTCCATTCCTCGCAGGCGCACATGGCAACGATCTGCTGAGCCAGGATGTCGAGCGGCGCCGTGGGAATTTCAAGCCGGTCGAGGTCGCCGTGACGGATGGCCCGGACCAGCGTCGCGCACTCGACCAGGTCGTCTCGCGTCATCGCGAACAGGCGGCCCTTCGGCACCGCGCCCCGCCAATGTCCGGAGCGCCCGATCCGTTGCAACGCCACGCCGATGGACCGCGGTGAACTCATCTGGCACACCAGATCCACTACTCCGATATCGATGCCCAATTCGAGCGACGCCGTGGCCACCATCACGCGAGCTTCGCCTGACTTCAATCTCTTTTCTGCCGCCAGCCGGAGTTTGCGCGAAAGGCTGCCGTGGTGAGCCGCAACAGCTTCTTCGCCCAGTCTTTCTGCCAGGTGATGCGCAAGGCGTTCCACCAGCCGGCGCGTGTTGACAAAAACCAGAGTGGACCGGTGCTCAAGAGCCAGGGCCGCGACACGGTTGTAAACGTCCTCCCACATCTCATTGCTGGCAACCGGGCCCAGCTCGCCAGCGGGAACTTCCACTGCAAGGTCCATCGCCCGCCGGTGGCCCACGTCGACAACTTTCGGTTCTCGGCGCGACGTGCCTGCCAGGAATCGCGCCACTTCTTCAATCGGCCTTTGCGTGGCGGAAAGACCGATCCGCACCGGCGCGGGTCGCGCGGGATTTGCGCTCTGCACCAGCGCGTCCAATCTTTCAAGCGAAAGCGCAAGGTGTGAACCGCGCTTGTCGTCGGCCACGGCGTGGATTTCGTCAAGAATCACCGTTACCACATGTTGCAGAATGTTCCGGCTCTTCTCCGCCGTCAGAAGGATATAAAGCGATTCGGGCGTCGTCACCAGAATCTGCGGCGGCCGCTTGAGCATGGCTCGGCGTTCCGGAGCCAGCGTATCACCCGAGCGCACGGCGGTGCGGATCTCCGGCAGAGCCATGCCGCGCCGGCCGGCGAGGTCCATGATCCCACGCAAGGGAATTTCGAGGTTCTTGTGAACGTCATTTCCGAGCGCCTTCAGGGGTGAAACGTAAAGAACCTCCACGTGCCCTGGAAGCGCGCCTTCCAGCCCCTGGCGCACCAGCCCGTCAATGCAGGCGAGAAATGCCGCAAAAGTTTTGCCGGAGCCCGTCGGAGCGGAAATCAAAACGTCTCTTCCCGCAACAATGTGCGGCCAGCCCTGCTCCTGCGGCTCGGTGGGCGCGCCAAAGCGCCCCACGAACCAATCGTGTACCAGCGGATGTGCCCAACCAAGCGCCCGGTTAATGGCGGTCATAATGAGATTTTAATCTCTCGAGCCATGCCGGTCTATTCGCAACTTTTGTCCACCGGGCTGACCCATATCGCATGGAAAGCCAAGCTCGACCAAGAGGAGTCGTCAGGCATCCGCGAGCGATACAGACCAAAGTTCATCCAGTCCAAGGTGAATACGGCTAAGTCTGAGGAAGAACGTACGCATGGGGAAACCGCAACGTCCCATGCCCGTGCCCATCGAGGCAAACCCGGGTGGAAGGTAAGACCCACAATCACTCCCAATCAACTTGTTTGTTCGCCCCTTGAATTTTAACAGTCTCATTTCCAGGACGGCGCGACAGCGGGTTGCCACACAGCAGTAAGCGAGAAGCGAGGTTAAGAGCCGCAAAACTCAAAAAACTGTATCCATGAAGTCATGCAGGCTGGACGCCAACCTTCCCGGAAAGGATCGCGGGCCACAAAGCTCCTTGAGCCGACGAAGCATCTTCGGGGACGTAACCTCGCAGGCGATGGCCAGAACGCGTCCGAATTGGGTGGCTCGAAGGCTCTTCACTCCTGGAGGGATTCGCCCGACTGGTTCTTTTGATGCTCTCACATCCAGAATCAATCTCTCATACTCTTCTTTGGAGAACTGCTCCAGCCTTTCTCGCATTGCAGAGCTTACGTTGTCCCCTGTCTCGAGACCAGCAAAGATGACGGAAAACACTTCCTTAATAATAGAGGGCTCTTCGGCGATGAGAATGTGTCTATCAACCTCGCTCATCTTCAGGTCTCCATTATCATTACTGTCTAACGAGAGCAGCAGTAAACGCGCATCGTAACCCGGCGTCTGCCTGCTGGAAATAGTTCCAAAGTACTGGTGCCTCCATGTCGAGCGTCACTCGGCTTGACATGCGATCAACAGAAGAGAGGCGGTGTCCTCGGCACACGCCGAGAGCGCACCACGCACGGGTGAAACTCCTACCTGTAATCTCTTATGGTTTCCTCGTGATTCCACAAACTGGCCTGCAAATTGGCCATAGCTCCCTTGTCAACGACGTCCCGTTCCCCGCTTGAAATAGTGATATTGGTTCCGGCACATGAAATTAAAGGTCGGTGGAAAACGCACCGATAAGTTGGGGGAGGAGACAGACTGATGGATGGCATGGACGATATTGTTAAAGAATTCATTGTCGAGAGCACCGAGAACCTCGACCAGTTGGACCGGGATCTCGTAGAACTCGAAAAGGACCCTTCTTCAAAAGATCTCCTGGCTGAAATTTTCCGGGCCATCCACACGATCAAAGGAACCACCGGATTCCTCGGTTTCCAGAAGCTGGAAGCCGTGGCCCACGCCGGCGAGAACCTGCTCAGCCGCCTGAGGGATGGCCTACTGCTACTGAACCAGCCTATTACGAGCGGCCTGCTGGCGATGGTCGATGCCGTGCGCATGATGCTTGCATCAATCGAGGCCACCGGCAGCGACGGAGACCAAGATTACTCAGCTTTGATTGACACCCTGACCCGGCTGCAAAATCCGGAAGCCGCACTCGAGGTCAAAGCCTCTCCCGCGGCTCCCAAACCTAAGAGGAAGAGAACGCGGAAGTCAGCCCGCAGCAAGCAGGAAGTTCCACCGCAGGAAGCAGCGCCGAATCCACAACCGGAGGGTGAGGACACCTCCATCGGCCAAATCCTGGTTCAGTCAGGCCGCGTTACGGAAGCGCAATTGACCAAGGCCCTTAACCAGCAGTCCGCCGGTGACCCGCGGCATCTTGGAGAAATCTTGGTCGAACAGGGAGCGATGCCTCCCGAAGGCGTGCTGGAAGCACTGCACAGTCAGAAGGACATTCGCTCATCGACCCTTTCCAGCAACAACATCCGGGTGGATGTCGTCCAACTGGACAAGTTGATGAACCTGGTGGGCGAACTGGTTCTTGCCCGCAATCAGATTCTTCAATTCAGCACCTCGCAAAAGGACTCTGCCTTCCTGAACACCACACAGCGTCTGAACCTGATCACCACGGAATTGCAGGAAGGGGTGATGAAGGCTCGCATGCAGCCCATTGATAACGTCTGGAACAAGTTTCCACGCGTTGTGCGGGACCTGGCCATGTCGTGCGGCAAGAAAGTTCGTGTGGAAATGGAGGGCAAGGAAACCGAACTCGACAAGACTATTATCGAGGCCATCAAGGACCCGCTGACGCACCTGGTCCGCAACTCCGTTGATCATGGCATTGAAACTCCCGACAAGCGCGTGGCTGCCGGCAAGCCTGCCGAAGGCCGCCTGTTTCTCAGGGCCTTCCACGAGGGCGGGCAGGTGAACATTGAGATTTCCGATGACGGGGCCGGCATCAACGTGGACCGCGTCAAGCGCAAGGCCGTCGAGCGAGGGCTGATCACCTCCGAGCAGGCCTCCCGGATGACGGCGCGGGAGGCGGAAAATCTGATCTTTCTGCCGGGTTTTTCTACTGCTGAAAAAGTGACCAATGTTTCCGGCCGCGGGGTGGGCATGGATGTGGTCAAGACCAATATCGAAAAGACGGGAGGGATGGTCGACGTCCAAAGCACACAAGGCCTGGGAACCACGATTAAGGTCAAGATTCCTCTCACTCTGGCAATTATCCCCGCATTGACTGTGACCAGCGCCGGGGAGCGCTACGCCATTCCCCAGATCAGCCTTCTGGAACTGGTGCGGCTGGAGGGCAACGAAGCTGTCAAGGGAATCGAGATGATTCACGGAGCTCCGGTATACCGGCTGCGGGGACGCCTGTTGCCGCTGGTCTACCTAGACCGAGCCCTCCGAGTCGATCTTAAAAAGGACGCGCCCGCCCAAGGCAGTGGTCGCCAGCCTACTGAAAATGCCCTGGGGCATCGCTCTGAACTCCTAGCCCTCGACTTTGATGCGGCAAGAAACGCCCACCGGGCATGGAGAGACAAAATCCGGAACTTCCTTGACGGTCATGTCGACCTGGATGCCAAAGCGGCGGAGAGAAATGATAAATGCGTTCTGGGCCAGTGGCTTTACTCGCCGTCAATGGAGCAGTTCCGCTATCTACCAGAGATGAAACAGCTTGAAAGCTCCCACACCGAGCTTCATGAGCAGACTGCAAAAATCATTCGTTTGAAGAACTCCGGCGACACGGCCGGGGCCGAACGCGAACTTGCAATGTTGCACGTGATGTCTGAGCATGTCGTCTCACTCCTCAATTCGCTTCAGCGCAGCATCTCTGAGAACGGTGCAGTCAGCATTGTGGTTCTGCAAGCCGACGGCAACCAGTTCGGCCTGATCGTCGATGAAGTGAACGACACCGAGGAGATCGTAGTGAAGCCGCTGGGCAAACATCTGAAAGGGATTACCGCCTTTGCCGGCGCCACCATCATGGGCGACGGCAAGGTGGCCTTGATTCTCGACATACTGGGCCTGGCGCATCGGGCGCGTGTGATTTCAGAATCCCACGAACCCGTGGTGAGAGAAGGCGCAGCTTCGTGTCCGGACTTCTCGTCCGAAGACCAGGAAACCCTTCTGCTGTTCCTGGCAAGAGATGACGGCAGAATGGCCATTCCACTGTCACTGGTAACCCGGCTTGAAGAATTCCCGCGCACCTCGATTGAAAGGACCGGAGATCAGACCGTGGTGCAATACAGGAAATCCATCCTGCCGCTGGTTCACGTCTCTTCTCTTGTTCCAGAACGCAGGCAGAAGCCCCGGCAGTCCAGCGCCAGCCCGCCGAGTCCGCAATCAGGCAAGGTTCAGGTGGTGGTTCATTCGAACGGCGGGCAAAGTATCGGGCTTATCGTGGAGCGCATTCTAGACATTGTCCAGGAAGACGTTTCGAACCCGCAGCCCTCCACCCGCGAGGGAATCAAGGGATCACTGGTAATTCAGGGGCGCGTCACCGAAATCCTGGACCTTGAGGGGCTCATCAGCTCGGGCGCAGCCTTTGGTGCGCCACAACCTGCGACGCTGGAAGCAAGGAGCTAACGATGGCTGAAAAGCAGCAGTTTTCAACATTTTATGTCGATAAGCTCTTCTTCGGCGTGGAGGTGGAAAAGGTCCAGGAGGTCATCCGCTACCAGGAAATGACCCGCGTACCTTTGGCACCTCCGGTGGTTACCGGCCTCATCAACCTGCGCGGGCAGATTGTAACGGCCATCGACATGCGTCGCCGCCTGGACCTGCGTGAGCGCGTCGAGGCGGATCTTCCTATGAATGTAGTGATTCGCCACGAGGACGGCGCCGTGAGCCTACTCGTAGATGAGATCGGCGATGTCCTGGAAACCGAAGAGGAAACCTTCGAGTTGCCTCCCGGCACTCTCTCAGGAGAAGCACAGGAGCTTACTCGTGGTGTTTACAAATTAAAGGATACGTTGCTGATTGCTTTGGATACTGACAAGTTGCTGAATCTGGCGACGACCCCGGCAAGAGGTGTTTAGCCAGGG
>JARRJI010000020.1:0-16984 GCA_037379595.1 Acidobacteriota bacterium | reverse complement strand
GTTGCTGCTGCTGGAAATGATGGAGATCAGGGAATTAGAACTATTAACGCACCAGGGTCTTCATGGATACCGCGGCCCGCCGTGCCGAAATGTCCGACCGCGTCCGTAAAGGCCGCTGTGTTGAACCATTGCTGCGGAGTCTTCGGCCCGGTCAGTGAAACGCCCGCCAGGCGGTCGGGCCGGGGAGACACCGCGCTGGGATCGATCCCGACCCCCCCGCCGATCGCGCTGAAGGGGTCGTTAAACTGGAAGAGCGTGAGTGGGAATCCAGACTCAATTGTGGTGATGCCTGAAATCTCCCAACCCCCGAACAAGTGCCCGGCAAACCCGGTTTGGTTCCTGTACAAGGGGAGATCATAGATGTAGTTGAACACCAGGACCTGCGGGAGGCTGTAGCCCGCCTGCCCGTAATCCAACTTCCGGTTGTATGTGTCGTAAGACGCAGAGCTTCGATCAGTGGAATTGGTGGTCAGGGTCTTTGCCCAAGTATAGGCCACGCCCAGATTGAGCCCGCGGCTCACACGCCGGTTGACCGACACCTGAAGCGAGTTGTAGTTGGAATCGAACATGGGCGCAATGGCGGTAATGACGTTGTACCCGGGATAGGGTCTAAGTGCGTTAAAGCTGGCCGTCGTGTCAGCGAGCCGCACGTCAAGTGGCACCTGGTTCATGTCATACGCTCCCAACAGGTGCGTTCCCTTGGCGCCCACATAGGCCACCTGAGCGATTGTATTCCGCATCAGTTCGCGCTGGAAGGAGAAGCTCCACTGCTGGTAGGAGGGCACCTTGAAGTCGGGCGATCCGGTCGCGTGCAGGCTCCGCGGTGCGAGAATCGAATCCGGCGGAGTGCCGAGAGAGGGATTGTCAAAGCTGGTGTCCAGCAGCGTCAAGGTGCTCACGAAGGGTGGGTTGGCAAACTGGTTCTGCTCCCAGATGCCGTTCAGCGTCCGGTCGTAGTAGATGCCGTACCCGCCGCGGATGGAAGTCTTACCGGTTTTGAACGGATCCCAGGCAAAGCCGAACCGGGGTCCTATTGTATTGTTGGAATTTGGATTGACGCTCCGGCCGTAAGGCGAGCTCTGCCCGCCTATGATGATCCCGTTCAGGTAATTCGCCGGCGTCAAGATCTGGCCTGCAACAAAGCGGCCCGTCGTGGGATCGATCATCGGAACGCCGCCAGGGTTGAAAGTTGATGGATCAAAATTGTCCAGGATTCCCTTCACGTCATACGGGGTCGGCAGATAGGAGTATCGGAGCCCAAGGTTGAGCGTGAAATTCGACCGGATTTTCCAGTCGTCCTGGAGGTAGGCCGCGAAGTTCAGGTAATGCAGGTCCGGGATGATATCCTGGCTGGCCTGGCTGAAGCTGAACGCCTGGCCCAGCAGGAAGTTGGCGAATGCCGGGTTACCATTGACAGTGTTGAAGACAAAAGAGCCGTTGGTCGGGTTGACCGCGTTTTCACTCTTCCGCATCCACTGGAAGTTGACGCCGGTGCGGATGGAATGCGCACCCGCGACGATCGACACGTTGTCATAGACGCCCTTGTCGATATTGCGCTCCTTGAACGGTGAAACGGGGATCGCAACTCCGGTTATGCCGGAAATGCTGACTCCCGGAACACGGCCGTACGGGTCGGTAAAGGGAAACGTGTTGAGGATGAGTGAACCGACAAAATCAGGGTTCGTAATCGCCCCCGTGATATCGCTGTTGATGGCTCCCCAGGAATAATTGAACGCCACTTCGTTGACGACGGTGGGCGAGAACACCTTGGTCAGGTGGAACACGACGTTTCGCCCCGGAGCGTTCGTGGAAGTAGAAGAGATGCCGGGCAGCGGCTCACCGGCGAAAAGACCGCCGGGCTCGGTGGTCGGCACGTTGTCCTGCATGTAGCGCGCGAAAACCTGCGTTTTGTCAGAAAGTTTCTGGTCAATCCGGATGATCTCCTGCCGGAAGTTGTTCAGGCCCGTTGGCGACGAGATAAGCTCATTGGCTCCGAGATTCGGACTGAACTGTGAATAGACGTTCGCAACGTAGCCGTTTGCATTCTGGCTGAAGCACGTGGGGCTGATTTGCGAGGTGTCCGTCGCCGCGTTGTAGGTGACGCAACCCGCCGGCGCGACAGGTACTTGCCCGGCGATGGTGCCCTGGAGCTGGGCTGGCGTAGGGAGAGTCGCCTGGAAAGCGAACGGAACCGTATTGCGCCGCCACTCCTCCGACCAGAAGAAAAAAGTCTTGGTCTTGTCTGTGTTGTAGTGTCCCGGAATGAAGATGGGACCTCCAATAGTGTACCCAAAGTCATTGTAGCGGTATGGCGGCTTCTTGACTCCGGCCGAATTGTTGAGGAAAGAATTGGCATTGAACACATCGTTGCGGACAAATTCGTAGACGCTTCCATGAAATTCGCTGCCGCCGGACTTGGTGACCACATTGATCTGCCCACCGCCACTGCGCCCATATTGAGCGTCGTAACTGCTTCGGGCGATAGTGAATTCGGAGAGAGCATCGACGCTCGGAACGTTGAGCAGCGTGAGGTTGGAACCGCTGTCGTTCACATCGGCGCCGTCCACGGTCCAGTTGTTGGCTCCGGTGCGCGCACCATTGACGGAAATTGCGTTCGTGTTCGTGATACCGAAGCTGATCTGGTCAGGTAAATTGGAGGCCACTCCCGGCTGTAGGGTGACAAGTTGTTCGAAATTCCTGTTGTTGAGTTGAAGTTCACGAATCTGGGTTCCGGTAATGGTTTGATCCTGCGCTGCCGTTGTGGTCTGCACGGGAATCGAAGTTGCCGTCACGGTGACTTCCTGCGTGACCGCACCGGGCTCCAATACGGCGTCGAGGGCTCGTTGCTCGCCGACGTGCAGAACAACCTCTTTGGCCACGTAATCCTTGAATCCCTCTTTCCTGACTGTGACAGTGTAGGGTCCAATGGGCAGCAATGGGGCACTATACACGCCGCTCGAATCAGTTGTGAGTGTGCGCACATCCTGGCCGGTAGCGTCATTGTGCATGATCACCGTCGCGCCGGGAACAACCGCACCGCTCGAGTCGGTAACCGTGCCCGACATCGAGCCTGTGATTCTTTGCGCGAGGCTTGCCGATACGCCGAAACTCATTGCACACACCAACGAAAGAAAAACAAACGCCCTTCTCATTTGTTCCTCCAGTTCAACTCAGTGTTTTAGAGACCCCGCGAAACCGACGCGCAGTTAACTTGCAAACCCACGGATAACCGACGCGAATCGCAAATAACTATGAGTGAGGGCTTTACTAGTTGGCAGGCGTTGTTGAATTTTCCGCCTGAGGAATTCTGAAGTTCGGGGCCGTTGAAGTCCGAATCAAGTGGTCCCAGCGCTTCCGAACCCCTCGTCGCTGCACCTTATCGTGATCCCCTGTCAACTATTTCCCCTGCTCCTTCAGGCCAGCAAAGACGCGATACATTCGAACCTTTTTCCACGACAAGCAAGAACTCGTGTACGCGTCGAGCTTGCTAAAACGGAGGAAAACGAAATAAGCGTCTCAATCCCCACGGGCAGTAGCTCTCGACCGCAGACTTTGCGGCAGAGAGCTTATAGTCGGCCTCGAGACCTTTTCGGCACACCCCATATATGCTTAGAAAAAAACCTGTTTATTTTATACCTCTCGTCCCGACCGCTGTCAAGCCTTTACTTTATTCCCTCTTCCAGCACATTGAATAACCGGGTGAATTAGCACAGGGTTTGTCCACGACAGGCGTCGGTGAATTCGAGCTTTCCGTAAGATGGGAGCCGAAACGCAAAGGCGCTCAGAAACCGCCGGGAAGCGGGCGATGAAAGTGCAAGAAGTGATTCTGCGGAGGTCGCCAAATGGGGTTTTAGAGATTTGGAACGAATTTCACGTCCAACAATGAATTTCCCGAGAAGCATCGCTGAACAACAACGCTAACACGAGCAGACTCCGTGGGCCTGGGTGGACATTGTCGCAAAGAAAGAATCAGGCGGTTCCTTGCAGACGAGAGCCTTAATGACGGCGTCCCCAGGATCGGCTCGAGTTGGAACAGGGCCCTGATTGGCAATGTTGCCAAGGGTTGGACCGCGGAAGTGGATCGTTCAAGGCACGGGCCGGAAGAGCCCGCATCCCCCGACTTAAGACACCGGGAGCGTTGAAACCCTCTGAGTGATGTACGTCACAGACATTCCCGAGAAGCGGTTGATAATCTCCCCGAGTAGTTTTGGAATGAATGCGGTCGGCTTCCGATTGGCAGGCGCCTGGGAACCGGGGCAGTTTCTATCCATGGAGGTTGAACCACGTGGATGTTTCAAAGCGGGCCTTCCTTCGGGCGGCGGGGTTGCTTGTAGCAGAAGAAATCCTGGCACGAAATGCGCTTGCCCGGAATGACCGGAACGGCAAAGGTCCAAAGAATAAGGTCATTCTGGCGGTGATCGGCGGCGTGCGGCGTCACGAGACCTTCTCGCTTCAGGGTTTCCAGAACATTCCACATCTGGCGCGGGAATTGGGTCCCCAGTCCCTTTTTTACCCTGAGGTGCGCAATGAGGGCGTGACCGCCCACTTCAACGCAATCTCCAGCATTCTGACAGGCACCTGGCAGCGGGTGGGAGATTGGGGTGAGGACCCGCCGACGGCGCCCACCGTTTTCGAATATTTTCGCAAGCAGCTCCACCTGCCCCCGGGTGAAGCCTGGGTAATCGCCAGCAATAAGGCACTGACCGACCTGATCGGATCCAGCTCGGCGCACGGGTACGGCCCATCGTTCGGGGCAAAT
This sequence comes from Acidobacteriota bacterium, assembly GCA_037379595.1. GTDB lineage: Bacteria > Acidobacteriota > Terriglobia > UBA7540 > UBA7540 > SCRD01. The sequence continues at coordinate 12,225 of JARRJI010000020.1, read as the reverse complement.
GTCGTGCTCCCAAAGCAACTGATGATCAATGCCGTGGTGAATGCGATCTCAGCCCGTAAGAATCAGGAGCTCGGGAATCGCAAGAAGATCCAGGCTCAAATGGAGGAGATGCTTCAGGGAGTGAACTACGAGGGTTTGGGTTGGAACGTCTTCGACGCCGCGGACCGCCTCGATCCGCACGTGCGCGCCACTATTCGCAAAGCCGTTGGTGACCTCGTACGCGGGAAAGGGCCGATGACAGGAGATGTGCTCACCTTCTTCATGGCTCGCGAGATCATGCGGAAATTTGCTCCGTCATTGCTGATGGTGAATTTTTCAGACGTTGAAGTTGCCCACTTCGGTTCTTATTCTATGCATTTGGCAGGCCTTCACACTGTGGATCAGCTCTGCTCTGAATTGTGGCAGGAAGTAAAGGCGAATCCTGATTATGCGGGAAAGACGACGGTCATCATCCTGCCGGAATTCGGGCGCGATGCCGACGGGAGCTCCACGAACGGATTCTTTAACCACCGCGCCTACGACGCCTCCTGCCGTTCCACGTGGTTGATGGTTCTGGGCGCCTTCGCAGGACGCCCGCGCATCGTCAGAAGACCTATCCGGCAGATTGACTTATGCCCGACGGTGGCTGAGTTGCTTGGGTTTAAAGTTCCGCACTCCCGGGGCGCCCGGCTCAAGGAACTTGGAGGTTAGCCTGGCAGCTTGACGGCACTTCCGACATCGCCGGACCTCGAAAAGAATAGAGATGGGCTCGTGGGAGCCTTTACACGAATGAACACACAGGACGAAAGCCGGACAAATCGGGAAGAGAGAGATTCGGTCGAAACTCTGAGGCGGCTCAAGAAGGGAATCTCCCAGGACCTGCCCACCACATTCCAGCCCTACTTCAACCAGCAGGTCCATTCCTGGGATTTTCTTTTTCCTTACGAACGCCAATACCTTTTGGAAGTGCTCACCTATCTGGACCAGTTGAGCCCGGACCAGAGACTGCAACTCTTTGCCCCCATCCGGCGGCTTGAAAAGGCGATGGACGTGAGGCGATGGGATTTTTCGGTCCGGGAACAAACCCTCGAAGATGCGTCGCTGCTTGCACGTTCGCCTTACTATTTCAAATGGCGCGGCGAGGTGAAGAAAGCCTTCGATCAGATTGATCGCGGGGTAGAAGAAGACAAGAAAAAACACGCCAAACGCTTGCCCAACCGGTTGATTCTGATGATCTACCCGGCCTGCCTTCCCTTTGATCCCGCCACGATGTGGAAGAGGTGGCCTGGTACGGGCAAGGCCATGCATTTTGACGCGGATATCTCGGGCAATGAGCGGAAGTTTGTCGAGGATCTTTTTGGTGCGAGGGGGCACGCAGGTACCCAGGCTTCCGGCACCCTGCTGGAATCCATCGCCCAAAGGGCGAACGGGTCCTTCGCCGATGTGTGGGCTTTGGATGCCGGCACGGCGCTGAGCAAGTTCATGCTGGGTGCGGGGGGCCACCCTGACCCGGTGCCCGGCGTTACAGTTCTGAGTTTTGAAAGGCTGAAGAGCTTTCGTGAAAATTTCCTGAAGCAAGTTAACACGATGAGCCACAACCTCTCATCAGCCGATCAGATTTACAATCAGATCCGGAAGGAGGACGTTTCCCAGTTCTGCCCGCCGGAAATCAAGGATCGCCCGATCATCCGCGAAGTCGTCCGTTCGCTTTTCATGAACGGAAACGGCGCGTCTGTGTGGGGCAATCCCTTTGTGCAATGGGGCGCCTCAGAAGTTTTCCGTCGTGCGAGGCCCTCGGTTCTCATTGGCTATTTCGGAACCCGGAATAAACCGAAACCCTTCACAAGCGTTGCCGTTTTCATGAACCAGAACAAAGTGAATCCCTTGCCCGCGGTGAAAGACCTTCCCGGCAGCGCGATCGATGCGTCGATGCTATCGTATTATCTTTGGCTCTCATCAACTCGCTACTCTGAGTACCAGAATGCCCTCACCGTATGTCTCGCCGAAAGCATAAAGACGGCTTACATCGTCGGCCCCACCAGCAATCCGCTCCAGGGCCAAACCCAACCCCTGAGCCTGGCCCGCATCTCCAGCGCGTTGAGTGAATGGCTATCGGCTCCAGTTTAGAACTGAAGCTTGAATAGTTAATTGCACTGAAGCCTGTAAAGTTCCACGCTGCCAGCCACCTCAACAAACGCTTGTGCGCCCAGATCCGCTGTCTAATCACGATTGATACTTTGGAATTCGCTGCAGGTAACGTGGAAGGTCTGAGCGAAACCGATACCTGCTACAGCAGCAGCCTGCTCTTAGTAAGAAGTGGTAATGGTAGGCCCGAACGGACTCGAACCGTTGACCTCTACCGTGTCAAGGTAGCGCTCTAACCAGACTGAGCTACGGGCCTGAACTTTTGCGATTGAATCTTTGATGACTTGGTTCGCCCTGCCGGTCTCTCACCTTGGCTCACAATCAAACGCCCAACGGTGCCTTCGTAAGCGCTTTAGCTGCGTCGCGCCCCTGGTCCTTCACCTTTCCAGCGGCCGTGGCGCGCGTTTCCGGTTCCCATAGGAGAGCGGCTTCCTCGCGTCCAAGTCAACTTTCTAAGGATAGCACGGTTGCAGTGTAATTTGGGCTCCGATGACTTTGCTTGCAACGGCTTCAGTAATCCCTGGAGAGAATCTTTCGCCTTTGTCATGATCAAGGGAACGGCGAACCACGAGGCACCCACTGCTGCCGCAAGCTACTGAAACTGTCGGCCGATACCACCGTGCAAGTACCTTGTCCTCTTTTTCCCTGACTCAAGAATACCTGACAAAACTGGCGAGTACGCTTGACCTCTCAAGGAGAAGTTGTACAATCACCCTTCGTTGTTGATGCGAATGCCGAATCTCGATCGACTGTCCTGAGCAGAGAGGGCTGGCAAGCGGTGCCGGTAAATTCCTTCAAAACGTCCGTTAGATTTTTCGCAATTATTTCCCCGACGGATCAACCGACGGTGCAATCGCGCCTCGGGAAAAGAAATCCAGCAAAAGAGACAAGTCCTCTCTGATCTCATTTCAGCTTCGATCTTCTTGTTGAGGTGTGCCGATGAAAAAGCGTGTTGTCTGGTTTTGCATTGCAGTAGTGCTGATGTTCTTTGGCGGTGTGGCCTTTGCCCAGCAGGTCACGCCGGGAAACGTAGTTTCCGTAAAACAGGAGAGCAACGGAGTGGAGCTCACCATGCAGCACGGTGTATACCGGCTGGAGGTGTGCACGCCATCAATCATCCATGTGCTCTACTCGCCGAATGGCCAATTCCCACACCATCCTGATCCTATGGTTGTCCGCACGGCCTGGCCCGCTTCCCCTTTCAAACTCAACCAGTCGAAGAAAGCGGTTTCAGTCGAGACTTCCGACCTGAGCGTGTCCATTGCGCGCGAGCACGGAACCATTCGCTTTGCCGACTCTCAGGGGCATGTCCTGCTCCACTCCGGAGGCGATTACGGCGGGGTCATTATGACGCCGGCAACGGTGAACGGCCTTCATACCTATCACGCCGACCTTGAGTTCTTCCCCAGTGCTCACGAAGCGTTTTATGGACTGGGCCAGCACCAGGCTGGCGTCTGGAATTATGCCGGCGAAGACATTCATCTCTCGCAGGCGAACACCAACATTTCAATCCCGTTCTTTGTCTCCTCGAAAGGCTACGGGTTCTTCTGGAACAATGCTTCGTTTTCCCGCTTCAATGACCGCTTCGTGCAGAACCTTTTCATCGACGGAAACGTGGCCGACACGGTTGATTACTACTTCATGTACGGCCCGGCAATGGACCGTATCATCAGCGAGTACCGGGACCTGACGGGGCGGGCTCCGCTGTTCGGCAAATGGGCCTACGGATTCTGGCAGTGCAAGAACCGGTACAAGACGCAGGATGAGGTACTGCGAGTGGCGCGCGAGTACCGCAAACTGGGCATTCCCGCAGACAACATCGTGCAAGACTGGTTCTGGTGGACCAGGATGGGCTCGTTCATCTTCAACAAGAACTATCCCGATGCCAAAGCGATGGTCAGCGACCTTCACCAGGACCACTTCCACATCATGATTTCCGTCTGGCCCACGTTTCAGCCCGGGACGACTCCTTTCGAAACCATGAAGAAAAATGGTTGGTTCATTCACATGAACAGCCCCACCTCGCGATGGCTTCCCGGCTCCGGCCTTTACGATGCCTTCAGCCCCAAGGCGCGCGCCTACTACTGGAAACTGATCGACGATAACCTGTTCCGACTGGGATTTGACGCCTGGTGGCTGGATACGACCGAGCCCGAAAGTTTCACTGAAGCGAATCTGATGGAACATGCGCACACGGCGATGGGCAACGGGGCGCGATACGCCAACATTTATCCCTTGATGACCACGTCGGGCGTGTACAAGGGACAGCGGGCGGCCTCCTCGCAGAAGCGCGTGTTCATCCTCACGCGATCGGCCGCACCCGGCATGCAGCGCAACGCGGCAACGGCATGGTCAGGCGACATCTTCTGCACGTGGACAGTTCTCAGGCGGCAGATAAGGGCTGGCCTGAACTATATGCTCTCCGGCCTTCCCTACTGGACAACCGACATCGGCGGTTTCGTCTGGGCAAACCCCGAGGACCCCGCCTACCGCGAACTCTTTGTTCGATGGTTTGAGTACGGCGCTTTCTGCCCTGTTTTCCGCGTCCACGGGACCAGGGCCAGCGGCGACAACGCTCTCTGGTCCTACGGCAAGCAAGCGCAGTCGATCCTCACGAAGTACGACGTCTTGCGCTACCGCCTGATGCCCTACATCTATTCCGTGGCGTGGCAGGTGACGCACGATGGCTACACGATGATGCGGCCTCTCGTCATGGATTTTCCCGGCGATCCGGAAGCGCGCCAGATCGGAAACCAGTTCCTTTTCGGGCCTTCCATCCTGGTGAATCCCGTGACGCATCCCGGCGCGGAAACCCGGCGGCTCTATCTGCCGGAAGGAAACTGGTACAACTTCTGGACGGGACAGCAGCTCACTGGAGGCAGATGGATCACGACTCCGGCGCCTCTCGGAATCATGCCCCTTTACGTCCGAGCAGGTTCCATCGTTCCCATGGGACCGGTCATCCAGTACACGGGAGAAAAGCCGGACGCACCCATCGAGCTTCGCATCTATCAGGGAGCCGATAGCAAGTTCACCCTCTACAACGACGACGGCACCACCTACGACTACGAGAAAGGGCAGCACGCCACGATCCCGATCGAGTGGAACGATTCGACCCACATCCTGACCATCGGCGCGCGCCAGGGCAGCTACCCCGGCATGGTGAAGGAGCGCACGTTCAACATCATCTGGGTTTCCGCCGGCCACGGCACAGGCGTCAATCCCGCGCACGTCTTTGACAAGACGGTTCACTACGATGGGACGGCGATCAGCGTAACCCAGTAGCAGGATGGCTTTCCCGCGGGTGGCGCTGGAATACGACACCGTGGACGCATATCACCAGAGGAACCGCGGATCTCAACACCGGGGGAACGCGCTACTGGCTTATGCTTTTCATATAATTACCAGCCAACGTTTTTGCGCTTCTCTGGTTCCGCGAGTATAGACCGAACCAAGGTTCTAATACGTGCGTTCCTTGACAGCCATTGACTTGGTGCTACCCTGCAAGCGTGAGGTGAGTAGGGGCGGGAATCAAACTCATTGGTCTCCTCCGGTGTTTTCGACAGCTTCCCCGCCCCCCTTAATTTCAAGCGCAGTTGTTGAGATAGAAACTGCTGTTCAACGAATCGCCAGTTCAATTAGGCGAACCAAAGGGAACCTGGGCCGCGCTCATGCGCGATGGGAGGAAAGACTTTCACAAAGGAAGGACCCCCAGTTCGATCGTCCTATGCCCCAAAGCTGACGTATCGGACGGCCTGTAATTGCTTTATCGGAGGTTTTTATGCTCCTTGATTTTATTAGACGGCAACACCGGCAAGGTCGCCGAGCGGTGCCTGACGAGGAGATCGTTGCCTTGCTCGAACCGGGAATCGAGATTGAGGGCAACGTAAAGGTTGCCTCTGGCATGGTCCGCTTGAACTGCCAGTTCAAAGGCGCGATTTGTTCGACGGGGACGATCATCGTGGCCAGCCAGGGAGACATCGAAGCCGATATTGAGGCGACACAAATCAGCATAGCCGGCAAAGTGAAAGGGAACGTTCGCGCCTCGCAACAACTCGAAATCATGGAACAGGGGGTCCTCTTGGGCGACGTTGAAACCCCCACAATGGTAGTGGATCCCGGCGCGTACTTCATTGGCCGTTGCGACATGCCCACAGGCGAGCTTGAGAAATCGGCCCCGAGCGAGGTTGTTTCCGGCCGGGAGCAAGCATAACTCGCGTCCTCCTGGACCCTGAGAAGCACCGGGATCACTAGTAAAGCTCAATTGTGCAAGGCCGATAGAACGGTGATCCCTGGAACCAAAGTCCCGTTGTCAAACTGGCGTGACCTCGTTAGGCTCGCTTTTGGAATCAGCATTCGAGGGATGCAACGATGGAGACGATAAAACCTGACCAGGATGAGGCGGACATAGGCCCACACGTCCACACATGCCCACGGCACGGCTCAAGGGTCAGCCGGATTCACCGTTGTCCGAGATGCGTGATTGAGGAAGTCCGGCGCACGGAGCAAAAGTTTGATACATCTTTCGAGCGCCAGGAATCGGTTGCAGCCATAAATCAACAAGAAAGGCCGTTGTGATTTCTGTGAACACATCCGGGGTGATGCGCCATTATGAGAGCCATTTCTCCTTGCCGATTGGCCGTTGTTTTTGCTGGGTTGTTGTGGGCCGCGGCCATGGCCTGTGCGGGTCCAGCCCAGACTCCAACATCCACTAGCCCGGACGCCCCCGCCCAAAACATCAGGAAGAAGAAACCCGACCCATCGGGCGTGTGGCATCACTTCGGCGAACCCGACAGCGCATCGGTGGCGGCAGGGCAAAACGATCAGCGTACCGGGAGCCGTTTCGACACAAACCGCGCCGCCCGATCAGTTTCGCCGCAACCATCCCGTACTAAGCGCATGGCCAATTTGGCCAGGCAGATGCGGAAACTCGTCAACCGCGACCGTCAGGATCCCGCGAACGCCGCCGAAACGCGTGGCCGGGCACAGCCCCTCAGGTGGAACGACAAGCTGGCTGCGGTGGCGCTGGCGCATTCTCGCGACATGCTCGAGCACCACTACTTTGACCACGTTGACCGCGAAGGCAGGAATCCTTTTGTGCGAATTAACGCAACCGGAATCCACTGGCGTGCCTTGGCGGAGAATATCGCTATCAACAGAACTGTCGCTGACGCGGAAGCCTCTCTGATGGACGAGCCTCGTTTCCAGGAGAATCATCGGGGCAACATCCTGAACCCGGTCTACACTGACGTGGGAATCGGGATCGTGCAGGCTCCGAATGGCGACCTTTACATCACGCAGGACTTCGCCGCAATTCCGCATCGCCACGGCGCGGCCGGCAGCCGGTAGCGGGCAATCATGGCGCCTCTCTGCGCTGACAATCACCGCATCACTGCAAGCCAGTCCCTCAGGCGTGGCGCAGACACTGGCCTTGGAGTGTCTGCGATCAGCGAAGCTGACTGGAGTTAGAGTGTCGAAATGCCACAACCGCAGCGGTATTACGGCGAAAATCACCTTCACTATCTGACGGCCAGCACCTACTGCCGCGCACGTGTTTTCGATTCGGAGCAAGGTAGCGCGGTCCGCCGGCTTTGCGGTCCGCGGTTCTTCTGGTGATGCGCGTTGACGGTGCTGTATTCTAGCGGCATGTCGAGGCTCCGGCGTCCTTTTCTTTCCGACTGCAATGTCTGCGCCACCCGCCCTCGCGCCTGGTTCCTGTAAAGATAATATTTTGCTTGACTAGTGATCATTTAGCGGTATAGTCCAAGGCATATACAGAACCGTCCAGGGGACACTTTCTGGCAGGCAAGCGGACGGAACCGAATGGGGCGAACTCTGAGACTGCGCGCGACATCAATCGAAGCCTGGTTCTCAACGCCATCCGCACAAGCCAGCCTGTTTCCCGGGCCGATCTCGCGCGGCAAACAGCACTTCAGTCTCGACTGATCGTTGAAGCTTTGCGTCGGGCAACTTGTTTGCGGGTCGAATCAGACTGCGTGTGACGCGTTCGCACGTCTGGCGCCGGCAGGGACCCTGGGGCGGTCTCTCCCTCGATTTTCCAAAGAGCGAGATCCGTTCATTCCTCCATGGCTTCCTTCGACGCTGTGCCTCTGCAGCAGTTGCCGCCCGTGCAAGTGGACGTTCAGCCAGATTCACGCCAACGATGGAGGGGGAATATATGAAACGGATCGTTTTACTCGCTTTGGTGATTGTTCTGTTCGTTCCGGCTTTTGCCAACGGGCAGGGGCAGGGCAATGCAGCCATTTCCGGCACCGTGACAGACCCTTCCGGGGGTGTCGTTCCAGGTGCAACCGTCATCGTGACCAATGTTTCGACGGGAGTCATTCGAATCGTGACAACGAATCCCAGCGGGACTTTCTACGTGCCTTCGCTTTTCCCTTCTTCCTACGTCGTGACCGCGACGCACTCGGGGTTCGAAAAATTCTCTGAAAGTGTTACCCTTCTGGCCGACGAGACCCGCGCCATCGACATTCGGCTGGTGGTCGGCTCGACCGCACAGTCCATCACCGTCGCGGCGACGACGGCGCTACTCAACACCATCAGTCCCGTCATCAGCCAGGTGATTGACCGCGCCCGGGTGGTCGGCTTGCCTCTGGACGGCCGAAACGCGGCGGACCTGACTCTGCTGGTTCCCGGCACGACCGTCGCCAGCGGCCACGGCACCACGCAAGGCACCACCAAGCAGGTGCCGGGCACGGAATCCATTTCCGTCAACGGCGCAAGGCCGAATCAGATTTCCTACAACCTGGACGGAGCCGACAACCAGGACCTGCTCAGCAACACCAACGATCCCTTTCCCTTCCCCGACGCCGTGCAGGAGTTCAGCGTCCAGACCAGCAACTTCAGCCCGCAATATGGCGAAAACTCCGGGGCGGTGGTCAACGTGGTTTCGAAGTCGGGCACCAATCACTGGCACGGCGACGCGTTCGAGTTCGTGCGCAACCAGGCGTTCAATGCCCGCAACTTTTTCTCCGAGAACCGGGACCCTCTGAAGCGCAACCAATTTGGCGGCACCCTCGGCGGCCCCATCAAAAAGAACAGGAGCTTTATCTTTTTCGGGTACCAGCACACGAAAATCTCGAGCACGATCGGCGGACAGAGCGCCGTCATTCCCACGCCGGCCAACCTGAACGGTGACTTTTCCAATTACCTGTCCACCGGCCCGGACAATCCTTTGGGCACGGTTGTTCAGCTTCTGGATCCGGCCACGGGAGCACCCATTCCAGGGAATAACCTTGCCGCGGACCCCAACACCCCGATCAACCCGGTGGCCCTGAACATGAGCAAGGTTCTGTGCCCGAATTGCAACGAAACAGCCAATGGCACGGTTTATTTCCAGCCTGTCAACGGGCAGAGCCTGAACGAATACGACGCCCGCTTCGATCAGACCCTTCGGGGGCAGGACCGTCTTACCGCCCGCGCCTATCTCGCCCGCTTCGCGGCTCTTCCGGCCTTTGACGGTAAGGATCTTCTCAGCCTTCGGAACACTTTCTCCGGCGACGGTTCCACCGTGCAGTCACAGAACTATCTGCTGAGCTATACCTGGGCCAAAAGCGCCACTCTGGTGAATGCCACTTACCTCAGCTTCCTCCGCACAGGCTCCTTCCGCTATCAGGGCCTCCCGGCATCCATGCAATTGAGCCAGTTGGGGACGAAGGTCTTCCAGCTCCCGACCTCCCAGGGCGGCTATCACGGGTTCGGCGCCAGCGGCTATTTTGGCCTCGGAAGTTTCACGGGCGGAGAGTTCTATCGCAACAGCGTGGACATTCGCGACAGCGCTTCCTGGGTTCTCGGCAGGCACACCATCGGCTTCGGCGGAGACTACGAACACGACCAGAGCAATATCCGCAACACGGACCGGGAAAACGGCGACTGGAATTTTAATTCCAGCGATTATACCGGCAATGCCCTGGCCAATTTCCTTACCGGAAATCTCTATTCCTTCACCCAGACTTCCGGCAATTACTCCGATCAGCGCCAGAATGTCCAGGGACTTTACGTTGACGACAAATGGCAGTTTTCTCCTCGCCTGACGCTGAACGGAGGCCTGCGGTGGTCGCCTCAAGTCCCGATGAAGGAAATCTACGGACGCATGGAGGAGTTTTTCCCCGGGGCCTATTGTGGGTGCGTTCAGTCCAAGCGCTTCCCCAACGCTCCGTATGGACTGTTCTTCGTGGGCGACTCTTATAACGGATTCACTGTGCCGCCAACGGGCGAGCCGGGGAATTATCACAATCTTGCACCCCGGGTGGGTTTTGCCTTTGATCCTCCCGGGAAACACGAGACGGTGTTTCGTGGTGGCGCGGGAATGTTTTATTACACCCGGCTGCCCGGCCTTTTCCTCAATGACGCGACGATCATCAGTCCTTTCAGCAACCGGATTGATCTTTTCCCGCCGGTACCGGCTTACCTGGGCGGCGGCTTGACCAATCCCCTGGCCGGGCAGGCAGCTTTTGCGTCGGCTTTCCCCGAGCGGTATACGCTGGCCACGGCTCCCAGTAACATCGCATTTCCCAGCCCCGTGGCTGTCTTTGGTCTGCAGCCCGGGGTGCAATGGATGACGCCGACCACTTTCGCCTGGAACTTTACGGTCGAACGCCAGTTGCGCTCGGATGTGGCCCTCCAAATGTCTTATGTGGGCAATTCGGCAAGCCACCTCCGCCAGGACCAGGACCTCAATCCCGCCCAGTATATTCCCGGGGAGACCGCGTTCAATTCGCTGTCCACGGACGCACGTCGCATCTACTCCGGCTTCTCGGACATCATCATGAACAGCAACAGCGGCAATTCCAATTACAACGCTTTTCAGGTCAGCCTCACCAAGCGGCCCGGCCCCGGCTTGCCGGGGATTTTCCGGAATTTGACGCTGCTGGCCAATTACACCTACTCGAAGGCCATGCAGGAGCTGGCGTCAAACGGAGGCATCACCGACGTCGGTTCAAGCAAGGGTTCCGGCGTCCCGTACGGCAACCCGTACCAGTTCGCGTTTGACCGCGGACCGGCGGACTTCAATCATACCCACGCCTTTGTTCTGTCGTACGTGTGGATGCTGCCCACCCTCAAGAGCTACTCCAACCACCTGGTCAAGACGGTCTTCGGCAATTGGGATTGGTCAGGGATCTTCACAAGACAGTCGTCCGACTTCCTGACCGTGCTGGCGGGGACCGACAACTCCAAGACCGGACTGGGCAGCGATCGCGTCAATTTCCTGGGGACCGGTGGCCAGCTTGGCACCGGCGCCCAGCAGAACGCCACACCCTGCAGCGCGTCCGTGAGGTTTTGCGTCCCCTTCCTCAATACTTCCCTGTTCGGCCTTTCGCCGGTTGGAGAGTTTGGAAATATCGGCCAGGGGGCTATCGCGGGCCCCGGGTCCTGGCAGTGGGATATGGGAATCTTCAAGAACTTCTACCCCATGGCCTCGCATGAGAGCTTCCGCGTCCAGTTTCGCGGCGAGTTCTTCAACACTTTCAACCATCCGAACTTCAGCGATCCCAACCTGAGCTATGTGGGGTCGAGCTTCGGCGCAATCACGGGCCAGTCGAATACGCCGCGGGTTATCCAACTGGCTTTGAAGTTGTCCTTCTGAAAACGGCGGAGGGGAATCAAGGGTCGCCCGGGGAAAACCTGAAAACGGCTCCGCGGGCCGTAGTAGGCTGTTCGTAGTAGGCTATCATCCGGCCAAAATCCCCCGGAATGAGACGTGTGGGATTTTCCGCCCGCCAAAATGCAATTTTGTAACTTGCTCATTATGCATAAGTTAGATAGAATCATCGGCGTGGAAAATCGCCTTCGTGCAGAAAATTGTCTCATTCGTGCACAGTGAGTAAAATTTTCCAGTCCCCTGTTTTCCGCCGCACCCCGGCACTGCAACTGATAAGGAGGAACCTTGATGCAATATCTCACCACCTGCGTTCTGGCTCTCGGCCTGTTCGCCGTACCAGCCCTCAGCCAGATCACCGTGAACCGCGAGACCTCCGTCTTCATTGACCAGCGCGAACCGCAGTCGTTGCAACTGGCCGTCAAGGATCTGGCCTCCGACTTGCAGAAGTCTTTCCACCATCCCGTCGCCGTTGTCCATCA